>NZ_CP039691.1:2670000-2968843 GCF_005145045.1 Agrobacterium larrymoorei
CCCGGCGAACACGTCGAGATGGACGATTGGAACGCCGATGCCATGACGGCCATGCAGGGGTCCGGCTTTTGGCAAATGCTTCCGAAAGCAATTCAGGAATACCTGATGGAGAATCCGCAGCGCATCTGGTTCTGCGGTGCTGTAGACACGTCCACCAACTATGTGCTGGCACTCAAAGGAGGACGTAATCCGTCCTCGGCCCTTGTTGTCGATACCCTCGAAATGGTGATGACCGACAAGACGGATATTGCCAAGCTGGTGGGTGCGAAGACCCCGTGGTTCGGTGTTCGTCCTGAGGTGGTCTACACAGACAATGGTGCGCCCTACATTGCAGATGCGACGCGTGATGCATTCCTCATGTGCAAGATTGCGTTGACGCGTCCGCCCGCTGGTCAAGCTTGGAAGCGCCCCTTCATCGAGAGCCTGTTCAAAACGCTTGCGCGCGACATCATGATGTTCTTCGACGGGCGCACCTTCTCCAACGTGGTGGAGAAGAACGACTATGACGCTGAGAAAAACGCGGCTCTGGCAGTCGATGAGTTCATCAATCTGGTGATCCGCGCAATCTGCGACATCCACCACAATCGCCCGTCTGCACGCCTCAACAATCTGACCCCGCACGAAGCCTGGGTTCAGAAAACCAAAACCTACCGTGTGCGTGCCATGCCCGGACGTCATGAGAAACGCCACATCTTCGGTGTCATCAAGAAACGCATCATCGACAGCGCGGGCGTGACGGTTCACGGGATTCCTTACAACTCAGACGTTTTGCAAACCCTCCGCCGCAAGGATGGTTCGAAGGAGTACCCGGTGCGCACGCATCGCAACGATCTCTCGGCTGTGTCTGTCTATACCGGCGAAGGTTGGCTGACGGTCGAAAATTGCATTGGGATGCCGACGAACATCTCGCTGGCAGAATGGTACCTTGCCAAGCAGGACCTCAACCGCCGCAACGGGGTGAAGTCCGAAGCCAACCTGCCGATCATGTACGAGGCTATCAACGTCATGCGTCGTGCTGGTACCAGCGCTGCAATGCGCGCGGGAATCTCCCTTCATACACTACGCCCGGAAGAGATTTCGTACGCTACCGACCAGTTGTTCGAAGGCCGCCCGTTCACGGAGGAAGACGCGGTGAACGAAGTGGAACTGCACGAAGACGAAATCGCCTACGACCCGCTCCACGACGGCTACGTAGGTCCGCAGGGCGGTGAGTTCGCCGGTCCTCCGACCCCCGAGGAGATGCTGGAAAGCACGGCGGAAGCTCGCGCCTATTCCGACAACAACAATGACGAACCTTCGCATTTTGGAGAGATCGAATGACCGACGCCAGCATCGCCATGAACTCCCCCACTATGACCCCGTCGGACCGCAAGCTGCATCTCCACAAGCTGTACCTGCGCTACGCAAAATATCATGAGGTCAGCAAACACCTTGATGACCTCATTGCCAACGCGAAAGCCTGTCGTGAGGGTGGTGGCTTTAAGGAACGCGCCCTTTTCGTGATCGGTGAATCCAATACGGGAAAGTCGCGCATGCTGGAGGAGCTTTTCCGAGAGAAGCCGAGCTTTCAGCCTTACCAGGATGAGGAGGGCGAGTGGGTACGACCCATGATCAGCATTGAAGCGCCGTCGCCCTGCAGTTCCAGGGAACTCGCCCTGAAAATACTGAAGGAACTTGGCACGGTCGTCCGGAACAAACGAATTAGCAATCCAGAACTTTACGACTTCCTGAAAGATCAGTTGCGTGATCACAGGGTCGAGTACCTTCATATCGACGAAATGCAGGACACGGTGCTCCACAATACGGAACACGCTATCAAGTCGGTGCAAAGCGACGTGAAGAGCCTTCTCCAGATCAAGAACTGGCCGCTCCACGCCATCTTCTCTGGCGTCGATGACTTGGCAAACTTCATCAGCGGTGGTGATGATCAGCTGAGCAATCGCTCTAACACCGTTCGCCTTGAACTCTTGAAAGACCCAAGGGACCTGAGGGCGGCGGACCAGATTTTGTCCAATATCGTCGTAAAGCACGCAGGCCTTGAACCCGGCTGGACTGAAAAGGACGAGCTTCCGGCGCGCCTCATACTGGCAGGGCAAGGACGCTTCGGCACGATCTGTGACGACGTCAAAAAAGCCTGCTTTGCCGCGATGGACGCTAATCGCCGGAAGGTCACGCTGTCTGATTTTGAAGGTGTGTACCAAGTCCGCAAGGCCTGTCTGCGCGAGGACAACCCTTTCCGTGGAAGCAAGTGGCGGGACATCGTACCCCAGAACGCGCTCACCGACCTGCGTAAACCAGTTGCCAAACGAAAGAAGTAATGATGTTCGGTTTAAAGCTTGCCCGAGAAGTCGCTCTCCATGATGACGAGTGCCGCGTAATGTTCGTTTCCAGGATGGCGAAAGCCAACAGCTACCGTAATCTGGATGAGTTTTGCTGGATGACCAACCTGCCCCTGTCCGGGCTGCAGACCATGAATGATGAGACTGCGGGCTTGTTGTCGGCTTGGTCTGGCGTTCCAACACGACGCCTCCAAAGGTTTGCGCTAACCGGGCATAATGTGACGACCTTCGGGGCGACATCCGTCCGGCGGTCACAATTGGAAATGGCAACTCTCCGGGTTTGCCGCCATTGCCTTTGTCAGGACATGGCTGCAGGGCATGGTCGCGCGGTCACACGTCCTTATGTTCGTGCTGCATGGCGGTGGATGGTGATCGGCACATGCCCGATCCACGGGTGCGACCTGGAGGCAATCTCGGCTGGCGATATCACCGCATGGATTGCTCGGCGCGCTGACGCACTGGGTTTGAACCTTCCTGAAATTCGCGAGCCGGACCTGGCTGATGCCTACTTCTCTAATCGCGTGAACGGCGCAGGAAAGGCGTCCGAGTTTCTGGACGAACTCCCGGCCTATGTGGCGGCAGAGTTCTGCACCGTCATCGGGCATTTTCAAAACCTTCCTGAGGACGGACGTGCGCGAAACCGCATTCCGGATGGATTCATGAATGGCTCATGCCGCCGGGAGGGCTTCCTGATTGCCAAGCAGGGCAAAGAAGCGGTCCTGTCTTTTCTCTCCCACCATGTTCATGCGGCTATCGAAACTGCCACCGAATTCATGGATATCTATGGCGTAGCACGTCGTTGGCTGCGGAAGTTCGTGAATGACCCTGACTATCGACCGGTCGTTGAGCTGTTTCAGCGCCACGCCGAGCAGCACATTCCCATGGAGGCAGGCGATGTCTTCCTCACCGAAGTCAAGGAACGTCAAGTCCACACCGTTCGCTCTGCGGCCGTCAAGTACCAGCTTACGCCTGACCGGGTGAAGAACGTAATTGAGAAATACGGATACACTACGACCACCCCGGATGGTGGTATAAAGGCCGCACGCGTGTTTCCTCGTGCAGCTCTGCATGAACAGCTGGTCCTGGAGACACAGCTCCTCACGACATCTGAGGCAGCCAGCCTCCTGGGCTGCACATGGCAATTCCTTGATATCCTTCTGCAGCAGGGACACCTGCCGCATCATGCGAACTCGGAGGACTATGCAAGGGTATTCCGGCGCATCTCTCGTGAAAGCGTGGTAAGCCTCCTGGCACGGCTCAAGGCGCAACGGAACTGTGTGTCGCACGATGGCCTCGTCTCGATCCACATCGCCACAGCTATCTGCCATTGCAAGGTTCCCGAGATCGTTGATCTCATTTTCGGCGGCAAGCTGACAAAGGTGTCGTGGTCAGGCGATGAGCTGCTCCTTAAGAACCTGCTCGTTGATCCGCAGGAGGTCCTTCCGCACGTGGCCCTTGATGAGGCCGAGAACTATCTTGATGTAGCTGCGCTGGAGAAAGCACTGCGCACGACGACCGTCACCATCGACGAACTTCTTAAGCGCGAGGTCCTCCCGGTAGAGATGCGGCGTCATCCTCGCACTCGCGTCCACCAACGTTTCGTCCATCCGGTAGCCGTCGAGCAATTTCTGGATAAGCACATTTCGTTGAGCACAATGGCCCGTGAGAATGGCAAACAGATTGCCGGTTTGAAGCAGACGTTGGACAAGGAAGGGATCAAACCGATCTTTGAACCGACCGGCAAAATTGCCAGATTCTATCGAAGGTCTGACGTTCAACGGCTTGGATTGGCGTAACGCAGCATCCGGATACAGTTTTTAAAACCCGCGAAAGCGGGTTTTTCTTTGCCTATAAGGCTATTCCGGCCACCGATAATCGCACTTTCTGCAATGGGCAGATGAACGATTTTTCTCCGAAACCCCAGGAAACCTGGGCTCTCATATTCATCAGGGCCAAACTTTAGGGGCCGCACCATCTCGCTGATGACCACCTGATAATTCCGTCAATTCGTAAGGTTTGGCGAAACGAACAGCCTCGTTTCATATCGGTTAGAAGGAGCAATAAAGGTAAAGAAAGAGCATATCACTCTGCCTGCTGACCCGTCTGATGAAGAAGACTTCGATATTACAGCAGAAGCCATGGACCGAGGCCAGCGGGCGCGGTTGATTCGCAAGACAAGAACGGCTCTCGGCCTGTCCCAATCGGAGTTCGCGAGCCGCTTCCACGTTCCTGTTGGAACTTTGAGAGATTGGGAGCAAGCAAGAGCGACGGCCCCGGACTTCGCTGTTGCCTATGTACGCGTTATCGGACAGCACCCCGAGATGGTGGCGCAGGCTGTAGCTTAGGCCCGTTAAAATTCGTCCCAGGATAGCAGATACGGCTGATCTGGAATATTTCCGAGAACGTCACTGAAAACAGCGGCGTTACGTATCGCGACAGAGACCGCCGTCAACCGAGCTAGAAGCCAGACTGGACGCGTGAGAAGACCATATTGGTGAAAAGGGAAATCTGTGCGCCGACGAAGGGGGCGGACAAGGCGATTGCGACCATGACGGCGATGATCTTCGGAACGAAGGTCAGCGTCATTTCCTGGATTTGCGTCAATGCCTGAATGAACGCGATGATAATGCCGACCAGCATGCCCGCCAAAACAGCAGGACCGGCTGCGATCAGCACCGTCCAGATCGCATTTTGCATGATATCGAGAGCGTCCGCCTCGTTCATCTCAGTCCGCTCAGTCTATCCGGCGTCGCAACGCCGGATCATCGATTTGATCAGTGGCCTGCGTCATGCGGCCACTGCAAACCATGCTATACGATTCGACAGAACCCGTTAAGACGCTGTCTGAGAGATTTTGATGCCTTCGCCGATGGCGATCTTGGAGCCGGCAACGGTCGTGGCAGTCAAGCCGTCAGAGGTCACCTCTACCGAAGCAACCACACCAGATGTATTTCCGTCAGCGCTCGTAATCGTCTTGCCGATGTAGGACGAAGCGTTTGACAGCGACGAAGCGGAGATAAGGCTCTCCAGATTCGTGTTCATCTTGATCGACTGTTCGACGTTCGAGAACGTCGCAAGCTGGGAAACCTGCTCGGTGGCGTCCATTGGATCCGTCGGATCCTGGTTCTTCATCTGCGTGATGAGCAACTGCAGGAAGTTATCGTAATCCAGCGTCGCCTTGGCCGCATCGGTCTTGGCGGTGGACGTCGTGGTTGTCGTGGATGTCGTACCGGTGACGGCGTCTACCATGGTGCGATTTCCCTTCTCAGTTCGTTGACTACCGCCGGAGTGATCTCCTGGCTATTGAGGATCGCTTCTTCCTTGGCATAGAGGCCACGGATCGTCTTCAGCGCGTCGAAAGGACGACCGGAGGAAACGGTGGCATCTATGCGTTTCAATTCGGAACGGATTTCCTCGTTCTTGAATGTCGCAAGCAGCATCGTGATCGACTTGCGGAAGAGGGTCAGGGACTGCTCCTTGCCTTCCGGGTTGATCAGCATCATCTGCACGATGAAATACAGCTGGCGCAGAGGCGTCGTCGTATCCTCAAGCTGTAGAACGTGATTTTCAAGAAGAAATGTCACGTCATTGAGGAATTCGAGAGATACTTTTCTATCGACGCGCAATACCGCGCCGTTGATGAAGATCTTTTCCCCAGACTTCAAGGAAATCCGCAGTGTACTTTTCATTTTAATCCATCCTTGATGATGGTTGTAACGTCAATAATGCCCTGATAGTTCTTCGATTTGCGTTTGCGTATCTGTTCGCATTCCCGCAAAATCCAGATGGCGATGGAAATCAGATTGGCTTTCAGTTCCACGGGCAGCTCGTTCTCGGGTTGCTTGAGATCGTCTATGAACCGTGTCCAAACGCGTCTGGTGTAAAATATTGCCTCTATACCGTCCTTGCCGTAGCTCTCCCGAAGCTTGGCGACCTCCAAAAGCTCGATCGATCTTTCTAAAACCTGTCTTTCCCTATCACGGGCGATATTGGGGTCATCCTCCATTATCTCCGCATATGAAAACTGGAACATTTATCTTTCCTTCATGGCCCAATTTGCCGCCCGTCATCGGCGGTATAGTTCCTGCTAGAGGAAGTTCACGAGGCTAAGCCCCTGAATCTTCGAAGTAATCGTGTAGGAAGTCTCGACCTGGTTCAGCAGCGTGGTCAGGCGCGTCGACGCCTCATAGGTATCCACGCCGACGAGGTCGTTCAGCTGCGTATCGATAATGGTCTTCTGCGCGCTCATATAGGTATTCGCCTTTTCGACGCGCTCTTGGGACAAGCCTATCTGTGCGCGCTGAGTGTCGATGCCCGAAATGGCAGATCCAGCAAGTTTGGTCGTCGTATCGTTCACCACCGCCAGGGCACCGGTGCTCAATCCAGAGTTTACCAGCTGGGACGATATCACACTCGCCAGTACCAGGCTTTTGAAACCATCCGAGTTGGCGGTCGTGGATGTAGATACGGTTTCCGAAGTGCTAATGCGGCTGCTCATCGTCGTTTCCGACGCGCTGGTCCAGGAAGACCAGTCGAAGCCGCTCTGATAGTCCTCAAGGAACGTCTTCATATCGTCTGCAGTCGCAGATGATGGATCCGGAAAGGCTGTGTTGAATGCGTCGTTGAAATCCGTCGTGATGTCGCTGATGAAGCTATCACCCAACGTCTGCGCATCCGTATTGATGCCCGAGAACAGATACTCACCGTTCACAGCCGTATTGCCGTAGCTGGTGAAGTTCTCAAGAACCGAGGTCGCGGTGTTTGCCGCAACTGCAAGGCTGCTACCATCCGTGTTGCCGCTGAGCGCGATGACCGAATTGAGAAGCGTCTGCGCAGATGAAGACATGTTCTCCATTGCCAGCTGGGAAGCATCCATACGCTGCTCGGCAACCGAGTTGGAGTCGATGATGGACTGAAGCCGGCTGCTCTCGCGCGTGTAATCGAGACTTGTGGACGTTCTTGTCCCGAGCTCCAGTCCGGTATCGGCATAGGTGCCGGTCACGGCTTCTTTCTGAAGCTTGGCAATTTCCGTTTGGGCATTGGAGACGGTCAGCTGCATGGCGTTGCTAATGGTTTGAGAGGAGATGGAAGATGTTTTCATATCAGTTCGCTGCCTCCATCAATGTTTTCAGCAGGTCGTCAACGGTGGACATGAGTTTCGCCGCCGCCTTGTAGGATTGCTCGATATCCAGAAGCTGGATCAGTTCCTCGTCCAGATTGACGCCTGTCGCGTTGGAATAGGCTTCCTTGGACTTCGTCAGCATGGCGGACGTGTTTTCAGCAGCCGATGTAGCGTTGCTACGGTATTCCTCAACCCAACCGACCGAGTCCGTCGCAAAGCTCAGCAAGCTGGCATTGGTAGAAATTCCAGCCTTGGGATCGAACTCGACCTGAGTGCTCATGCCTGCGATATACTTGTAGAGTACGTCCGAATAACCACTCGATCCATCCGTGTTTGGACTGTCGCCCGCAATGCTGCCGTCGCGCAGCTTGGTTGTGTCAGATATTGCATCTGGCGAAACCGTCAGCAGACCGGCCAGCCCAGGAATGATTTCAGCGGTCTCAAAATCGACATCGGAGCCATCACTGGTCGTGAAAAGTCCGGCAATAGGATTGTCGGAACCGTCCTTTTCCGAAAAGGTGCTGATCAGACCGCGCGCGATTTCATCCAGTTGGGACTGGTAGCTTGGGTAAACTTCGTCACGCAGCTGAAGCAGCGCAGGCAGGCTACCCTTGGCATTCGTGTTGCTGCCGGAACCAGTCTTTACGGCGACGCCATCGATGTAGAGACTGTTGCCAACGGAATCCGCGTCGTAAGCGGCCTGAGGTTCGAAGGATACGTTTCTAGCCGTGGTTTCGAAAAGCGTCGTGCCATCAGTTGTGTAGATGACGACATCGTTGTTCGAGCGAACCGTGGTAGAAATACCGACGATCTGGGAGATTTGCTTGAGCAATCCCTCTCGCTGGTCGAGTGCGTTATTAGGATCCGCGCCAGATGCAGTAGCCGACCTAACAGCGTTGTTGGCCTGTTCGAAGTCAGACAGAAGCTGATTAAGCGTCTTTACCGTCGTGGCAATTTCCGTGTCAGCATCCGCTCTCAGATTTTGGACCGACTGAGTGGAAGTGTTCAGGGCATTGGCGACGTCTGTCGATGCGCTGATAACGGCAGAAGCAAGGGTCACATCGCTTGGCGAAGCCGCGTAGTTCTGCAAAGAGTTCTGCAGCGTTGCCAGATATGTGGATGGAGCTGCAGAGTATTCCTCGCCGCCGAGAACGACGCTCAACGAGTTCATGCCGTCGAGGAACTTCTGCTTGCCAGCATCGTCAGAACTTGCAGCGAGCGTCTGCTTTAGAAGCGCTGAATCTTCTGCACGTTCTACCTTTACGGTAATTGCACCCGTGGACGCATTGGTAGTGGTTATCGCTGCCCGGCGATTATAATCTGTAGAACTGGCGCTCGAAATATTGTTCGAGACGACAGCGCTCTGGAGCGCAGTATTGCTCAGAGTTGCCTTTGCTGTATTAAGCGCCGTGTTAAGCGACATCCACTCGTCCCCTAAGACTTATCGTACCAGATTGATGAGAGTTTCCATCAGATCGGAACCCGTCTGGAAGACCTTGGAATTTGCCGTGTAGCTGCGCTGAGCCTGGATCATCTCCGTCAGTTCGGTAGCGATATCGACGTTGGACGATTCAAGCTGCTTCTGATTGATCGTGCCGAAGCCTGTCTGACCGGCAAATCCGAGTGTTACGACACCGGACTCGGCGCTGGTCTGGAATACGTTGCCAGAGAGAACGCTAAGCTTATCCGGGCTTGCAACATCAGCAAGAGGTATCTGAAAGAGCGGCCTTGGCTGCGACTTTGCATAAGTTGCAGAGACAGTTCCGTCGGCAGAGATGGAGATGGACTGCACCTGTTCAGCTGGATTGCCGTTGATTGCGCCTTCTTCGATTACCGATGTAGATGCGGCAAATTGCGTCATGCCGGACAGATCCATCGTGATGCTGACATCATTTTCGGTATCATCGATCGTAAGTTCCGTGACATCAAATGTCTTTGTATCTGAATCGAAGACCATTGTGTCGGTTGCAACAGGCCCCTCGGAATACGGGAAACCAGTAGAGGACCCCTTCGACGAGTCGTAGACCGCGACGTCCCATGTGCCGTCGCCATTCTTTGCGAAGTAGAAGTCATACTTGATAGTATTGCCTAAGGAATCATAGCCAGTGGCTGAGGTCTTCACGACGCTGATTTGGTCCACGGTGACTGTGGACGTATTGTCGTTCAAATCTACCGTGGGATCCAGAATAGGCGCTGAGTCGCTGAGGTTACCAGTCAACGAACCGGTGGTGGAGGGCGTTGCCGTCATGCCATTGGCCTTGACGTTAACCGGCACAAGGCCGTCGTAACTATTGATAACGGTGGTCGGCGTTGTTCCGGTGTATTCATAGCCCAGCAACGTAAAGCCAGAGTCATTGACCAGATTGCCGTCAGAGTCTGCTGTGAACGATCCTGCGCGCGTCAGAAAAACGTTGCCTGCGGTATCCTGTACGACGAAGAAACCATCGCCCGAAATGGCAAGGTCTGTCGAAGACTGCGTTGCCTGAAGCGCGCCCTGCTGCGAGATAGAATAGTTGACGCTCGTAGACACGCCACCGGAGTTGTAGTTGCCGCCACTGGAAGAGAGGACCAACGTGGAAAAAGCAGTTGATGCTCCTTTGTAGCCGGTGGTGCTGGCATTGGCGATATTGTCACCAACCGTGCCGAGCTTGTTGGCCTGCGCGCCCATGCCGGATACGGCGGTTTTCATCGTTCCAAAAAGGCTCATGTCGAATCCTCTAATCCTGTTGGTAATGAAGTTAAGATGCGGGCCTTGCGTGAGGCTGTCTGCTTTCGTCGCTGATCGAAAATTTCATCGGTTGCGAGGTTGGCGGCAGGCAGGCTTGGCCCAGAAAGAAAGACCGGCAGAAGCCGGTCGAAACTGAAATACGCAATTGAATTGACGAGAGCATTTCCAGCAAAAGTGCGAAGCGGTTTTGCGTCTGGACAATTCGTAAAAACAAAGACTTAGAGCATTGAAGCGTTTTTGAGAAAGGCGAAAATGCTCTAAACAAAAATCGCGGGTTCCGTTGAAACCCGCGATGTCTATCAGGACCAGTCGATGCAGTATCCGAGGAACCGCTTCGAGTCGATTGGGTCGAAGCCCAGCTTCTTGCGCAGTTTCTTGCGCAGCTTGCTGATGTGGCTTTCAACCACGTTTTCTTCGACTTCCTCGTCGAAAATGCCGTAGATCGCGTTGAAGATTTGCGACTTGGAAACGCGACGTCCGCGATTGGCGATTAAGTATTCAAGGATACGGCGCTCACGGCGGGGAAGTGCAAATACTTCGCCGTTGACCTCCGGGTCGCGACCGTCCGAAAAAACGCGGATCGGGCCGATATCCGTAAACTGCGTAATCGCCTGAAGGCGGCGGCGAATGGCCGCTGCCCGTGCAAGGATTTCACGCGGATGAACCGGCTTGCGCACGACATCATCCACACCGCAATCGAACAGGGCCAGTGTTGCGTCGAGCGAGTGCTGATCGCTGACTGCAATAACCGGTGCCTGCGAACGATCACGGATCGTTCTTGGGAGTTCATGCGTTGTCTCTGCCTGGCCGATCAGAAACGCTTCAATCGCAGCGATGTCCGAGTCCGCTGCGGTGTTAACCCACTCTCCAAATTCTGCTGGATCAAATCCAGTCGAGGGAATTCCCTCTCGCCCGAAAAGGGCTGTGTACCCGTCCTTAACGAGCTTTCGCTCATCAACTACCACGATCATTCGTCCGCCTCCGAATCAGTGTAGCTCACCTACGTCCTAGGGTGTACGAATCGGGCGAATCTCCCACAATTATGGGAAAACACAGGTACAAATTAATAGTTGATTAACCATATTGTGCTGATTTGAACTATATATAGTATGCCTTCGCTCAAATTAGGATATTTTTTTGTGGGATAAGGCTGTGGAAAATATCTTGGGGATTGACTCGTCACATTTGACGGAATCCTGCCTCATTTCCCGGAAGGGCTAATCCAAAGAGGTTAACAACAACTTAAAGTTGGTTAGCTCTGGCAAAAATTTCGGGCGTTGGCGGTCCATTGACCGTAGCCGGTGGCAACCAGATTGCTGATCACACGGCAGACATAGCGCTGCTGGGCGGGGTCGTTGTTTGGACCTGCGTGGTATCTTGCTACCGCCATCGTCCAGGTCTCATGCCTGTCGTGGAGCCGCCTTAGAAACTTTGCGGCATAGGCAACGTTCTTCGCCGGGTCGAACATCTCGCCGATGGAGTTGAATTCGGTGCCATGAAAATAGACATTGATCTGCATGCAGCCAATATCGATCAGCTTGGCACCGCGTCGCTGCGCATCCTGTACCAGCTGATAGGCCTCGTTCAGACTTGCCGGGAAGTAAGCCTTGCCCTCGATGTTGATCGCATAGGGGCTCAGCGAGCCCTTGCGGCCCGTCTCCGTCAATCCCACGGAATAGAGAATACCCTCAGGAATGTCGTAGCTGCCCGCCGCACTGTGGATCTGCCGTTCGCATTCCACAGTGGCGACCGGTTGGGAAGCCTCACAGGTAAACGTGGTCAGGACGAGCGCTGGTAACGCGATCAAGTGCTTCAGGCTGAACCGAAATATCATTGCTGCTTATTTCCTCGGAGACGCTGGTGCGTGATTGCCGATAGAACTGTTCCTGCGACCGCTCTTCGTTGCCGCGCTGGCTGCCCTGCTGGGCGCTCTGCTGGTTCATATCGCCCTGCTGCCTGTTGGCAGTGGCGCTATCCTGACGATCGGCACCGGTGGCGACCGAAACAGTTACCTGATCCACGCTGAAGCCTTGAGCCTTGAGAGCGTCCATGATGCTGGAGCCATCCTTCTGCAGTTCCGCATAACCCTTCAGCGTGTGGGCCGTGAGATGAACGCTCAGCTCATCGCCGACCAGTTTCAGCGCCGCGGTTACGTGGCCAAGCTCGACCGGGTTCATCTGGATTTTCAGCGTGTGGACCACTTGGCCAGTGCTGGTTACCAACGGCGTCGAACTGGTCTGGCCGCTCATGGCAGTCGCCCAATCCGGATCGGAAGTGACTGCCGATGTGATGGCAGCCGCGTTGGCTGTCGGTGCCAGCGCAAGATATCGGCGACTATCGACCACCTGGACGACGTCCGTATGTGCGCCCGATGCCATGGAAACATCCACCTTCACCTTACCATCTTCGGCAGCGGCGATATGCATATCGATAGAAGGTGCATTTTCCTTCGTCAGCTTTACGACGGTCGTGGAGGCAGTCGCGTCACCGTCCACCGCAGTAGTGCCATCGGCAAGACCCGCCAGGCCGGTCAACGCGCCCTTTGCCGGTTGCTTATCATCGGAGCCGCCAACAGCTGTCGCGGCTTGCTCTTTCGGCATCGTGCTTGCCGCTAGAAGCGATAGAAGGTTATCGTCGGCTATGGGTGTATCCGCCGCGTCACCCTCTTCATCCGTCGTGTCTTCGACTACGCCCTCGGCATCTTCTCCCTCGGCGGTCGCCTCAAGAGGCTTGCCATTTGCCAAAGCGTTGACAAGCTTCGCCAGATCGCTGAGCGCATCCGTGATGCCCGCGATTTCGCTCTGGTCCAGCGGCTCCGTCGGCATCGCGACACCCGTCTGTGGCAGGGCGGTAGCGGCAGGAACTTCGCCGGTGGCCGCCGTCAGAGCGCCTCCCAATGAAGTCGTGTCTGGGAGGCCCTTCACAGCTGGAAGTGTCGTCGCAGGTTTCGCAGCCGCCGCGTTGGCTGGCGTCGCACTTCCACTCGTCTGCGATGCGGTCCCGTTATTGGCCGTCGTTGACTGCGAAGAGGCCGATGAAGCCGTGCTGGCGCTGCTGCTGGTCGTGCTGCTGGCGCTGGAGGAAGATGAGTTCGATGCAGCCGAACTCGACCCGCTGCTGGAGGGCTGGGATGCGGTCGGCTTCTTGTCGAAGGAACCGAGCGTATCGGAAAAACCGGAACCGCCCTGGTTAGAAGATCCGCTCCTATCCTGCCGGGCATTCACCTTCGCCGTATCGGACGGGTTGGGCATGAGATTGGTGACAACGTTCATTTCATCTCTCCTCCAGCTTCAACAGGGAATCGATCTCGTTCAGCCGAGCGCGGTTCTTGTCGAAAAAGGTTTTCAGCGGCACCGCATCCTGGGTGCTCGGGGAAGAGCCGCTCACGGGCTCTACGGCAGCGGGCGCACGGGGATCGTCGCCGCTGGCAATCATTTGGTTTTCGGCAGCATTGCCTGCGCGTGAGGTGGCCGGATCCCGCACGATCTGTTCGGCGATTGCTTTTGCAGCATCACGCAGGGCCAGATCACGCGGCGACAACTCGTCGGCGGGAATGCTAGACAGCGCCTCATTGGCAATCTCGACGGCATCGCTCGAAACATTGGCCAAGCCGGAATAGAGTTTCGATAGCGCTTCGCGCGTCTTGTCGCCGGTTTCGTCGGAAAGAGCATTCGCCTTTTCCGTGGCAAACTGCGCCAGTGGCACCTGACCTCGCAGCGAAGCCTGCCGGGCTATGCGCAGATAGACTTCCTCCGCGCGCTCGGCATCCATCAACTCCGCAATTTCTTCCACATCCTGCGTCGTCACCGGGCCGTAGTTCTCGATCGTAAAGCTCACGAAAAGATCGGCGAATTGCGATGCGTATGGCGAATGCAGAAATCGCACCGCGTATTTCCGGATGTAGATCAGGCCCTTTTCATGCTGCTTCGCCTGCATGGCCGCCGCAATCGAACGGCGCAACGCGGCCTCTTCGATAATCGTTCCGGGAGCCGTCAGTCTTGCATCGTCAAAGAAGGCGAGAGACGCTACCGGATCGCGGTTGATTGCGATATTGCCCGCAATCAGCATCAGGTAGGGTCCGAGCCGGTTTTTCTGATATTCAGGGATCAGATCGGCCACGACCTTCTCTACCTGCCCACCCCGACCGGTGAAATATTTCTGCAAGACGTTGATGACGCGACTGTCGAAATAGCCCTGCACATCACGCGCGACGAGATAATCCAGCGTCGCGGGATTACCGCCACTCATGATGTATGCCAAAGCCGCATCGGCGTTTTTGGAATCGGAAAAGATCGACGGATCCGAGGTCCGAAGCGTCGTGTCGAAGGTTTCGAGCAGATATTTCTGCATATCGCGCGCGGCATGATCGCCCATCACCACCGAATCCTGCACGAACTGCAAGGAACGCAGAATTTTCGATGGCGGCAGATCGCTCTGCGCATGGCTTGTGCCCGCCCCCAGAAGCCCGGAAGCGCTCATCAGCAAAGCAGCAATGTGAGTGGCTCTCATCATTGTGTCGCCTCAACCGTCCTCTAGCAGAATTTCGATACGGCGGTTCGCGCCATTCAATGGATCGTCAGAGCTTTGCAGGCGGCGGTCGGCGAAGCCGGACAGCTGCTTTATGCGCGTTTCATCCAGCCCGCCGCGCACCAGCATGTAATAGGCTGCGTGCGCGCGATCCATGGACAGCGTCCAGTTGTCCTTGCCACCGCTATTATAGGCGCGACCATCCGTATGGCCGCGAATAACCACCGCACCCTGCTGCTTGCTCAGCACTTCGCCGATCTTTGCCATTGCAAGCACAAGGTTTCTCTGCGGCACGGCAGAGCCGACATCGAACATCGCATTGCTTGCCTTTTCCGAAATGGTAATCAGCGTTCCACCCTCGGCAGGCGTCACCACGATGCCTTCCGCCAATTTGCCGGCAACACCGGCGACCTGCTGGGAAATCTCGTCGCGCAGTTCTTTTGCCGTCTTGTCCTGAGCTTGTGACGGCTTCGGCTGAGCATCCGGCTTTGCTGGAGCGACATCCGGCTTGGCCTGCGGTGTGGCTGCCGCGACTTTTACAGGCTTTGCATCCTGAACATCCGTCGCGTCATCTGAGACTTCCGCAGTCGCTTGCGCCTTCGCGTTTGGAGGGAGCCCCAAGTCGTTCGGGTCTCCAATAATGCCTGCAACATCCTGCTTTTGCGCTGCCGCCTTTGCATCCTGAGGCTTCGGCGCCTTCTCCGGCAGGCTCGTATCCTGCACCGAAATGGCGTTCGGCTGATTTGGTACGTCTACCTGCTTGCTCCAGAAGTCCGGGTCGAAAGGATCGCGATATGCCTCACCGCCAGAAGCACCGGTCGCCGGGCCGGATTCGGCTGCGCCACCCTCGCCCTTCACGCTGATATTTGCCTGCTGGCCAACTTCCTGCGCAATTTCTGCAAGAACGGCATAAGGGTTTTCAAAAAGGGCCTGTTCCGAGTAATTGACATTTTCGCCCGAAGACGAGGTCATATCCTGACCGCTGGCAGCAGCGTCACCTTCCCGAGGCTTTTCAGCCTTGGTTTCGGATTTCTGCTGATTTTCCTCGCCCTTGGCGGTTTTGGCGGGTTGCTTCAAGCCGCGTTCCGCGGGCTTCTCATCCGTCAACTTGATCGGGTTGAAATAGCTCGCGACGGAGGCCTTCGTCTCTTCGTTGGAGGCGTTGACCAGCCACATGACGAGGAAGAAGGCCATCATCGCCGTCATGAAATCGGCGTAAGCGATTTTCCAGGCACCACCATGGGCACCGTCATGACCGCCCTTGTGGCGTTTCACGATGATGATTTCGTTCTTGCCGTGGTGGTGATTTTCGCTCTCACTCATCCGACAATCCTCTTAGGGTCTGGAAAAACTCTGCCAGTCTCGTCATCAAAACCGAACTATCCATTTGAACTTGAATATCAATATCGTCCGAAGCATCGTAATCGATGTGGTTGTCGACATCCCGCAGGTCTTCGCGCATCTTCGTCAAAAGACGGTCGGGACCGCTGATCCTGATCGTGCCTGCAAAGCCGCCCTCGATCTCGCGAAGCACCTGCTGAGAAAGCTCTGACGCGGCCCTTTCGGCCATGTCACGCTCCATAAGATTCGCGAAAAGCTTGAAGCATGCATCTTCGACATTCGACGCGATTGCCTGCTTCATGGAGATGACGGAAGTCGCAAGGTGCCCGGCAATCTCATCCTCGAACCTGACGCGCTGGGCTTCCAGCTCTTGCTGGTGCTGGGCTTTCAGGGCTTCCAGTTCGGCCTCATGCTCGGCACGGAGCTTCTGCTGCGTGACTTCCTCAGCCTCCGCAGCGGCTTTTCGCTTTTCTTCTTCGATATCGACGGCTGGCTCAGGCTCAATCGCCCAATCATCGTCGAGGGACAAGGCCGGCATCTCGATGGCGAGCGGCGCAGGCTCTTCCGCCGGAACGAACTGGCTGAAGTCCTTGAGATATTTAGTCAGCGCTTCACTCATCGACGCACCCGGCACCAGACATGGCAGTTGTCTTCTTCAACTTGAGAAGGGCCCGCGTTCATCCGCAAGCCGTTTGGTGCTGCCAGAAGGACTGCTTCAAAAAGCACCCCGCACAATGGCAGCTATTCAAGGATGCAAGCTAGAGAGCCAAACTTGTGCGAGGATGAAGCCACCTTAAGCGAAGAGATTGGCGAGGCTCTTGCGATGGCTGTTCGCCATCGAAACCACCTCGACCGCCAGGTCGCGCTGGGTTTTATAGGCGGTGAGCTTGGTCGACTCCTCTTCCATGTTAGCGTCAACGAGACGGCTTACGCTGGTATCCAGCGATTTGTTCAGCGCGCCGACGAATGTCGTCTGCTGATCGATTCGGTTGGACATGGTGCCAAGCGAACTGCCGAGCTGGTTGAGCCGAGAGGAAATCTCGCCAACGACGGCAACCATATCGTCCAGTTCTTCCTGGGTCGTATCGTTGGAGATGGAAATTTCCTGCCCGGTGGTGCCGGAGGCGGCATCGACGTCTACGAGATAATACTCGCGTGAACCGGTGGACGTGCCATCGGGGTTCAAAGCGCTGGCATCTATCGTCTTGGTGAGCAGGCCTCTGCTTGCATCGCTGGTATCGACCATGGTCGTTTCAGCCGTGGGAACGGTCAGCGACTGAAGCGTCACACCGCCGTCTGCACCCTTCTTGTAGGAATAGGGAATGGACCGGTTTTCGGCCAGTTGGTCCGAGGTATTATACAACCAGTTATCGCCGGAAAAGCTTGCGGCCTGAGCGACGGAAACAAGGTTGCTCTTTAGAGCCGTTATGGATTTGTTGATAGAATCCCGATCTGTTCCCGATTCATAAGCGGTCGTCAGCTGCGTCATGATCTGGTCGACGATGTCGATCATGGAGTTGACGCCTTCATAGGCCGTATCGGCTTTGGAGGCACCGAGGTTGAGCGCGTCACCCACGCTGCTCAAGACACTTCCTTCCGACTTCAAGTTCGTGGCAACGGACCAATAGCCAGCATTATCCGCCGCCGAACCCACCTTGAGGCCGGACGTCGTTCTCTCCTGCGTCTTTTGCAAAGTATCGTTGCTGAAAAGAAGCGTTTGAAGAGCGCTCTGCACGTAGCTTGAGGAAATGATCTTTGTCATGGCACCAATATCGCGACGAGTAGAAGGACATGCCATGCTCTGGCGGTATACGCTCTCATCATGAAGAGGTGCGAAGCAGGCCGGCGCAACCGGTTAACCTTGAGTTAACCAAAGGCGAAACCCCGCGCAAGTGAATTACCACGCGAAGCTATGGCGAAGCTTGCGTCAGGTAAAAAATCACGGGAGATCAAACCCTTGACCTTAATACAAAAGGCCGCGCTCCGGTGGAGGCGCGGCCAATCCTGTTATCCCCGTGCCCAGACTTACTGCTGGAAGAGCGAGAGAATGTTCTGTGCGCTGGAGTTCGCAATCGACAGAGACTGGATTGCCAGCTGCTGCTGCGTCTGGAGCGCGGAAAGCTTGGCCGATTCCTCTTCCATGTCTGCGTCGATCAGGCGGCTGACACCCGATTCGATGGCGTCGGAAAGCTTGGCGGAGTAGGTATCCTGCAGATCGACGCGGGTCTGAAGAGCACCGATAGCAGCGGCAGCGTCCGTCAGCGAGCTCATGGCGTTCTCGACGGTTGTCATGAAGCCATCGATATCTTCCTGCGTCGATTCGCTGGTCAGCATGATGGTCATGACGTCGCCCAGAAGGCCGCCCTCACCCACGCCATCGGAGATCGTTTCGAACATTGCGTAAGATGCAATTGCGAAGGTTGCGGTGGTAACTTTTACCGTACCGTCATTCTGACGAATGAAGCCGTCAACAACGCTTGCCTGCGTCGAGTCGCCGGTCACCATCCAGTTTTCGCCGGAGAAGGACGCGCCCTGAGCAATTGCGGAAAGCTGCTCTTGAAGCTTGCTGATTTCGAGCTGAATCTGTCCCTTGTCCGTGGATTCTTCGGAGGAAGTCACGAGCTTGGACTTGATTTCGTCAACGGCGCTGATCGCGCTTTCCATCGCAGCGTAAGCCGTGTCAACCTTTGCAGCGCCAACACCAAGCGCGTCGGATGCGGCGTTCAGCGCCTTGTTGTCCGAGTTCATGGTCGTGGAGATGGACCAGTAAGCGACGTTATCCTTGGCCTGTGCGACCTTATAACCGGACGAAACGCGATCCTGCGTGCCGGAGAGATCGGTATTGATCGAACGCAACGTCTGGAGGGCGGACATCGCGGAAGTGTTGGTCAAAATACTGGTCATCTAATTGGCCCCTTTGGCAATCTTTATAAGAAGGGACATTCCGGTCTTGCCGGGAAACGCGACAGGCAGCTTCATGCTTACCGACCTGTTCGTTCGGTGCGCTGTTTCGATGACCACAGAAAACAGCCTTATGGTTAACAAAGCTTTAATCGTAGGAGTTTTTTTACCTAGATGAACGCCAAGTTAACAACAGATCTGAGCGTTAATATATGCTAACTATTTGTAAATAAATGACTTTAATCCTCCCAAGAAAAACAAAAAAAAGCCGCGCAGAAGCGCGGCTTTTTCTAAACTTGAAGCTGAAATTAACCTCTGAAGAGGGTAAGCAGGTTCTGCGAGCTGGAGTTTGCAATCGACAGGGACTGAACTGCAAGCTGCTGCTGCGTCTGCAGAGCGGAAAGCTTGGCTGATTCTTCTTCCATGTCGGCATCGACCAGGCGGCTTACGCCCGACTCGATTGCGTCGCTCAGCTTGCTGGAGAAGTCGTCCTGCATATCGATACGGGTCTTGAGCGCGCCAAGAGCAGCAGCACCGATCGTCAGCTTGTCGAACGCTGTCTGAACGGTCGTCATGAATGCGTCGATGTCGCCCTGCGTTGCGGAGCTGTCCAGAACGATGTCCATAACGCTGCCCAGAACGCCGCCGCTGCCCTTGCCATCGTCAATCGTGGCAAACATTGCATAGGTGCCAGCTTCGTGCGTGGCAGTCGTTACCTTAACGGTGCCATCCGAATTGCGGATGAAGCCATCGACAACAGTCGTTTCAGAGCTGGAGTCGCTCTGGATGACCCAGTTTTCGCCGTTGAAGGATGCAGCCTGGCCGATTGCCGTCAGCTGCTGCTGAAGCTTGGTGATTTCGAGCTGGACCTGATCCTTGTCGACGGAAGTTTCGCTGGCAGTCGTCAGCTTAGCCTTGATTTCGTCTACGACGTCCAGAGCGCTGTCCATGGCGGCGTAAGCGGTGTCGACCTTTGCAGCACCAACGCCCAGAGCGTCCGTTGCAGCGTTCAGCGACTTCTTGTCGGAATTCATGGTGGTGGAAATCGACCAGTAGGCCACGTTGTCAGAAGCCTGACCGACCTTCTCACCAGAAGAAACCCGATCCTGAGTCGTAGAAAGATTGGAGTTGATCGTGCGCAGCGTCTGCAGTGCAGACATAGCAGAAGTGTTGGTCAAAATGCTGGTCATAGTATTAATTGCCCCTTTGGCAAATATAATTGAAGGGACATTCCGGTTTTACCGGTAAACGACAATCAGCCTCATGCCTGCTGAATGATATATATCAATCCCCAGCCGTCGCTTCGATGACCTGATCTAAACTTATTAAGGTTAACAACTGGAAAATAATTGATGAACATATGGTTAATTTGAGAAAAAAGAAGTAAATACTTTGTTAACCAAGATTAAGACAAAGAAAAAGGCCTGGTGCAAAACCCGGCCTTTTAGAATTTCGATCCGGCTTAGCGGAACAGCGACAGGATTGTCTGCGAGCTGGAGTTTGCAATCGACAGGGACTGAACTGCCAGCTGCTGCTGCGTCTGCAGAGCAGAAAGCTTGGCAGACTCTTCTTCCATGTCGGCATCGACCAGCTTGCTGACACCGGCGTCCATGGCATCGGAAATCTTGCTTGCGAAATCGCTCTGCAGATCGATACGGGTGGACAGAGCGCCGAGAGCAGCTGCGCCCTTCGTCAGCGTGTTGAGAGCCGTCTCAACAGTCGTCATGTAGTCGTCGATATCGCCCTGAGTCATAGAGCTGGTCAGCGAGATTTCCATGACGCTGCCGAGAACGCCGCCGGAACCCTCACCATCATCGATGGATTCGAACATTGCGTAGCTGCCGGCTTCGAAGGATGCCGTCGTAACCTTGACTGCGCCGTTGCTTTCACGAATGAAGCCATCGACAACCGACGTCGTGGAGGCAGTGTTGCCCTGAACGACCCAGTTTTCGCCGTTGAAGGATGCAGCCTGGCCGATAGCAGAAAGCTGCTGCTGCAGCTTGGTGATTTCGAGCTGGACCTGGTCCTTGTCGACCGACGTTTCACTTGCGGTCGTCAGCTTGGTCTTGATTTCGTTAACGACTTCGATCGCGCTGTCCATTGCAGCGTAAGCCGTGTCGACTTTCGCAGCGCCAACGCCCAGCGAATCAGTCGCAGCGTTCAGAGCCTTGTTGTCGGACTTCATGGTCGTGGAAATGGACCAGTAAGCTGCGTTGTCGGAAGCGGACGAGACCTTGAGGCCTGTGGAAACGGCGTTCTGCGTGTCGCTCAGCTTGCTGTTGACGTTGCGCAGAGTCTGGAGAGCGGTCGTAGCGCTCGAATTGAAGTTAATGCTAGACATAGTTGCCCCTTTAACGCGGTACAAGAGAGGGACATGCCGGGTTTTTACCGGCGCAAACGGTTCGGCATCATGCCACTCGGTTCCATTTTTCGTCGGACACCAAACCCGTCACGTGAGGATGAAAATGGGCTTGAAGCATTTCCAAGTTCTTAATTTAGAGGATCAGACCGCCCCCAATCGATTTGATGGTTAATGTTCGGTAAATGCGGCAGGTTATAAATAAGTAGCCTCAAACATACCCGTTTCGAGCAAGCTTCGGCCCTTATGCTTGGTCGAATTTTTCTATCGGCAGAAATGGCGCATCCGGATTTTTTGGCGCGTCGATGATGACGAGCAAAGGGAAGACACGAGATCGATGTTGAACGAAGTCAGCTATGCAACCGCCTCAAAACACTTCAAGACAGGGCGTTATACAGATGCACTGGTGACGTTAAACCGGTTGATCGACACCCACCGCGATGCCCGGACTTATGGCCTCCTGGCAAAGACACTGTCCCGGCTTGGCCTGCAAGATCAGGCAGCAACTTCCTATGAGCTGGCCTATATGCAGGGCGGACTGGATGCTGAAGACCATCTCGTTGAAAGCATCAGACTGTTTTTTGCCTGCGGGGAAAAGGACAAGGCGCTCGCTCTTTCCAACAAGCTGATCCACCGCTTCCACAAACACCCGGACATCGCCTATATCGTCGGCACATTGCTGGTCGAACGCGGTGAACTTCGGATTGCCCGCACGCTGAAAACCATTCTGATGAAAAGCGACGACATCGAGCATATGAAGCTCGGCGCGCGCATTGCTATCATGACCTGGGATCTGTTCGATCCAAGAGATATCGAGACCGCGCGCGTTCTTCTCTCCAGAATTCCCCGCCAGAACGGCGTGCGACTGATGTATCTCGTCTTCAGCCGTGAACACAGCAAATATGACGCCATCGAGAAGCATCAGCCGATCATCGATGCAGCTGTTGCCGCGGGCGATCTGGAATTCGTCTCGCGCGACGGTACGTTCTTCAACATCCACTGGAGCGGCGACGAGCACATCAACCAGCTCGCGCGAAGCAACACGCCAGCCTTCTCTCCGGAGATGACCGTCAAGCGCCGTGCGCTTCCCCATCAGTGGGGCCAGAAGATTCGCATCGGCTATCTCTCGTCCGACTTTTTCGACAAACACGCGACGATGAAGCTCATCCGCGGCGTGCTCGAGCTGCATGATCGTGATCGTTTCGAAGTCACGCTTTTCTGCCACTCGGCTCCGGATTCGATGGAGAGCAACGAGGCCGACCGCAGTCTCTGGGGCGATGTCGTTACCGTCCGTGACATGACGAACCAGGAAGCACTGGACGAAATCAGGGCGCGCAACATCGACATTCTGGTCGATCTGAAGGGACATACGGCGGGTAACCGCACATCGATCCTCAACATGGGCGGGGCGCCCGTTCAAGTCACCTGGATCGGCTTCCCCGGTTCCGTGGTCAATGTCGATCTCGATTATACCATCGGCGACCATTACGTTCTGCCCGATAGCTCCAAGCCGCATTACCACGAAAAATTCGTCCGCCTGCCGGAAACCTATCAGCCCAACGATCCCGCCAACCGCCCGCTGGCAAACAAGGTCAGCAGGTCGGAAGTCGGGCTTCCCGAAGACGCGTTCGTCTTTGCCTCCTTCAACGCCAACCGCAAGATCACTCCGAAAGTGGTTGAGCTATGGTGCGAGATTTTGAAGAAGACGCCGAATAGCGTTATCTGGATCCTGCACAATAGCGATGCGAGCCGAACCAATATTCTGGCAAAGTTCATCGCCTGCGGCATTCCTGCCAAGCGCGTCTTCTTCATGAAGAAATTGCAGTTCGAACTCCACCTGAACCGTATTACGGCAGCAGATCTCGGCCTCGATACCTTCCCCGTCAACGGCCACACCACCACCTCCGAGCAGCTCTGGTCAGGCCTGCCTGTGTTGACCATGAAGGGTACGAACTTTGCTTCGCGCGTCAGCGAAAGCCTTCTGAACGCCATCGGCGCACCGGAGCTGATAACCGAAAATGAACGCGATTACGTCGAACAGGCCGTCGCCTACGCGAAAGATCCGGCAAGCCTAAAGCCGATCCGTGATCGCATCGATGCGAACCGCTTCGTCACGCCGCTATTCGACGCGGAACGGTACTGCCGTCATCTGGAATCGGCTTACGAAACGATGGTCGAACGGGCAAAGCAGGGTCTCGAGCCGGATCACTTCGACGTGCCCGCCCTGCCGAAACGCGATGGGCCATTCATGACGCGGTGAAATGCCGGATAAGAAAAAAGGCCGTCTCGCAAGAGGCGGCCTTTTTTGTATGCTCATGGAGAACACCGGCTGCGGTGAAGATCGCTATTCGGAGTAAACCTCTCCCGCAGACGTCACGATCTGCCACTTACCCTGAACATTCGACAGGGACAGAAGGCGGCTTTCGTCGGGGAGGATGGAGCCGATCTGGACGAGGAACATGCCTGACTTGTCTTCGATCAGTGCCCGACCGTTCGAGACGTGCAAAAGCTTGAACCGCGTGCCATCGGGGAACGGCTGAACCGATGTTTCGTCGGCATTGTTGTTGCCCTTGCCATTGGCGGGAACGGTCGCGGTTACGACATTATCGATCTGGACATCCGGGACAGCGGCTTTTCCATTGCCAGCAATGCCTTCGTCGTAATGTGGAACGATAGTCTCCACTCCGCCGCCGCCGCGCTGCGGAACGTGTTTCAGCGCTTCCCAGCCATTGCCGCTGATGCCGAATTTATCGGGATTGAGAAATACATACCAAGGCAAACCGGCAGCCGCGGCTGCGACGAACAGCAGGCCGCCCGTGAGGAACCGGTCCAGTTCCCGGCTGCGCCTGGCATTTTCCTGACCGCCTGATGCAGCATTTTTGATCTTCTTCTTGATTCTAATCATCAGGGCCCCCGCCGCTGAGCAGGCACCGGCTGGTTATTGGCCGGCGCGTTTCGAAGTGCGGTCGCCAGTTCGGCATAGGCATCGATGACCTTTCGGTCTCCCGGCGACTGCTTGAGGACGTCGTAGATAAAAGGAACCTGCCTTACGGCCATATCGAGTTCGGCATCGACACCGGGTCGGTAGCCGCCGATCAGGCGCAGGTCCTTCGTTTCTTCGAAATTGTGAATGAGCGATTTGAGGCGCGAGACCAGTTTCTGCTGGTCCGGCGTCCACGCCTTGTGGGACAGGCGCGAGATGGACGCGAGCGGATTGATCGGCGGATATCGCCCCTCATCTGCAAGCGAACGGTCGAGCACGATGTGCCCATCGAGAATACCGCGCGTCGAATCGGCAATCGGATCGTTGTGGTTATCGCCATCGACGAGAATGGAGATGATCGCCGTTATCGTACCGGCGCCCTCTTCGCCCGGCCCTGCCCGCTCCAGCAGCTTTGGCAGTTCGGTGAAAACGGAAGCAGGGTAGCCTCGCGCAATCGGCGGCTCGCCAGCGGCAATCGCCACTTCGCGGATGGCCTGGGCAAAGCGCGTGATACTGTCGGCAATGAACAGAACGTTCTCGCCCTTGTCACGGAAATGCTCGGCCACCGTCATAGCAACCAGCGGCGCCATCTTGCGCAGCATCGGGCTCTCATCGCTCGTTGCCACGATAGCGATGGATTTCTTCATATTGTCGACGAGCGTGTCCTCGATGAATTCACGCACTTCGCGTCCGCGTTCGCCCACGAGTGCGATCACGACCTTGTCGAAAGAGTCCGCGCGCGCAAGCATGGAAAGCAGGGTCGATTTACCGACACCCGATCCGGCAAAGATACCCAGACGCTGGCCGAGGCAAAGCGGCGTGAAGATGTCGATTGCCTTGACGCCCGTGCGGAAGCCCGTATCGACGCGGCTGCGCGTCATGGAGGGCGGAGGCAGGGTCATGACGGAGCGGCTGCGCGGACCTTTGATGAGCGGCCCCTTTCCGTCGATAGGCTTGCATAGTGAACTGATAGTGCGCCCGCACCAGCTATCGTCCGGCTGAACGCGGAACTCGCCTTCCCGCAGCACCACATCGTTGACGCCGATGGGGTCGCCGGGCTCGATGGGGCAAACATAGATCAGATCTGGCTCGACGCGAACGACTTCGCCCAGATGCAGGCCATTCGCGCTCTTGTGCACCACGAATTCACCCAGGCGAACATGCTCGGAAAGGCCGCTGACGGTATAGTGGCCGGCGGCAATGGTTCTGACCCTGCCGCCGCGGGCATACAGCTTGCCCGATGACAGCTGCGCCCCAGCGATGTGTGCAAGCATTTCCAATCTTGCAAAAATCGGCGACTGAGCCTGCGCGACCTCAAGCGTTTCCGGTGCCTCAGACGGTTCTGCGGCTGGCTGAAGTGCAATGTCGGTCTCTGTCTCGCTATCCATCTGCCTGAGCGCCTATTACTGCCCGCCGCCAAGCGTGCGGATGGCTTGAGAGAAGTTGTCTTCGGTGGATTTCATCAGCGAAGAGATGCCTTCGAAGGCGCGGTTCACCTGAACCAGCTGCGTCATCTGCGAAATGGCATTGACGTTGGACTGCTCGACATAGCCCTGAAGCACGCCGACGCCTGCGGTATCGACCACCGGCTGCGGCGCTTCGGAGAAGATCACACCGCTGTTTTCATAACGGACGAAACCCTTGTTCGCGTCTGCTTCAAAGAGACCGATCTGCCCGACCGTCGCACCGTTCTGAATGATGCGGCCATCCGTTCCAACTGTTGGCTCGCCTGCGGTGAGGTTTAGCTGTATCGGCGCGCCACCGGCGTCGAGAACCGGGAAGCCCTTCGTGGAGATGAGTTCGCCTGTCGTGGACATGGAGAAACGTCCGTCGCGCGTCAGAACCTGACCCGCCGGTGTGTTGATCGCAAACCAGGCATCGCCCTTGATCGCGAAATCGAAGGAGTTGCCGGTGCGCTCCAACTCGCCGTTACGGGTGGAGAGATAGTCGTTACCCTGCGTCACGAAGGCAATGTTCGCCTTGAGATCGTTTTTCGTGTGGCTCATGACCTCATCGAACTTGACCTCGGTACCGCGAAAGCCAGCCGTATTCATGTTGGCGATGTTGTCGGCGATGGTGGTGAGACGACGTTCCAACGCGATCTGGGACGAGATACCAACGTAAAGACCAGATTGCATGTTCTTCTCCTGTTCGGACATCAGAGCAAAGACGTGCAGCCGGAACGACCGCATGTTGGCTTGAGACCTAGCGAGGTTTGCTTGCGCGAAACTTTTGATCGCCGCTTTTGACAGGGACGCGGGCTGACCGCGCTTCAGGAAGGGAAAGAAAAAGCCGGACCGGCCTTCAAGCCAGCCTCGCGCAAGGCATGATGCCTATCCATCGGGGTGTGAAATTGGCGTCAGGTGCGAGCTTCAGATGAACATTATTATCGGACTGGTTATTACTTTCGGCTGTATTATCGGCGGTTACATGGCCATGGGCGGACATCTGGACGTACTTTTCCAGCCGTTCGAGCTTGTCATCATCGGCGGCGCCGGTATCGGTGGCTTCATCATGGCCAACCCGATGAAGGTCGTGAAAGACTCCGGTAAGGCCATTGGCGAAGCGTTCAAGTTCGCCGTGCCGAAAGAGCGCCATTATCTGGACGTGCTGGGCGTTCTCTACTCGCTGATGCGTGATCTGCGCACGAAGTCGCGTAACGAGATCGAAGCTCACATCGACAACCCGGACGAATCCTCCATCTTCCAGACGGCTCCGTCGGTCCTTAAAAACAAGGAACTGACCTCCTTCATCTGCGATTATGTTCGCCTGATCATCATCGGCAACGCCCGCAGCCATGAAATCGAAGCGCTGATGGACGAGGAAATCGAGACGATCCTCAACGACAAGCTCAAGCCTTACCACGCCATCACGGCTATGGGTGATTCCTTCCCGGCCATCGGTATCGTGGCCGCCGTTCTCGGCGTTATCAAGGCCATGGGCAAGATCAACGAATCGCCTGCGGTTCTCGGCGGTCTCATCGGTGCCGCACTCGTCGGCACCATGCTCGGGATTATCCTGTCCTACTCGATCTGTAATCCGCTGACGTCGCAGATCAAGATCGTCCGCACCAAACAGCACCGGCTCTACATCATCGTGAAGCAGACCCTGATCGCCTATATGAACGGTTCGGTTCCGCAGGTCGCTCTCGAATATGGCCGCAAGACGATTTCCGGTTACGAGCGTCCTTCGATCGATGCGGTCGAGCAGGAAATGATGAACCCCGGCGGCGATCAGAAGGCGGCTTGATATGGCGAATGCTGCTGAACAGACAATCCCAGTTGCGATGGAATCCTCGCTGCTCGCCAAGCTTACCGGCGGGCTGGGCGACAGCAAGACCATCGGCAAGATCGGCACGGATATCGGCCAGCTCTACAGCGCCTTCCTGCCGGATATCTTCCACAGCGAGACCGGCATTTCCATCGATGTGGAATATGCCGGTTGCGAATCGGGGTTGATGACCGATCTGATCCAGAAGCTCAACCGCGACTTCGCCGTTGCGGATTGTTCGCTGCGCAACTGGTGCAGCAATTTCATGCTGGGTATCGGCAACGGCTTCATCATGGCGCTGATGGAGCGCATGCTGGGTGCGGCACCCGACACGATTACGGAACCGGAATCGAGACAGCTGTCGCAGATCGAACTCGATCTTGCAGCATTGGTGCTTGGTCGGGTTGGCGGCGTGCTTCGCTCTGCCGTCAACGCGCCGGGCGGCTTCGAGGCGACCATCGAGCCTCCCTTCAATGCAACCGGAAAGAGCGCCTTCGAAGAGGCCATGTTCGGCCAGTTCGGCATGCTGATCCGGGTGAAAATCGAAATCGGCAAGGTTGCTTCAGAGTTCGCTTTGATCATCCCGCAGCGCACGCTGCTGAAAACCACCATCGTTGCACCGAAGCCATCGGCACAGGCTTTGAAGAAGCAGGAAGAGTGGATGGAGATGATTTCCGAGCAGGTGAAGCGTTCCCAGGTAACGCTTGAGGCCAAGATCAGGCTTCAGACGCTCACGCTCAAAACAATCTCACGCCTCGTGGAAGGAGACGTCATTCCTTTCCGGGACGCGAAGCAGGATGATATCTGCGTCGAAGTCAGCGCAAACGGAGCAAAAATGTATAATTGCGAGTTTGGGCGCGCCGGTGACCGTTACACGGTCCGGGTCAAAAACAACGTCACGACGGATGACGAAATTCTAAGACATTTGATGGGTTAAAACTCGCCGATACCACTTAGGGTTTTGGGCAGGCTGACGCAAGTTTCAAAGGGAATAATTATCGCATGGCTACGAAAAAGACACCTGTACCCGACGACGATCTGATGGCCTCGCTCAACGACCCGGGCGAGCTGGATCAAGCTATCGGTGGTCTGCGGGATGTGCTGAAAAGCGACGCTGAGGGTTCTCTCTCCAGCTTCGGCGATTTCGGTGACTTCGGCACGACCGATGCAGAACCGGCAGGCGGCGGTCTGGATGCCTTCGGTGGCGATACCGGCGGCTTCGGGATGGACGACTTCGGTGCGGCCCCTGCGGCCTCATCCTTTTCCGCACCGCCGCTTGGCAGCGGTCTGGCGGAAAACATGGACCTCATCATGGACATCCCTATCGATGTCCAGATCGTTCTGGGAACCAGCCGTATGCTGGTGTCTGGTCTGATGGGTCTGGAAGAGGGAGCAACAATTGCGCTGGACCGCAGAATTGGCGAGCCAGTGGAAATCATGGTGAATGGCCGCTGTATTGCGCGCGGCGAAATCACCGTACTTGAAAATGACGATACTCGTTTTGGTGTAAAGCTTATTGAAGTGCTAAGTACCAAGAAGGCCTAATCCCTGTGGGGACGGAGAAAAGACCATGATGGACTTTGAGGATTTCGGTAACCCGGTTTTAGGGAAACCGTTGTCTCAGGCTGACAAGGCCGCCGCGGTACTGCTGGCGATGGGCAAAGGCGTGGCTGGAAAGCTGTTGAAGTTTTTCACGCAGGCCGAATTGCAGTTGATCATCAATTCGGCCCAGACACTTCGCGTCATCCCACCGGATGAGCTTGCCCAGATCGTTGCGGAATTCGAAGACCTCTTCACGGAGGGCACCGGCCTTATGGATAATGCCAAGGCCATCGAAGCCATTCTCGAAGAAGGCCTGACCCCTGAAGAGGTGGACGGCCTTCTTGGTCGCCGCGCAACCTTCCAGGCCTACGAGACCTCCATCTGGGACCAGCTTCAGGATGCAGATCCCCAGTTCATCGGCAAGTTCCTGATGCGCGAGCATCCGCAGACCATTGCCTATATCCTCTCCATGCTTCCTTCGTCCTTCGGCGCCAAGGTTCTTCTAACGATCCCGGACGAGCAGCGTGCGGACATCATGAACCGTACCGTCAACATGAAGGAAGTCAGCCCCACCGCAACGCAGATCATCGAAAAGCGCGTCATGGCGCTGATCGCGGAAATCGAAGCGGAACGCAATGCAGCCGGTTCGGCGAAGGTCGCAGACCTCATGAACGAGCTGGACAAGCCACAGGTCGACACGCTTCTCAGCTCGCTGGAAACGCTCAGCAAGGAAGCCGCCAACAAGGTCAAGCCGAAGATCTTCCTCTTCGAAGACCTCATGTACATGCCGCAGCGCAGCCGCCTCATGCTGCTCAACGACGTTTCGGCAGATATCCTCACCATGGCGCTTCGCGGCGCCACGGCGGAAATCAAGGAATGCGTGCTGTCCAGCATCAGCCCGCGCCAGCGCCGCATGATCGAGTCCGATCTTGCAGTGCCAGCGGCCTCGATCAACACCCGCGAAGTGGCCATGGCCCGCCGCGCCGTTGCTCAGGAAGCCATTCGTCTGGCCAATTCCGGCCAGATCCTGCTCAAGGAAGTGCCGGAAGGCGGTCAGCCCGCAGCGGCATGATCTGTTCCCGGTTGATAAAGCCGGGAGCAAAGACCTTATATCTTGCCGGGTTCCGTTCCGGCCTGTACCTTCTCATCGATGGCCTGCCAGCCAATGGCGGGCCTTTTCGATTGAAGGGATATTGCCTTGGCAGACGATGACAAGGACAGTAAAACAGAAGAACCAACAGAGAAAAAACTTCGCGACGCGATAGAAAAGGGCAACATCCCTGCGTCCACCGAAGCCTCTCTCTTCGCGTCCTCCCTCGCATTCTATCTTTTTCTTGTTTTCTTCGCACCGGACGGGGTCAGGCGCCTCAGCGAAACGCTGGCTGATATTCTCGAGCGGCCCGAGCAATGGCATCTCAATAATGCAAGCGATCTCATTTCGCTCGGTCTTCATCTGGCAAAGGAAATCAGCGCGCTTCTGCTTCCGGCGGCGATCCTGTTCATCGTCTTCGGTCTCGGCCAGTCCTTCGCGCAGAACCTTCCGCAATTCGTTGGCGATCGTATTACCCCGAAGTTCGAGCGGATATCGCCGGTCGGGGGCTTCAAGCGTATCTACAGCGTCAACGGTCTGGTGAATTTCGGAAAATCGCTGTTCAAGGTCGTCGTCGTCGCCATCATCATGGTGATGGTGCTCAAGAATGACTACTACAAGCTTCTGACAGCACTGATTTCCGATCCGCAACTCATTATGCCGACCGGTTATGAACTGCTGAAGAAGATGATGATGGTGATTCTCTTCGCGACCGGGATTCTTGCCGTCGGCGACTATTTCTGGACGAATTATCGCTGGCACAGCGAACTGAAAATGTCCAAGCAGGAAATCAAGGACGAGCACAAGCAGTCCCAGGGCGACCCGATGGTCAAGGCCCGCCAGCGCTCCATTGCGCGCGACCGCGCCCGTCGCCGCATGATGGACGGCGTGCCGCGCGCGACGCTCGTGATTACGAACCCGACCCACTATGCCGTTGCCCTTCGCTATGTTCGCGAAGAAAGCGATGCGCCCGTGGTAGTCGCCAAGGGCCAGGATCTCATTGCGCTTCGCATCAGGGAAATAGCCAGAGAAAACAATATCCCCATTTTTGAGGACCCTCCGCTTGCACGCTCCATGTTTGCGCAAGTCTCGGTGGATAGTGTCATCCCGTCAGTATTTTATAAGGCCGTTGCGGAACTCATTCACAAGGTTTACGCCGCGCGCCAAAACAAAAGACGGGTAAACTGATCAATATGAAAAAATGCCCATATTCGGCTGAAAGAGAAGAGATACTTGCACGTGCAATCAGCCCCGTAGCGGCTGAGCTTCGCCTGATTGACGCGGCTGACCTGATATCTCTGTTAAAGTTTGAATATTACAACAGCCTGTCGGATCTCGTTGATTCGGCGGCGGAACTCTACTTCCATCCGGGCACTGTCTATTTCGGCATTGGGGGAGACTACACGCTCGACTGGGACACGTACCCATCGATCACGCTGGACCTTGAGATCAAGCCGAAGGGTGTGACGATCTACGCGCAGCTGATGCTGGGCAAGGATCATGCTGGTGTGAATATCAATTACATCAACTTCCAGAACCCTTCGAACGATCCGAACGAGAATACCGCATTTCTGGCAGACAGCCTGCGAAATGCGAAATTCTACAAGAAAGTCGATACGTCTGCGATGAACGCGACGCACTGACCCCCTCCTCGCAGCTTCGCTGCATTTCCAAACCAGAACTATGCTACAGACCGCATGACGGCGCGTCCCGTAGCTACATTTCGAGACGCTGAGCCCAAATCGTTTATCGATCTGGACGATGAGGATGTCTCAAAAGAAAAGGCGCACGACATTTCGTGCGCCTTCTTTACCCATGGCAATGCCCGAAGAAACTGACCTTCAGGCCGCTTTGCCCAGAATATAATCCGACAGTCTTTCGGCTGCGTCGGCAATCTGCTGCGGGTTGCGCAGGAAGCATGCGCGCAGGAAAAGCTCTCCGCCTGCACCGAAAGCGCGACCGGGCGCGAGACCGACACCGACCTTGTCGACGATGTCGAAGGCGGCTGCGCGGGTGTCGGTAACGCCATCGATCTTCAGGAAGGCATAGAGCGCACCATCCGGTTTCAGCGTCTCGACGCGATTGGTGGCGATCAAGGCATCGCAGAGAATATCGCGGGACTGTGCGGCGCGCGCAAAATTCTGCGCCACGAAATCATCGCCATGATCGAGCGCAGCGATTGCGCCGCGCTGCATGAACTGCGCGACGCCGGATGTGGAATACTGGATCAGGTTCTCGATCACCTGCCCGATCTCCGGCGGTGCAACCAGCCAGCCGACGCGCCAGCCGGTCATCGACCAGTTCTTGGAAAAAGAGTTGGCAAAGACGATCCTGTCGCCCTCTTCCATGATGTCGAGGAAAGATGGTGCGCGAGCCCCGGCATAATAATAGAGCGCGTAGATTTCATCCGCGATGATCCACAGGCCGTGCTTTCGGGCGAGCGCCAGAATATCGCGAAGATTGTCTTCGGTCGCCGTCCAGCCCGTTGGGTTGGAAGGTGTGTTGATGAAGAGCGCCTTGGTTTTTGGCGTGATCGCCTGTTCCAGCTTGGCGATATCGATATCCCATTTGCCATTGGTGAAATCGATACCGACCGGAACGGCCTTTGCACCCGCAACGCCGATGGCGGCGACGATATTCGGCCAGGTGGGCGTGAGGTAGATCATCTCGTCGCCCGGCGAAGTCAGCGCCTGAACGGCCAGCACGATGGCCTGCATGCCTGAGCCCGTGACATAGAAATGGTCCGGGGACAGGCTTTTGCCAAAGTGGCGTTGGTAGTAGCGGCCAAGCGCATCGCGGAGCTCGGGGATGCCGCGCTGCCAGGTGTAGAAGGTCTCACCCGAAGTTAGCGCATCGGCGGCGGCTTTCGCAATGAAGTCCGGGGTTGGGAGATCACCTTCGCCCACCCAAAGGGGCAGAAGGTTGGCGCGGGCATGGGCGTATTTCTTGACTTCGACAATACCGCTTTCAGGGGCCGCCAGCGAGCGGCTGCTGAGACTGTTCAGGATCGACATTAAAAAGGCACTCCGTTCGAGTGCCTTCTTATCTCATGATGCGTAAGCTGTGCATGATATTCCGTGAAGGAACCACGGATTTTGCTTATGGATCAGCGTGTCTTCAGCAGATCGCGGATTTCCGTCAACAGCTTTACGTCCTCCGGCGGTGGAGCCGGTGCCTTCTTCTCTTCAACCTTCTCACGCTCTACCGAGGCGCGGATCCTGTTCACGCCCTTGACCATCAGGAAGATGATCCAAGCGAGGATGAGGAAGTTGATGACGATGGTGATGAAGTTACCATAGGCAAACACCGCACCCTGCGCACGCGCTGCGGCAAGTGACGGTGCCGTGACGCTGGAGCTGAGCGGGATGAAGTAGTTGGAGAAATCGAAGCCACCGAAAATGGCGCCGACGATCGGCATGATCAGATCGTTGACCACCGAATCGACGATCTTGCTGAAGGCCGCGCCGATGATGACGCCCACGGCAAGGTCCATGACGTTACCGCGCGCGATGAATGTTTTGAATTCGTTGAGCATAAAGACGTCCCTCTTTGAAGCCCTCTTCCTTGCTGACCCTGAGTCTGCCAGCGCACTGAACATATCACTTATTTGCGAATATGCAGATATATGACGCACAACGGAATTGTTCGGTTCCGGGGCGCATTGAACTTTATGCCAATGTGCGCCCAATTCTCATTTTTCCCAATCTGTCATATGGTTATGCATCAGGTTGAGGGGGAACCGGAGTGCTTCCTGGGTGGATCATATTTGTTTCGGCTTTCGCCTATATTCTCCTGCTCTTTGCAGTAGCGAGTTATGGCGACCGTAAAGGCCGTCGCAAAACGGCGCCCAACAGGGGCAGGCCCATCGTCTATTCACTCAGCCTTGCGATCTATTGCACGTCATGGACTTATTTCGGCGGTGTCGGGCTTGCCTCCGAGCGCGGGCTGGAATTCCTCGGCATCTATACCGGCCCCATCCTCGCCTTCACGCTGGGCATGCCGATCATCCGCCGCATCGTGGAGCTGGCCAAGGCGGAGAAGCTGACCTCCGTCGCGGATTTTATCGCCGCGCGCTATGGCAAGAACCCAACGGTCGCGACCATCGTTTCCGTCATCGCGCTGGTGGGTGCAATTCCCTATATCGCCCTGCAATTGAAGGCCGTTTCCAGCTCCGTTGCTGCCATGGTCGATCCGCGCGACTACGGAATTGGCAGCGGCAATCTCTATTTTCTCGATCTGCCCTTGATCGTCACTGTCGTCATGGCTGGCTTCGCCGTCATGTTCGGCACACGCCATACCGATGCCACCGAGCATCAGGATGGGCTGATCCTCGCTATCTCGATGGAATCGGTCGTCAAGCTGCTCGCGATCTGTACCGCAGGCGTCTATGTCATCTTCTTTCTGTTCGACGGCCCTTCGCAGCTGTGGCAGCTTGCATCCGAGAATGCGCAGGTCATGGACGCGGTGTCCTACCACACGCCCATCAGTCGCTGGATCGTTCTGACGCTTCTCTCCGCATTTGCGATCATTCTTCTGCCCCGGCAATTCCACGTTACCGTGGTGGAGAACCGGACGCCGAAGGAATTGCGCATGGCGGGCTTTCTCCTGCCGCTCTATCTCATCGCCATCAATCTCTTCGTGCTGCCCATTGCCGTTGCGGGTCTGCTCAACATCGGCGGCAATGGCGATGCCGATCTCTATGTGCTGCAATTGCCATTGTTCAACGACATGCCGGTCGTGTCGCTCATCACCTTCATCGGCGGCTTTTCCGCGGCCACGGCCATGGTCATCGTCGCGTCCGTGGCGCTTTCGATCATGGTGTCCAACGACATATTGATGCCGATCTTTCTGCGGCAGAAGCTTCTCACCCGCTCACCCCATAGCGATGATTTCGCCAAGACGCTGCTCAACATCCGCCGAACTGCCATCTTCGTCGTTCTGCTGCTGGGCTATTGCTATTATCGCGCGGCAGACAGCACATCCGGCCTCGCCTCCATCGGCCTGCTTGCCTTTGCCGCCATCGCGCAGATGGCCCCTGCCCTCTTTGGCGGCCTCATTTGGCGACGTGCCAATGCGCGGGGCGCCATTGCGGGGCTGACCTCCGGCTTCATCGTCTGGGCCTATCTGCTGTTCCTGCCAAGCCTCGGCGGCCCCGATTATTCTCATGTCGCGGCAACCGTGCTCAGCTTCGTCTTTCCGGGATCGGAGGTGTTCAGCGCGCCGGGAGCCGATCCGCTGGTCAATGCCGTGACGCTGAGCCTGCTCATAAACTGCCTTGCCTTCGTCCTTGGCTCTCTGTCCCGCAATCCTAAACCCGTTGAACGCATCCAGTCCGGCATCTTCGTGAAGCGTCATTCCAGATCGCAATTCGCCACCCGCGGCTGGAAGACCCGGGTCAGCGTCGGCGATCTGAAGAGCGCGGTGGCACGCTATCTCGGCGAGGAGCGGATGCTGCGCTCCCTCTCCGCTTATGAAAAATCCGCAGGACGAACGCTCGGGGACGAACAGCCTGCGGATATGGCGCTGATCCATTTTTCCGAACAGCTTCTGGGAAGCGCCATCGGTTCTTCCTCAGCGCGGCTGGTGCTTTCCCTGATATTGCAGAAAGCCGAAGACACCAGCGCCGATACGGCCTGGCTGCTTGATCAGGCGAGCGAGGCACTGCAATATAATCAGGACATGTTGCAGACGGCGCTGGCGCAGATGGACCAGGGCATCGCCGTTTTCGACAGTTCGCAACAGCTGACGATCTGGAACAGGCGCTTCCGCACGCTTCTGGATTTGCCCGAACATTTCGGTCGCGTCGGTCTGCCCTTGAGTGAAATTGTAACGATGCTGGAGGAGCGCGGGGATATTGCCTCGGGCGATCAGGCGCATAGCATCAACCAGTTTCTCACCATGGACAGGCCCTTCTCGCTTGTGCTTGCGGGCGGCGCGCGCATCATCGAGGTGCGCTCCAATGGGATGCCGGATAAGGGCGTCGTCGCGACCTTTACCGATATCACCCAGCGCGTGGCGAGCGATCAGGCGCTGAAACAGGCCAATGAGACGCTGGAGCAGCGTGTGGCGGAACGCACCGGCGAGTTGATGCGGGTCAACCACGAACTGGCGGAAGCGCGGGCAGCAGCGGATCAGGCCAATATCGGCAAGACCCGCTTCTTCGCCGCGGCTGGTCACGATATTCTCCAGCCTCTGAATGCCGCACGGCTTTATTCTTCCGCCCTGGTGGAGCGGATCGGGCCGTCGGACAACAGCAATCTGGTGCAGAATATCGATTCGGCTCTCGAATCGGTCGAAACCATCCTCGGCGCCGTTCTCGATATTTCACGGCTCGATACCGGCTCCATGAAGCCGCGTGTGGCGCCTGTTCCGCTGAATGAATTGCTGAAGCGCATCGAAACCGACTTTGCGCCCATGGCGCGCGAGAAGAACCTGAAGCTCGTCGTCATGCCCACCTCACTCATGGTGCGCTCAGACATCAATCTGTTGCGGCGGCTGATCCAGAACCTCGTTTCCAACGCCATCAAATATACCGTGTCCGGCAAGGTGCTGATCGGCGCGCGGCGGCGCGGCAAGGATGTCGTCATTCAGGTGATGGATTCGGGGATCGGCATCCCCTCCTCCAAGTTCCGGACCATCTTCAAGGAATTTGCGCGTCTGGATGAGGGGATGAAGGCTGCGGCGGGTCTCGGGCTCGGTCTTTCCATCGTGGACCGCCTCTCGCGCATCCTGCATCACCCGGTTCACCTTTCCTCCGTTCCGGGCAAAGGAACGTCCTTCACCGTGCAATTGCCGCGCGAGACCATTCATGCGCGCAGCAGCAAGCTTGCCGAACGCGGAACTGTAGCGCCCGAACGAACACAGCTTAACGGGTTTCGCGTCCTCTGCATCGACAATGAGCCGAAGATTCTGGAGGGCATGACGCTGCTCATGTCCGGTTGGGGTTGTCAGGTCTCACAGGCTGCCTCTCTTGCCGAGGCCGGTTCCGCTGCAAGCGCTGCGCCTGACATGATCATCGCGGATTATCATCTTGGCGATGGCACCGGTATCGATGTCATTCTGCATCTGCGAGAAGCTTATAAGTCGCAAATACCAGCACTTCTCATTACCGCGGATCGCACGCCAGAGGTGCGGGCGGAAGCTGAGAAGCATGGCATCGGCGTGCAGCACAAGCCGGTTCGCCCGGCAGCACTGCGGGCCTATATGACGCAGGTTTTCAATATTCGTCGCGCAGCCGCCGAATAGTGTCGGTTTCACAAATGAAAAGAGCCGCCCATCGGTAGGGCGGCTCTCGTTTTGAAAGTATCTGGCCTATATCAGGCAGCGCGGCTGTAGCGCGTCTGCTGCGTGGCATGTCCATTGTCCATGCGGAAGCGCTGAACGAGACCGAGCAGAGCCTCGACTTCGTCTGCCAGCATCTGGCTTGCAGCGCTGGACTCTTCGGCCATGGCGGCATTCTGCTGGGTCATCTGGTCCATCTGGTTGACGGAGCTGTTGACCTCTTGCAGCGCGGAAGACTGGTCCTGCGTTGCCGTTGCGATGGTTTCGACGTGCTTGCTGACGGTGACGATCTGCTGGCTGATGTTGGAGAGAACCTGACCGGCTTCCTGAACCAGCAGCGAACCGGAATTCACTTCCTGCGTGGACTGGTTGATCAGCGTCTTGATCTCGCGTGCCGCATCGGCAGAACGCTGGGCAAGTTCGCGAACTTCCTGTGCCACGACCGCAAAGCCCTTACCTGCCTCGCCTGCACGCGCCGCTTCGATACCGGCATTGAGCGCAAGAAGGTTGGTCTGGAAGGCGATATCATCGATAACCTCGATGATCTGTTCGATCTTCTTCGACGCATCTTCGATACGACCCATGGCATCCACGGCGTTCTTGACGACGGAGCCGGAGCTATCGGCGCTCTGCTGCGTCACACGAACGGCCTGGTTGGCTTCGCGGGCACGTTCAGCCGAAGACTTCACGGTAACAGTGATTTCCTCGACCGCAGCAGCTGTCTGCTCAAGCGAAGCCGCCTGCGATTCTGTCCGGCGGGACAGGTCGTTGGACGATTCGCGCATCTCCATGCCGTTGTGCTGAATGACCACGGTTCTTTCACGAATCTGGTTCAGAACGTCCTTCAGGTTTGCCAGCGAACCGTTGAAGTCCGTGCGCAGCTGCTCGAGACGACCGGAGAACGGCGTGTCGATGGTCTGCGTCAGGTCGCCGCTGGAAAGACGTGCAAGGCCGCCTGCAAGCTGATTGACGGCAAACTCGATCTGACGGTCCGTTTCGCGCTTTTCAGCATCGTTACGGCCACGCTCAGCTTCCGCTTCCGCACGCTCTTCAGCGCTCTGGCCTTCGATGCGCAGCTTTTCGCGCGCATTTTCACGGAACACTTCCAGTGCGCGGGCAATGTTGCCGAACTCGTTCTGGCGCGTTGTGTATGGAATGTCCGTTTCCAGCTTACCTTCGGAAAGCGACTTGACCGCGGAGGTCAGGATGCCCAGAGGGCGAAGGCCGCGCTTGATGACGTAGTAGCCGAGGAAGCCGAAAACCAGCATGACGCCGAGGCCACAGAGCGCAACGATATCGCGCAGGCCGTTGATGTGTCCCTGATACACTTCCATCGGAACGCCGACGAAGAGAATACCGACCGTCGTGCCATTCTTGGAAAGGACCGGCATATAGCCCGTCATGAAATTCTTGCCGAACAGCTTGGCTTCGCCGAAATAGGCTTCGCCCTTGGCCATTTTCGGATAGGCCGGGCTATCGAGTGCCAGCTTGGTGCCGACAGCGCGCTCGCCCTTTTCGTTCTTCACGTTGGTAGAAATACGGACGTAATCCGTGCCTTGCGTGGCAAATACGGTTGCAACGCCGCCATTGGCCGTACCCGTGCGATCCACCAGATCGAAATCGAGCAGCGTACCGACGCTTGGCCGGCTCACGGACTTCAATTCACCGTCCTGCATGGAAACGGTCGCGCCGCCCACCTTCATTTCATACAGAATCGCCATCGTGCGGACCGCTCTTTGCGTATCCAGCAGCGCGCTCTGCATCACGTCTTCCTTCAACCGGACATACGTCGAGGTGCCTACGGCAACGATGCCCAGGAAGATGAGACCAATGGTCAGACACACCATCTGAACCACGATGGATCTCGAAAAAAAACTCACCATACCATATCCCCGAGATTTATTGATTTTTGCAATCTGAAGCAAAAGTGTTAAAATTCGGGGAATCCGGTACAACTTTAAATGCTGGATTTAATTGGGCTTTTCACTGCCGCTTGATGCTTATCAAGTGCTGATAAGCCTATAAAATCAGTGTTTTCTTGGGATGAAGTAAAAACCTACTGATTGCTAGGCAGAGCAAGGCCTCGGCGAAAAAGTATCACTAATAATATGTTACAGATATTTTTCTGAACTATTTGCTCAGTGAATATATCCAAGCCGAATGGCTTTTGCGATGGCCTGGATGCGGTTGACGGAGTCCAGCTTTATCGTGGCGGAGCCGAGATAGGCATTGACCGTGTGCACAGAAAGGCCAAGCTTGGTGGCAATTTCTTCGCTGATGCGGCCGTCTCCCGCCAATTGAAGGCAGGCCACCTCGCGCTCACTGAGCGCTTCCGACGGCGCAACCCGGCGCTCGTCCAACGCGAGCAGGTCGACCATGATCTGGCTACATTTTATATGCTGCTCGAGCATCAATTCATTGTCGAGCAACAGGTTGCCGCCGCAGAAAATGATATAACCGTTGCCAATGGTTCCGAGCCTGACCGGAAAAGCGATACCCGAATAGGCCAGCACGTCATTATCGACGCGCAGCAGCAGAGATGGAACATCGGGAAGATCGGCAAAACCCGAATCATTCTCGTTTTTCCAGGCGACGGGAAGAAGAGACCGTTCCAGATGATCGAGAAGGCGGTCGCCAAGGGCCTGCACCAGCCTCGTGCTCTGCTCGCTGGCGTTCATGCCCCAGTTTTCGAGTTCGCAGGAAAGTTTTCTCTTGTTGGGAAAGCCCGCCGCGATGGCCCGGAAGACAACGAAGTTCTTCGCTCCCAGGCTTCGCTGCATCGCAATCAGCTTCGGGAAGAGATCGGAGCGCGTGACGGAAGGGATGAGCTTTGCGTGGGACTGGTGCCCGGTCGCTTCGCTGTCCATATCCTTGATAAAGCCCATGATGCGCTCCTCAAACCAGATTGTTGCGAACCGCGTAGGCAATAGCCTCCGACCGGGTCTTGGTTGCCGTCTTGCGCATGACGCTGGTGATGTAGTTATTGATCGTGTTTCGCGAGATGCCAAGAATCATGGCCATTTCATCGCTCGTCTTGCCTTCGGCAATCCAGAACAGGCATTCGAGCTCGCGCTCCGTCAATTCGATATCACGCTCGGTGCGCGCTTCCGCGACGATGCCGAAGCTTGCGAAATAACCCGCCAGCATAGCGGCTTCCTGAAGGCGCTCTTCAGCAGGCAAAGCCCCTTCGGCAAACATTAGAAGCAGCGAAAAACGAATGCGCCCCACGCAGAAGGTGAGCGCCCAGTATTGGCGGTCTATGCCCACTGGCACCAATGCATCGTCTGGCAGATACATCAGCCTTGGTTTCAACAGCGTCAGGCACTTTTCCATCTCGCTGGAGCGGCTCTGCGCGCTGGTCAGTTCGTTGGCAAGCTTTCGCACCAGATCGAACGGCCAGTCGGATGTAACGATGAAATTGAGGCTTGCTTCCTGCAGCAGGTCTTCGCGTGCCAGCAGATAATGCGAGGCGCCTGCATAGGAGGTCAAATGCTCCAGCGCAGCTGTAACGTTTCCGTCCGCAGCCGTGGCAGAAATTCTTCGAATGAGTTGATCGCGAGGCAAAGGTCTCACCACCGTTTCAACTGGCGTAGCCGACAGCCTGCGAACATCGACATCCACTTTCAATAGCCTACGCCCTCTTGTTCCCCTTGCGGAGATGCTTAACCGGGATGGAATTCATTTCCATACAGAGAAGGACGATCGCCGAAACGACTGACACCCCTGGTGACCGAATCATTACATTTTAGGAGACGGTGAGGGAAATACCATCGCTTTGAAACGCGGTATCCACTCTTTTCGTCTCCCACTACGCAACAAGAACCATATTCACGTTCTCGTCCTCGCACAGTCATCTTTCTGAACTTACGCAGGTTAATTTGGCACCTTGATGAACAAATAGTAAACCATGTTGCGGAATGATCCAAAGCCCGAATTTTAGAAGAAACAAAAAAGGCCGGAATAATCCGGCCTTTTGTCTTTATGCTGCTTTTTCGACTGCCCATTTGCGCAGAATCTTGGCGGCGCGTTCTTCGCTGATTTCCACCATGCGGGAGAGACGGCGTTCCGGCCCTTCGCGAACGCGGCGGTTGAAGTCGCCCTCGCCCGAGTCGCCCGACAGAAGATCGTCGGTGCTGTCGAAGCCGAAGTCCGCGCCGAAGCCGTCCATGAGGCCACCGCCACCGCCGACGCCACCCATGGCTGGGGAGAAGTCCGGCAGTTCGAGGCCTGCGGATTCCTGACCAAGTTCCGCAGTGGAGCCAGCGGCGCCACCGGACATGGTGCGGACAACCGGGCGGACTGCGAACCAGACGACGAGGAAGGCAACAGCGACGAAAGCGAGGGAGTTGATGATGCCTGCGGAATTGCGGCTCAGCACTTCACCGAAGCCCGGTCCAGCCACAGCCTCGTCAAGCAGCTGCGTTTCGAGGAAGTCCATGGCGGTGATGGTTACGATATCGCCGCGCTGGGACGATGTACCGGCTGCCGAGGTCACGATCTTCTGCATTTCGGCAAGGTAGGCGTCGATCTTGGCCTGATCGGCAGGTTCGCCGATCATCTTGGCAAGGCGACCCTTGTTGACCACGACTGCAACGGAAATCTTGTCGATGGTGTAGCCGTTGCGAACGGTCGCCGTCGTCTTCGAGTTGATTTCGTAGTTGGTCTGCTCTTCCTTCTTGGCCGATTCGTCGGAAGACTTCGGTCCGCCGCCGCCACTTTGCGGCGCTGCCTGCGGAACGTTCTGCTCCACGGTCGCAGCAGAATCCGGCGTCGTTTCCTGAGATTTCTGGTCTTCCTTCGTCGTGCGAACGGAGCGTTCTACACGCGATTCGGGATCGTAGACCGTTTCCTGAATTTGCTGGCTGTCCGTATTCAGTTCAGCCGTTACGCTGGAGCGGAAGTTGTCCATACCGAGGAAAGGCGCAAGCGCCTTGTCGATCTTGGTTTCCAGTTCCTGCTGAACATTCTGCGCCAGCGTCAGCGAGCGGTTCATCGCGCCGTTGCCGACCTCATCACCCGAAGCGAGCAGCTGGCCGGTGGAATCGAGAAGTGTCACGTCGTCCACCTCCAGCCCGGGTACGGCGGAAGCAACGAGGTGGCGAATGGAAGCTGCGGCCTTGCGACCGGCGGAAGCGCTTGCGCGGATCATGACGGAGGCCGTCGGCTTCTGTTCGCCGCGGCGGAAGTTGCCCACATCCGGCATGACGATGTGCACGCGTGCTGCGGCCACACCATCGATCTGCTGAATGGAGCGTCCGATTTCGCCCTCAAGCGCGCGAACACGCGTCACTTCCTGCATAAACGAAGTGAGGCCCAGAGAGCCCACATGGTCGAACAGTTCGTAACCTGCATTGGCGCTGTCAGGCAGACCGCGCTCGGCCAGAAGAAGTCTTGCCTTGCTCGTCATCCCTACCGGAACCTGGATACTCGTTCCATCCGTTCCGACCTGAAAATCCATGTTCGATTCGGCGAGCGCGATGCTGATCTTGTTCAGATCCATCGTTTCGAGGCCGACGTAAAGTGTTTCGTAAGCTGGCTTGTTGACGTAGAGAGCGGCGGCGAGAATGATCGCCATGGACAAAACGCCCACACCACCCAGCACCAAAAGCCGCGTCTGGCCTAAAGCCGCGAAATTTTTAAAAATCTGAGGGATTTGATTTAACAGATTCATTCTGTCCCGACCGTCATTCAATAAGTCCGAGACCTTATGGTCCCGATACCAAACTAGATGACGAAGCTTGCGCGAGCATTTCCCTTCTTGCTTTCGTAAGCCACCCCTAACGGCCCGATCAGGCCGCCAGATAGGTGGATATAACAGCCGCGACCTGATCCGATGTCAGCGAACCCATGTGGGTGTTGAGCAACGTGTTGATCTGCGCGCTGGACAGGCTGACCAGCGTATCGGTCGAAAGACCCGCGACACCGTTCGAGCTGAAGGCCGCGATATCTGCCGTGGAGAATGTCGCGATATTCTCCTTGGACAGAGCCGCGATCTGTGCCGAGGTGAGCGCCCCCACCTGTGCAGGCGTCAGCGCTTCGCTCTGTGCCGTGGTCAATGCCGCGATCACGCTTGTCGACAGACCAGAGACCGCACTCGTACCGAGGGAAATGATGTCCTCGGTTGTCAGGACGTGAATGTCATCGGTGCCAAGAGCTGCCGCCTGAATTGCTGTCAGCCCGTTCAACTGCTTCGTGCTCAACGAATCGATCTGCGCGGTGCTCAACGCGACAACCTGATTGTAACCGAGAGAACCCATCTGGCTTGCACTGAGAGCTGCAAGATCAGCCGTGGTCAGTGCAGCGATGATCGCTGTCGACAGGCCGCTGATCGAAGCGGCGCTGATCGCGGCAATATCGGCTGTCGAGAATGTCGCCATCGCATCTGCCGAAATCCCCGCGAGACCATCGGCGCTGAGCGCCGCAATCTGCGTCGTCGAGAAGGCGTCGATCTGCTCCGGCGTCAGCGCTGCAATCTGCTTGCTCGTCAGTCCGGATACCGCCCCGGTGCTCAGTGCCGCGAGTTCGCCGGTCGACAGGGCCGCGATGAAGTCCGTCGTTAGACCCGGCATGGCGGCAGAACTGATGGCCGACAGCTTTTCGGCGGTAAACGTATCCAGCATCTCCGCCGTCAGGCCAGAGATCGCGGTGGAAGTCAGCGCGTTGATCTGGCCGGTTGAGAAGGCATGCAGCTGCTCAAGCGTGAGATGCGCGATCTGATCGCTGGTGAGACCGGCTACGCCGCTGACGCTGAGAGCCGCGACCTGCGCGCTTGAAAGCTCCGCGATATCCGATGTCTCCAGCGCAGCAACCTGCTTCGACGTCAGCGCCCCCACCTGCGCGGTGGAAAGAGCGCCGATCTGGTCGCCGGTCAGGGCAGCGATTTGTGACGTTGCCAGCCCGGAGATACCGAGCGTGCTCAGGGAGGCAATGACATCGGTGGTCAGCGAGGCGATGATTGCGGTCGACAATCCCCCGATACCCGTCGCGCTGATTGCAGCGATATCGGCAGTGGAGAAGGCCTTCAGCTTTTCTGCGCTCAGTGCGCCGATCTGCTTTGACCCCAGACCCGCCACCTGTTCAGGCGTGAACGCCTCGACCTGATCGACGGTCATGGTGCTGATCTGGCTGGAGGTCAGCCCGGAGACCGCAGAGGCGTTGAGAAGAGCGACACGCTCCGGCGTCAGGGCTGCGATCGCGCCATCGGACAGACCGGCTACGCCGTTGGATGTCAGAGCAGCGATGTCTTCGGTGGAGAAGACCAGAATGTCGTCTGCTCCCAAGGCTGCGACCTGACCAGAGCTTAGCGCGACGATCTGTGTGGCGGTGAGTGCTTCGACCTGTGAAGTCGAAAGCGCTGTGATCTGGCCAGTGGTGAGCGCAGCAACGCCCGCAATGCTGAGCGCGGCAATCTGCGTCGTAGACAGAGAGCTGACACCTGCTGTTCCCAGCGCCACCACATGCTTGGCGCCAAGCGCTCCCACCTGCGCCGTTGTCAGCGCCTCGATTTGCAGGCTCGTCAACGCAGCGATCTGCGCACTGGATAGGCCGGAGATGCTGGCCGTTCCGAGCGTTGGAATACGATCCGGAGCAAGGCTTGCAATCGTATCCGCGGACATGCCTGCGATAGCCGAGGAAGAAAGAGCGGAAAGCTCCGCTGTCGAGAAGACGGCAATGTCGTCCGTTCCAAGTCCACTCACCTGCGTCGAGGTGAAGGCTGCGACCTGAGTGGATGTAAAGGCCTCGATCTGGGACGTATTGAGCGCTGCAATCTGATCCGACGTCAGCCCCGGAATGCTGGCGGAGCTGATAGCCGCAATCTGCGCCGTCGTCAGGGCGCCGATGGACGCCGTGCCGAGTGCCGCAAGCTGACGTGATCCTAGCGAAGCGATCTGCGCCGTTGTCAGCGCTCCAAGCTGGGCACTCGTCAGTGCGGCAATCTGCGATGTAGACAGTCCCTGAATGCCGCCCGTGCTGCCGAGATAGGCAATGCGGTCGCTTGGTAGTGCCGCGAGCGTTGCAGAAGAAAGACCAAGGATCGCGCTGGAACTCAGGGCGGCAAGCTCCGCCGTCGAGAACACCGCAAGATCATCCGTTCCGAGCGCCGCCACCTGTGCCGACGTCAGCGACGCAACCTGGGAAGTCTTGAGCGCTTCGATCTGCAACGTGTTCAAAGCCACGATTTGATCAGATGTCAGTCCAGGTACGCTGGTATCGCTGAGCGCCGAAATCTGGGCCGCTGTCAATGCGCCGACGCCAACCGTTCCCAGCGCAGCGACCTGACGGGAAGACAGTGACGCGACCTGAGACGTCGTCAGATTACCGATCTGGGCTGCGGTTAGAGCCGCGACCTGAGCCGTTGTCAGTCCGGCAATCCCGGTCGATGACAGAGCTGCAACGATTTCAGTCGTCAGTCCCGCTATCGTATCGGTGGAAAGACCGGTTACCGCGCCTGCGGATAGAGACGCAATTTCCTTTGTCGAGAACTTGCCGAGTTGATCGGCACTCAGTGCCGCCACCTGCGACGAGTTTAGCACCGCTACCTGCTGATAGGTCAGCGCCTCGGCATGGGTCAGGCTGAGTTGCGAAACCTGGGCGGTCGAAAGGCCCGTGACACCGTCTGTCGTCAGTGCAGCAATCTGATAGGTGTCGAAAGCACCGATACCTGCCGTTCCAAGCGCCGAAACCTGTCTGGAGGACAAGGCAGCGATCTGTTTCGTTGTCAGCGACGGTATCTGGGCAATGGTCAAGGCTGCCACCTGCGCTGTCGTCAGGCCTGAAATGCCTCCCGCGCTGATGGCTTTCAGATCTTCGTTTGTCAATGCTGCGAGCGTCGCGGTGGAAAGCCCGGCTATCGCCGACGAACTGAGTGCGCCGAAGGCTGCCGTGCCAAGCGATGCAATGTGGTCCGAGGTAAGCGCAGCAACCTGCTGTGACGTCAGCGCTGCAATCTGCTTGGTAGAAAGCGCGACCAGCTGTCCGGTCGTCAGTACACCGATCTGAGCCGTCGTCATACCAGCCACCGTGGCAGTGCTCAGAGCAGTGATCTGGGCCGTCGTCAGTGCTGCAATAATCGCCGTTGAAAGGGAATCGATGACGCTGGCGCTGATCGCTCCAACGTCAGCGTTAGAGAACTTTTTGATGTTCTCAGTACCGATGACCTCGATCTGCGCTGCACTTAATGCACCAACCTGAACAGCCGTCAGTGCTTCAACCTTGTCCGATGTAAAAGCAGCAATCTGAGTGGTACTAAAGCCCGACATTCCGCTGGCACTGAAAGCTGCTACCTGGACTGTCGTCAATTTTGTTATGTCATCGGTGCCCAGGGAAGAGACCTGATCGGCGGTTAGGCCGGCAATTTGCCCCGTTGTCAAGGCGCCCACCTGATCGGTGGTCAGAGCCCCGATTTGCTTGGTCGAAAGTCCACCAATCGCCGCCTTGCTTAATGCCGAAAGATTGGTGGTCGACAACGCCGCCAAAACTTGGGTCGAAAGACCCACCACTGCGCCCGATGTGATCGCTGCGATATCTTCGGTCGAGAAGACCGCAAGATCCTCTGCCTCAAATCCCTCGATCTGATCCTCGGTCAATTTGGAGATTTGTAGAGAGGTCAGTGCCTTCGCCTGACTTGTAGTGAAAGCAGCGATCTGCTTGCCGGTCAGCCCGGTAATACCCGCAGTTCCGATTGCGGCAATCTGATCAGTCGTAAGAGCTTCGATCTGTGCCGTGCTCAGCGCTGCTATCTGGGTTGAAGTCAGTGCTGCGACTTGCGTTGTCGTCAGCACTTTCAGCTGATCAGCCGTCAATGCAGCGAGATGTGCATCTGAAAGGTTTGTCACAGCCCCAGTCTGTAAAGCTTTGACCTGATCTGCTGTCAGGACGGCAAGATCGGCAGTGCTCAACACCGCGATCTGCGTGGAGCTCAACGCCGCCATCTGATTGGTCGTCATTGCCTTCAACTGATCCTGACTGAGAACATCGATCTGGTCAGAAGTCAGTTTCGAAATGGCCGAAGTCGATAAAGCTGCCATCTTGTCCGTCGTCAGCGATTTGATCACCGCTGTACTGAGGCCTGAAGCCGCCGCGCCCGAAAGATACTTTATTTCTGAGGCATCAAATGTCGCAACGTCGTCGACATCCAGCGCTGCTGCCTGAAGGGAACCCAGAGCAGATATCTGACTTGTCGTAAAAGCGCTGACTTGAAGTGTCGTGAGGGCCTCGATCTGCGACGCGCTCAATGCCGCGACCGCGCTGGTGCTCAACTTGGCGATCTGCTTTGTCGTCAGCGCTTCGACAACGCTTTTGGAGAGGCCTGCGATGCCCTTCGAGCTTATGGCTTGAATAGCTGCATCGGAAATGACGCCAATGTCTTCCGCCTGAAGACCTTCCAGCTGGGACGATGTGAGAACGGCGATCTGAGCGCTCGTCAATGATGCGATCTGCTTGGTGGAGAGTGCCTTGATCTGATCCGAGGTCAACCCTTTGGCAGCGTTCGCCGAAAGAGCAGCAATCTGCGTGTCAGTCAGGGATGCAATGGCCGCTGTGGACAAGGAGCCGATCTGCGTTGAAGCGAATGCTTTGACTCGGCTCTCATCGAAGGCCGCAACTTGCGTGCTCGACAGGGCACTTACCTGGTCATTACTGAGCTTGGAGACGGCACTGGTGCTCAATGCGGCCACCTGTGCAGTGGTCAAACCGGCGATAATCGAGGTCGCGAGCCCGGGAATGCCCTTCGTGCTGAGAGCAGCGATGGCATTGGTCGAGAAACCGCCGGTTTGAACGATCTTTTCATCAATCGTAACCAGAGTAGCGACGACTTGCTCCGACGACAGGACAGAAAGCTGCGTAGAGCTCAATACGGCCGCTTGCGCAGATGAGAAACTCAACATCTGACTGGCGGTCAGCACATCCATCTGCGCGGTTGTCAGTGCAGCCACTGCCGCTGTCGCCAGAGCGGCAATCTTGTCGACAGACAACGACGCAACGACCGCTGTCGAAAGACCCTGGATCGCCTTGGAACTGATGGCATTGATGTCTGCCGCCGAAAAGACTGCGAGATCGGTAGACTCCAATACAGACATCTGTGCGGAGGTCATGGCTCTGACCTGTACCGACGTCAGAGCTGCCAGCTGCGCCGTCGTCAAGGCTCCAACTTGGGCAGTCGTCAGGTTTGCCACCGCGACCGTGCTGAGTGACCCTACCTGTTCGGTTGTGAGAGAATTGATGTAGTCTGTCGATAGCGACTTGATCTGTGCCGATTTCAAGACACTCAACTGAAGCGTCGTCAATTGCTCGAGCTGATCTGCATCCAAAGCGCCGAGTTGATCTGTAGAGAGCGCCGCAAAGGCTGCCGTCGATAACGCCTTGATCTGCGACGTGGTCAACGCAGCAACGGCAGCGGTGCTGAGACCAGTGATGCCCTTCGTCGAAAGCGCTGCGATTTCGTCGGTCGTAAATTTTGCTATATCATCTGTACCCAGCGCACTAACCTGAGATGAGCTCAGGACTTTGATCTGCACAGACGTCAAGGCTTCGATGTGATCAACAGAGAGTGCGGCAATCTGATCAGAGGTCAGTCTTGCGACTACGCCAGTACTCAAAGCGGCGATCTGAGCGGTTGTCAGCGCTGCAATTATCTCGGTGTCGAGGCCGGAAACCGCTTTGCTGGAGAGCGCGGTAATGGCCAGGGAAGACAGCTTTGCAATCGTTTTCGTATCAAAAACCGTGACCTGCGTAGAAGTTAGTGCGGCCAGTTGAACACTGGTCAAAGCGCCCAGTTGCGACGTCGTTAGCGCACCGATCTGATCGGTCGTCAGCTTCGAAAATGTTGTCGAGCTGAGCGCTGCGATTTGAGCTTCGCTAAGCGTGGCTATGATTGCCTTGCTTAGCCCTGCCGCAGCGCCGGTGCCGATTGCCGCCATATCGGCGGTGGAAAATTTCTTGATCTGCTCTTCCTTAAGCGCCGCGATCTGATCGGAGCCCAAAGCTTTCACCTGCGCGGACGTGAAGGCTTCAACCTGCAAATCCGTTAGTGCGTCGATCTGCTCAGACGTGAGGCCCGAGATGGCACGTGTGCCCATGGCTTCGATCTGGACGGGGGTCAACGCCTTGACCCCCGCCTCACCAAGTGCTGCCACCTGTGTCGATTTCAGCACTTTCATCTGGGCCGTTGTGAGCCCAGCTATCTGGTCGGTGGTCAGGGCCGCAATCTGATCCGTCGAAAGGGATGCGATTTTCGTTGTGCTGAGGCCTGCTATTGCCTCCGGTGAAAGATCGCTGACGTAGTCGGGCCCGAGCGCTGCAAGCTGGGTCGGCTTGAATGCCGCAATTTGAGCCGCGGTCAACGCACCGATCTGACCGGAATCCAGCTGCCCGATCTGCTCGGTAGTAAGACCGGTAATGGCTTTGGTCGTGATGGCCTGAAACTGCGCATCGGAGAAAAAGTCCAGTACGTCGTTCGTCAGACCCGATATCGCGCTGGCGCTTAATGCTGCAATAGTGCCTGAAGAGAGACTACCGATTGTAATTGACCCTGCAGAAAGGGCAGAGGCTTGCGTTGCGGTAAGCACCGCTGCCTGCGCCGGGGTCAGCGCACCCAGCTGAACTTCGGTCAATTCCTTGATCTGATCAGTCGTCAAAGCGCGAAATGCACTCGTACTGATGGCGGCGAATTGCGCTGGGGTGAAATCGTCCATCACGGCCAATCTCAAGCCCGCGATAGCCTTGCTAGATATCGCCGCCATATCTGCGGTCGAGAATGTCCGAATATCCTCATCTTCCATCGCAGCCAGCTGCTCGGACGTCAGCGACCCGATTTGCGAGGGGGTCAGTGCCTCAGCCTGATCCGTGGTCAATGCCTCCAGCTGCGAGGCAGTCAGTGCGGAAACCTGGCCATTGCTCAGGCTTGCAATCGAAATCTTGGTCAATACCGCGAGCTGATCGAGGCTGAGGCCAACAATGGAGCCGGTCGATATCGCGCTCAGCTGCTTGGTTGTGAACGTTTCTACGTCTTCCACATCGAGCGCGGAAATCTGATCTGACGACAGAGCCTTGATCTGGGCAGTGCTCAGGAAGGAAATGTCCTCGGTCGTCCACTCTGATATCTGCGACGTCGTCATGCTTCTGATCTGGCTGACGCTGAGCGAAGGAACGATCGATGTCATGTGCTAACCCTGAACACGAGCTCAAATATGGACGACATGTCCGGACGAACGCCGCCGGATTTCTCTCAAGCCGCGCCCATCTTTACGTAAGGACAATCCTAGGTTTGATTGCTTGTGCGAGGCTGTCAGTTTTCCCGAATGATGGGCAGCTTTACAGCGGAGGATTGAGGAAGGATGGCATGGATCCGTCGCTATCCTTCAACGACAAGAAGAGGCGCGCTGTATCGAGTGCCTCGCGGATCGTGACATCCATGTCGAGATAGCGATACGTGCCCAGACGACCGACGAAGGTGATCGCCTTCTCCGCCTTTGCCAACTCCACATATTGTGCGAGTTGCTCTTTCTCTTCGACCAACCGGATCGGATAGTAAGGCACATCCTCAGGGCCGCACTCGCGCGAAAACTCTCTGTAGCAAACGGAAGCCTCGTGCTTTTCCCATGGAGAGAAATGCTTGTGCTCCGTGATGCGGGTGAACGGAATTGACACCTCACCGTAATTCATTACGGCGCAGCCCTGATAGTCGCCGTCATAGGTGAAGCGCTCGAAATCGAGCGTGCGATAACCGAGCCGCCCATTGACGTACTGGAAGTACCCGTCCAGCGCGCCGGAATAAAAGGTGTGATCGTAATCGTCTGCATCCGCACGCTCGAAGCCGCTGTTCAGTCGAACATCGATACCTGGCTGGTCGAGAATACGCTCCACCATCTCGGTATAGCCATTCTCCGGCATGCCTTGGAATTTGTGGAAAAAATAATCGTCGTCATAGTTGAAACGCACCGGCAGGCGCTTCAGGATCGAGGCCGGAAGTGCGGTTGGCGAGCACCCCCATTGCTTTTGCGTGTAGCCCTGGAAAAACGCCTCATAGAGATCGCGCCCGACGAAACGGAGCGCCTGTTCCTCGAAGGTCTGGGGATCTGTGATGGTCTTGTCGGCCTGCTCTTCGATAAAGGCCTTCGCTTCATCCGGGCGGAATGTCTTGCCGAAGAACTGGTTGATCGTGTGCAGATTGACCGGCAGCGAGAAGACCTGATCGCGGCTGGTCGTCTTCACGCGGTTCTTATAGGGCATGAAGGTCTGGAAACGATTGACGTAATCCCACACTTCCGCATCGTCAGTATGGAAGATATGCGGTCCATAGACATGGACCATGACGCCGGTTTCGCTGTCGCGTTCAGTGTGGCAGTTGCCTGCGATATGAGAGCGCTTATCGAAAATCTCGACCTGATGACCGGCCTGAGCCAGTTCGCGACCAATGACGGCGCCGGACAATCCAGCGCCGACGATGGCGATTTTTTTCTGCTGGGACACGATAGACCTGACCGAATTCAAAGGTTGGCGAAAGCTTCTTGCGTCCACAGACGGTTGTCATGCGGGATCGGTGAGAAATCATGCCACTCCTTCAGCTTCTGAAGATAGCGAGTGCGATATGCCTGTTCATCGACATATTCGAGATTTTCGAGAACGAGTTCAGAGCCGATCTCGAAATACACATCCATGTTGCGCAGATCTGGCACCGGCGTTTCGCCACGCTCTGCCTCGCCTTGCATCTGCCAGTATAATTCCTCCAGACGCCGTGCAGTCCCTGGAATATCGCGAAGCACGCTCTTCTCGCGATTAGCTTCGAGCTTGTCCCTGAGCTTCTTGAGGGTTGCTGGTTTCCTGGCAAAACCAATCGCCTTGGCGATGTAGTCTTCAGGGTTTTTGCAAAGCAGTTCGGAGACACCTGCTGCGGATACGACGCTGCTGCAGAAGCGCGCGGCGAACGACTTACCCGGGAACGTCAGGACTGGAAGGCCAGCGGTCAGCGAGTCTCCCGCTGTGGAATGAGCACCATAGGGGAAGGTATCTAGGAAGAGGTCGGCGACCGCAATACGCGCAAGGTGCTTCGCATTCGGTGCTTTGGGCGCAAAGAAGATGCGTTCTGCCGAAACGCCTGCAGCCTCTGCAAGTTCGCGCAGGCGCTGATCCGTCTTTTCGCTGCCGCTGAGCAGCCAGAGAATGCTGCCCGGCGTTTCGAGCAGGATTTTCATCCAGTGGTCGAAGGTGCTTGGCGTGATCTTTTGCATGCCGTTGAAGCAGGCGAAGACGAAAGCGTCTTCCGGCAGACCAGATTCCTGCCTCGATGGACGGTCCGCGATGACGCGCTTGCGGTCCAGCGGCTGGTTGCAGGCGATACGCAGTACCTTTTCGGAGTAATAAATTTCGCTGGAAGGCGGAACGATCTGCGGATCCGCAATCATATATTGATGGAACGGCGTGCCCATCGAACCCGGATAGCCGCAGAAATTGACGATGACCGGAGCCGGGCGATAGGCGAATATTTTCGTGCGTGCGTGCTTGGTGAAACCGTTGACGTCGATCAGAACATCGATGTCATCGCTGGAAATCTGCCGTGCTGCGGCCTCATCCGAAAGCGCGCCGATATCGCGCCAGCAATCCACAACCGCCTTCATGCGCGTCTGCGTCGGGTCGTTCGTGACAGGGTCACCGCAGTAATAGGCGTAGATTTCCACGCTCTTCTTGTCGTGCAATTCCAGCACTTCCCGAAGTGCGAAGCCAACGGCATGATCACGCAAATCCGATGAAACGTAGCCGACGCGCAGGCGCTGGCCTGTGCCAGACTTTTGACGCACCTTCCCGCGAGGGAAATCCTTGATATCCGGACGACCGACGAAGCCCTTGGCATATTCACAAGCCTTGGCAAGCTGGTACATCGGATCGTCGGAATAGCATCCCAATGTCAAAGGCGACATGGAATCCGTCAGCTGGCGCATCGTGACGTGGCTGGACGGTGTCAGGATCGGCCATTTGCACTGACGCTGGCGAAGCGCGCTCCAATGTTGACCGGATTCCAGCTTCTCAGGCCGTAATTCCATTGCCTGCCAAAGTGCTGCTTCCGCCTCTTCCATCAGACTGGCATTTTCCATGACGCGACCGATATGCTGCAACGCCATCAGGCGGTACGAAACACGGTCCGGCGTCGATTCAGACGTGGCTTGGGCAAAGCTTTGCCATTGCTGAATAGCCAGCGGTGCAAGCCCGCTATCTTCATAGGCGCGACCGAGATTGATGTGGGCCGGTCCAAACTCGGCGTCATATCTCAACGCTGCCTGCATGGCATTGATTGAACCTGCAAGATCATCAAGCTGGCGCAAGAGGACGGAGTAGTTGAAATACACCATCTTCAACGCAGGATGCGTCTCGTTATATGCAATCCATGTCTTGTAGAGCTGTATAGCGTCGTGGCTTCTGCCGGTAGACGTGAGACTTTCGACGAACTTCAAAAGATCGATCAGTGACAGTCTTTGGGTTCTCGCCAGCTCCACCAAATTCGGAAGAAGCGAATCGTTAGTCTTGCCACCACTTAATGCATTCATAGCAATCAGAACCTTTGAAGCGGCCACCACTCAACGACGGCCTACAGCTGTTGGAAACTGACGCTTAGATAATACACTCAAGCTTGTGCGGCGCTTTACTTGCAACGGAAGTTGGCGCCTTCGGTGATATTAATTGAAGAAACGTGATGAAAAGCCGTGCTTTCGACCCAAATCGCGGCCGGAAGCACGGTAGGCAATCCAAAATTATAGTCTAAAACAGGTCGAAATCGCCCGATGCCTTGTCGAGAGGCTGTGAATGGCCGTGGCGCATGCCTGCGCCGAGCGCCTTCTGCATTTCCGCCAGCTTGACGAGGCTGAGGGCCGTCGTTACGTCGACCGCCCAATTCGCCGGGATGGAGCCCGTGATGGTGTCGATGAATTCTGCGAGGCCACGGGTCTTCTGAACGGCAAGATCGATGCCCTGCAGAAGCTTCATGCCTTCCGGCGTAACGGCGCCCGATGTCACTTCCAGCAATTGCGGTTCGATGCGTTCAATCAGATATGCCACGTCGTGCAATTCGGAAACGACCCGCATCAACACGTCGGGAAGCGCCTCTTCGAATGCGGTAAATCCGGCCTGCTCGGCGATATGCATATAAAACTCCGTGATTAAAAAAACTCGATATCGCTTGCAACTGGCTTCGGTGCTGGTGCGGGACGCGTTTCCAGCGCGACGGTCTTCTGGGTTTCCGCGCCGCTCAACGGATGCTGACGTGCGCGACCGGAGACCGGCCAGAATTCCACCTTGCGCCCAAGGTCTCCGCCGGTGGAACCGCCGACGACCCGAATGCCTTCGTCCCGCAAAAACTGATTGGCAAACAGAGCATTCTGTTCCCCGACATTGGAGAAGCTGGCGATGGTCTTCGCGCCCCCAAAGACCTTCGCCTCAAGTCGATCACGGCGTGCGCCTTGCTTGAGCAAGCCGTTGATCAGAAGTTCCATGAGATGCACCCCATAACGGGTTGCATCTCCACCCCCCATACCCCCCGTACCCGGCAGCAGGAAATGGTTCATGCCGCCGACGCCCGCAACGGGGTCTCTGAGACACGCAGCCACGCACGAGCCGAGAATGGTCGAAAGAACCACATCGGGATCGTTGGCGATTTTGAACTCGCCTTGAATTATATGCACGCGCTTGACTGCGGTTTCGATCATTTCAGCGATCCAAATACGGCTTCGATTGCCGCTTTCATTTTGTCGATGGAGAACGGCTTGGCCAGAACGTTGTTCGCGCCCAGCTGCGCTGCCTTCTGAACCAGCGCGCGGTCGCCCTGCGCGGTCAGAATGATGAAGGCGGCCTTCTTCGTCGTCGGGTTCGTGCGAACCGCCTGAAGGAAGCCCAGACCATCCATCTTCGGCATGTTGAAGTCGGAGATCACCAGATGATGGGGCTGCTGCTCCATGATCTTCATGCCCTGCTCACCGTCACCGGCGGCAGTGATCTGCTTGAAGCCGAGCTGCGTGAGCGCATCACTCAGGAGCAGGCGACTTGTGACCTGATCGTCAACGATCAAAACTTTGATTTTTTCTGCGAGAGACATTAGTCAGAACCTTCTTTTCGGGCGGCGGTTAGTTTCAGAATTTCTTCGCCGATTGCGGTCAGCGGAAGTTGATGTTCGACGGCACCGAGTTCGTAAGCGACCCTCGGCATACCGTAGACGACACAGGTTTTTTCGTTCTGTCCGACGGTGCGGGCACCGGCATGGCGCATCTTCAGCAAGCCTGCTGCGCCATCGCGTCCCATACCGGTCAGAATGACACCGACGGCGTTGCGTCCAGCCAGTTCAGCCACGGAATCGAACAGAACATCGACGGACGGTCGATGGCCATTAACAGGTTCGCGTTCCAAAAGCCTGCAGCATGGTGCGGCATGATTAACGACCTGCAAATGGCGCTCTCCGCCCGGGGCCAGATAAATCTTGCCGGTCTGCAGGCGTGCGCCATCGGTCGCCTCTTCCACGACAGGCGCGCAGAGGCGGTTGAGGCGCTCGGCGAAGCTTTTTGTGAATGTCGGCGGCATGTGCTGGGTAATGACGGTCGGTGGGCAATTGGCCGGAAACTTCTGCAACACCGTGATCAGCGCCTCGACGCCGCCGGTCGAAGAACCGATGGCGACGATCTTGCGACCAACACGGTAATCCGCAACTGCGGTCGGCTGCGGCGGTGCCTGCGGTTTTTCCACCGTCACGTTGCGATAGGTCTGGTGCTGCGAGCGGGCTGCGGCCTTCACCTTTTCAGCCAGATCGCCAAAGGGGCGGCTATCGCCCGGTCCCGGCTTTCCAACGCAGTCGAATGCACCGATTTCGAGCGCCGCTAGCGAAGCGTCGGCACCGCGATGGGTCAGCGTCGATACCATGATGACGGGCATCGGGCGCAGGCGCATGATTTTTTCGAGGAATTCGAGCCCGTTCATCTCCGGCATCTCGATATCCAGCGTCACGACGTCTGGATTGAGTTCCTTGATGGCGGCGCGCGCTTCCATGGCGTTGCCGGCCTGGCCGACAACCTGAACGTCCGGATCGGCCTTGAGAACAGCCGAGATCAGCCCACGCATGGTGGGCGAGTCATCAACGACGAGTACTCTTGCCGGGGCGCTCATGCTCTCCTCCCGGCAGATTTTCCGATGAACTTGTAGGTGGTGATGCCGGTATTGTCGAAGAGCGACTTGGCATCGCCCGAAACGCGTTCGGAGTGGCCGATATAAAGATGTCCGCCTTCCGGCAGCAGGCCCGCAAAGCGCGACCAGATTTTCATTTGCGTCGGCTCATCGAAATAGATGACGACGTTGCGGCAGAAGATCACGTCGAAGCCGCCCTTGAACGGCCACTGCGTCATCAGGTTCAGTTCGTTGAAGGTGATCAGGCGCTTGACCTTGTCACTGATCTGGAACTTGCGGCGGCCACCGGCATCCACATCCTGGAACCACTGCTTGCGCATGGCAGGCGAGACGGTTTCCAGCGAGTTCTCATCATAGACCCCTGCCCGCGCCTGCGCGAGGATCTTGGGATCGATGTCGGTTGCCAGAATCTTGAAGTCGTAATCGGCAGCATTGGGAAACATGCCGAGAACGGTGAGCGCGATCGAGTAAGGCTCCTGCCCGTCCGAGCAGGCAGCAGACCAGATGCGAACCCGGCCACCGTTTTTCGCGCGCGAGATCAGGCCCGGAAGGACCTCATCGCGAAGGTGATCGAAATGGTGGTTCTCGCGGAAGAAGCGCGTGAAATTGGTCGTGAGATGCGACAGCATTTCACGACGCGCATGCGCGCCTTCCTGCGAGGAAACGAGCGCGCAATATTCCCGGAAACCGGAGAGGCCGAGATTGCGGATATGTTTGGACAGGCGCGAATAGACGAGCGACGCCTTGGTATCGTTGAGATAGATACCCGCATCCGCGTAAATCATCGCGGCGATCTCGGACAGGTCCTTGCGCGTCAGCGGATATTCTCCGCTGGCGAGCACTTCGTCCGGGGACTGGCGTTGATCGTTGAACTTAAGCGCTGTCATTCATCACCACTTTCAACCGGCTGCCGCGAGAGACATTTCCTGCTTCAACGACTGCCCGCGCGAAGCGCCGACAACTGCATCCACATCGAGAATGAGAGCGACGCGACCGTCGCCGAGAATGGTTGCCGCAGCGATGCCCGGTACGTGGGTGTAGTTCGCTTCGAGCGACTTGATGACGACCTGACGCTGACCCTGGATCGCGTCCACCATCAGTGCGCGCTGACCGCCGCCTTCCGATTCCACCAGCAGCGCCACGCCTTCGACGGGGTTTGCCTGGGTGGCACGGAAGTTGAGAATGCGGCCCACATCCACCAGCGGGCAGAAGGAGTTGCGGATCGAGATCAGGCGCTGGTTGGCGCCGAACGAATGAATGTTCGCGGCTTCCGGCTGCAGCGTTTCGACGATTGCCGTCAACGGCACGACAAGCGTCTGACCGGCAACCGTCACCACCATGCCGTCAAGAACGGCAAGCGTCAGTGGCAGGCTCATGGTGAAGGTGGAGCCGAGACCCGGACGCGACGTGATGCTGATACGACCGCCAAGTGCCTGGATCGAGCGCTTGACCACGTCCATGCCCACGCCACGACCCGAAATGTCGGAAATCTTGTCGGCAGTGGAGAAGCCCGGCATGAAGATGAGGTTATCGATTTCCTCATCCGTCAGGTTGGCATCGGCTGCGATCAGGTCGTTGTCGATGGCCTTCTGGCGCACGCGCTCGCGGTTGATACCCGCGCCGTCGTCTGCAAGTTCGATCAGGATGCGGCCCGAGCGATGCTTGGCCGAAAGCTTGACGGTGCCTTCCGGGTTCTTGCCCGCGGCTTCGCGCTTTTCAGGCGTTTCGATGCCGTGGTCGACGGCATTACGGATCATATGCGTCAGCGGCTCGGCCAACTTGTCGATGACCGTCTTGTCCACTTCGGTATTTTCACCCTCGGTGATCAGACGGATCTGCTTGCCGATCATGTCCGCCACTTCGCGAACGATACGCGACATGCGCTGGAAGACCGGCTTCACCGGCTGCGCGCGGATGGCCATGACGCTATCCTGAATCTCGCGCGTCAGCTGCTGGAGTTCTTCCAGACCCATGTTGACGGCGGAGGTTCCGGTCGTGTCGTTTTCGATGACGCTCTGCGAAAGCATCGCCTGGTTGATGACGAGCTCGCCCACGAGGTTGATCAGGCGGTCGACGCGGTCGAGATCGACGCGGATCGTCTGGCCAGCGCTTGCATTGGCAGCAGCGGCGTTATTGGCGGCAGCGGCTTCCTTCTTCTCGGCGGCAGCGGCAACGGAGCGGGTGACTTCGGTTGCAGCGGAAGCCGTCGAAACGGCCTTTGCGACCGGCTCTTCGATGGACGCAGGCTGAACAGCGGGTTCTTCCGGCGTGTCGTCATCCAGAACCGACAGATCGAAGGGAACCGGGATCATCGGCAGCTCTTCGTCGGCAGGTGTCTCGTTGATCACTTCGGTAATCTCGAGATCGCAATCCCACTCGGCAAATTCGAAGACGGTGCGGATACCCTCTTCGCCCTTGTCGGTCTTGATCGAGATCGTCCAGAAGAAGTAGGCAGCTTCCGGATCCACACTTTCGAAGGCGGGCAGCGCGCTCATGTCGCAATTGATGCTCATCTCGCCGATGCGGGAGAGATCGCGCAGCAGGAGAGCCGCTTCATTGCCCTTGGAATAGAGCGACGCCTTCGGCTTGAAGGTGACGTTGAAGGTCGGCGTTTCCATCAGAGGAATGGTGTCGTCCTCGAAATCGCCGAAAGAGAAGGCAACCGGCTGGAAACCGCTCTCATCCGTCGGCTTCGGCAAGGATGCCGCGGCAGCCGGAGCCGGAGCGGCAGCCTTCGGGGCAGCCGGTTCAGCGGCTGCACCGGGCGAAAGCTTCTCGCCATGGGCAAGCGCTTCCAGTTCCTTGACCAGACCGCGTGTGCGGCTTTCTTCGACGCTGCCGCCATCGCGGGCGGCGTTGGTCAGGTCGGCCAGCACGTCGGCGGATTTGAGCATGACTTTCAGGACGTCCTGATCAGGCTCTAGCTTGTTGGAGCGAACGCAATCGAGCGTGGTTTCGAAGACGTGGGCGAAAGCCACCAGTTCGTCGAGACCGAATGCACCTGCTCCACCCTTGATGGAATGAACGGCACGAAAGACGGCATTCACGGTTTCCGGGTCGCGGTCGCCGTCATTCAGTTTAAGAAGACCCGATTCCAGTTCAGCGAGCTGCTCCTCGCACTCCTGGAAGAAGATTTCTTTGATTTCGTTCATATCCATCGTGAAGGGTCCCGTATCAGGCAGTTACGCGTTCAATGGCATCGATGAGTTTTGCGGGATCGAACGGCTTGACGATCCAGCCGGTCGCGCCTGCCTGGCGGGCACGGTTCTTCTTCTCTGCATCGCTTTCGGTCGTCAGAACCAGAATTGGAACCGCACGGTACTTTTCGTTGCGACGAACGCCCTCGATGAAGCCGAAGCCATCGAGACGCGGCATGTTGATATCCGTGACGATGACGTCAGGATCGCAGCCCTCGAGAACTTCGAGACCTTCGACGCCGTCTTCAGCCTGGATCGTTTCGAAACCCGCATTGTTGAGCGTGACCAGCAGCATGTTGCGGATCGTTCTGGAATCGTCGACGGTCAGAACCTTCTTCTTCATTTCTATGCCTCCTTCGGGAGCATATGATCGATATCTACGCCGATCAGTTTAAGGGTTTTGTCAAAGGCATCCGATGCCTTGGAAATTGTGAATGGCTTGCCATCGGCCTCCCATGCCTTGATGGCGGCCATCAATACCTGTGCGCACTGTGCACCGACGCGCTCGACCTCGGAGGCATCGACGGCAACCGGCGAACCTCTCATCTCCGTCAGCTTTCCGTGCAGAACGGATGCCTGGTTGAGGTCCAGCACCGGTGACAACTTCAGTGCCGACTGCGCTGCTTTCCTTGCTGCCATCAAATCACTCCTTGGCGTCTGAATTGTTGTTGCGCGTAGCCGTAGTCCATGGGCTCTTCCTGGCGCATGGCGGTCGCGTAAGTCTTTGGCGGTCTGGCCTCTTTCGCCTCTTCGGCATGCATCTGCCGGGCAATGCGGAACTCGCGCACGGTGCGTCCGAGTTCGAGGATGACCGTATGAAGGTCGTCTGCTTCCTTGGCGGAAGACGAAAGGCGCTGGGCGGAGCGATCGGCATCGGTGCCGATGGCGTTCAGTTCCTGCGAAACATTGCCGAGGCTGCCGGAATTCTCGCTGGTGCGGCGGGCGACGTCACCGATCATGTCGCTGATGCCGGATACCTGACGCACCACGCCCTCGATGGCTTCCTGCGTGCGGTGAACCATGCGAACGCCCTCATCCACCTGGGATTTGGTGCCGTTGACGAGGCTCTTGATCTCGCGCGCCGCATCGGCGGAACGCTGGGCGAGCGCGCGCACTTCCTGAGCGACCACGGCAAATCCGCGACCGCTTTCGCCAGCACGGGCAGCTTCGATACCGGCATTCAGCGCCAGCAGATTGGTCTGGAACGCGATCTCGTCGATAGAGCCGATAATGCGACCGATCTGCTCTGCCGACTGTTCGATATCGGACATGGCGGTGATCGCTTCGCCTACGGCCATGCCGCTTGCAGTCGCCGCATTGCGCGCCTGCGAAACTGCGGCTTCGGCTGCGGATATGCGCTCGCTGCTGTCGCGCACATCATGAATGACGGTGCCCAGAACTTCGGAAGCATCGGTCAGGCGGCGCGATTGCTCGGCGGAGAAGGATGCCAGAGCATGACCATTCTGCGAAATACGCTCGGCAGCCGCATGGGCCTGCTGAACGCTCATCTGTGTGGCAGACATGGAGGCGCTGATCTTGTCCAATGCGCTGTTGAAGGCGTTGGCGAGATCGCGATAGGCCTCTGGCAGGTCGCCCTGAATGCGAGCGGTCAGATCGCCTGCGGCAAAAGCATTGAGCGCATCGCCCAATATCGTCACCGCTTCGGCCTGATCGCCTTCGCGCTGGCGCGCAAGTTCCTGAGTGTGGCGGATGCGCAATTCGTTGAAGCGCAGGGAAACGGCAATCTCGGTATCGACCATCACCAGCCGAACCACGGCCTTGACCGCGTCCGTCAGTTCCTGCTGGCGCTTGCGGGAGCCGGGCAGCAGCGAACGCGGCGCCTTTTCGGCAATCAAACCGGCAAGCAGATTTTCCAGAACGACGGCGTGACCGGCAACGTGCCAACGCGGGTCGAGCCCCATGCGGCTTTCGGTATCGGAAAGAACCTTGACGCGTTCGGCATAGAGCGCATCGAAACGGGCGTCGGTCAGCACGGACCAGTGCGCCGTCTGCATGTCGTGCAGACGGTCAAGCTGGTTTTCGCTTTCGAAGGACGGAGAACAGTCCGGCATGGACTGGAAGCGGACCATGAGGTCGCGGAGCCCGGCCTTGACGTGCGGCTCGAGCATCGTGCGGTAACGGCGCAGCAGATCGCACTGGTCCTGATCGAGACCAGCAAAACGCAAGCGGCCACCCAGGCTACCGCCTGCGGCCTTTCGCGTTTGATCTGTTGGCAATTCCTGCCCCAAGCGACGTCCCCAAAGTTACCGATGCAATAATCGGCGGATTAAGGATGGAGAATGCCAGTATCCGGGAGGGATTTTTCACGAAATGAGCACCGAAAAAGATGCCGCACCAACGCAAGCTGAGCCTTCTGCAACCAATGAAATACCGGATCGACCCGGTACGGCAGCGCGGCGTCATGCCTGGAAGGAGATAATGTCTCCATTCCGCCGTGAAATACGTCCAATCTTTATGGTTAATTCCTTGCTCGAAAGTTAAGAAAGCAGTGCGGGGACACTAAATGCTAAAATTTGTCATTGAATTTACAGGTTCCACCTGCCCTAGCGAAAGTTCAGTCGATGAACATTTCCCAAATTGTGTAAGGTTTTCATATTTTTCGCGGGCTTGCGCTGGACAATGGCTGCGACGTTACCCTAAAACAAACCCATAGGATATTCGCTTTACGGTGATGGTTTAACGAAACGCTGATACGACGAAGGAGTTCATGACTTTGCCATGGATGGGGAGACATCGCGGGACCCCGCGCCATCCTGTCAGGTTGATCAGCCTTTTCGTTGCGGGCATGCTCGTGTTCATCGGTGTGCAGGCCTCCGTTACGCTCGGACCGGCGCTCAAGCCCCAGCGGCTTGAACGTTCTCACCTTCCCGAGCAGAACCGTTTTTCCGCAGCCTTTGAAAAGGCCCAGTGCGCAACATCCGCCGATATGTCGGCCTGCTGGCGTCTCACAAGCGTTCACGATTTTGTTTACGCATTTTTATCCGTGCCGGGGCTGGTAACGGAGTACATGCAGACCCAGATCGGGTTGGGCAGCGAGCAACCGGTTCTGCACGCCGCGCAACTCACCGGAACGGCTTCGCCTCGCGGGCCTCCCACAACAACCTCATAAGCCGCGCTTCAGCTGCGCCGCCTGCTTGTTTGCAGGCATGGGCATCTCTAGCGGGCAACGACCACGGAACCTTAACGCCAGAGAAAATTGCCGCCCTTTATGAGACTTGACGTCATTCTTCCCATTTTGATCGCCCTTCCTTTCATCGGCAGCTTCGCCACGGCGATGATGCCCCGCGAAGGTGCGGCTCGCGGTCCGGTAGCGGTCGCAGGCGGCATCGCGCTTTTCGGCCTCATCGCCACGATTTTTCTCTACAGCAGCGTCAAAGGCGGCGCGGTTCTCAAATATGATGTGGAATGGCTGCCGCAGCTCGGCCTGAACTTCACGCTGAGGCTCGATGCCTTTGCATGGATGTTTACCGTTCTGATTACCGGCATCGGCTTTCTGGTGGTGCTTTACGCCCGCTATTACATGTCCGCAGAAGATCCCATTCCGCGTTTTTTTGCCTTTTTCCTTGCCTTCATGGGCTCCATGCTGGGTATCGTTCTGTCCGGCAACGTCATTCTTCTTTCGATCTTCTGGGAGATGACCAGTATCTTCTCCTTCCTGCTGATCGGTTACTGGCACAACAACGCCACGGCCCGCGATGGCGCGCGTATGGCCTTGACGGTCACGGGTATCGGCGGCTTCTGCCTGCTGGCCGGTCTGCTGGTTCTCGGCCACATGGCGGGGAGCTATGATCTCGACGCGATCATCGCCAAAGCGGCGGATATTCGCGCCCATCCGCTTTATGTGACCGCGCTTATCCTGATCCTGATCGGTGCGCTGACGAAGAGTGCGCAGTTTCCCTTCCACTTCTGGCTTCCGAATGCCATGGCAGCACCGACACCGGTTTCGGCTTATCTGCATTCGGCAACCATGGTGAAGGCGGGCGTGTTCCTGCTTGCGCGCTTGTGGCCGGTCCTTGCGGGAACGCCGGAATGGTTCTGGCTGCTCGGCTTCTGTGGCATCATCACCCTGCTGCTCGGCGCCTATTTCGCCATGTTCCAGCAGGATCTCAAAGGCCTGCTCGCCTATTCGACCATCAGCCATCTCGGCCTGATCACGACACTCCTGAGCCTCGGAAGCCCGCTTGCCGCCGTCGCCGCCATCTTCCATATGATGAACCATGCCACCTTCAAGGCATCGCTCTTCATGGCGGCAGGCATCATCGACCATGAAACCGGCACCCGCGACATGCGGCGCTTAAGCGGTCTTTACCGCTACCTTCCGGCCACGGCGACGCTTGCCATGGCGGCGAGCGCGGCCATGGCCGGGGTTCCGCTGTTCAACGGCTTCCTGTCCAAGGAAATGTTCTTTGCCGAGTCGGTGGAAACCCATGCGGATTCGCTGTTGGACAAGGCCCTGCCCTATGTCGCAACGCTGTCTGGCGCATTCGCCGTCGCCTATTCGCTGCGTTTCATTCACACGGTCTTCTTCGGCCCGCCGCCGCATGATATTCCGAACCCGAAGCCGCATGAGCCGCCGCGCTGGATGCGTTTCCCCATCGAATTTCTGGTGCTGGCCTGCCTGATCGTCGGCATCGTGCCCAGCCTGTCCATCGGCCCGTTCCTGCATTCAGCGGTACTTTCGGTTCTCGGTCCGCAAACGCCGGTTTACAGCCTGGCCATCTGGCACGGCTTCAACCTGCCGCTTGCCATGAGTATCGTGGCGCTGATCGGCGGCGTTGCACTTTATGCGGCGCTCGGCGGCTATTTCTCCAAATGCGATGACGGCCCTCCGATTTTCCGCCATCTGCGAGGACAGCGCATTTTCGAGCGTATCATCGTCACCGTGTCCTGGAAGTGGGCGCGCTGGCTGGAAAGCACGCTGGGAACGCGCCGCCTGCAGCCGCAGTTGCGCATCCTTATCTTCGTCGCGCTGCTTGCCGGTTTCTCGCCGCTCGTATCCTCTGAATTCGCGCTCACTCTGCCGCAGGTCACCTCCTTCGATCCGATCTTCGCCGTGCTATGGGGCATCGGCATGATTGCGGCCATGGGTGCCGCCTGGCAGGCGAAATATCACCGCCTCGCCGCCCTCGTCATGCTCGGCGTCTCCGGTCTCGTCACCTGCCTCACCTTCATCTGGCTATCGGCACCCGATCTTGCCATCACCCAGTTACTCGTGGAAATCGTAACGCTGGTTCTCATTCTGCTCGGACTGCGCTGGCTGCCGAAGCGTGTGGAGAAGGTGGATAACAACAACGAGCTTCCTGCCCAGCTTCGTCGCGGCCGGGATTTCCTGCTCGCCGTCTTCTGCGGCATCGGCATGACCGTCATCGCCTATGCGGTGATGACGCTTCCCGTGCCGAACACAATCGCCAACTACTTCCTCGAGCGCGCTTATTCGGAAGGTGGCGGAACGAATGTCGTTAACGTCATCCTTGTCGATTTCCGCGGCTTCGACACGATGGGCGAAATCGTGGTTCTGGCAATCGTCGGCCTGACCGTCTTCTCCCTGCTTCGCCGTTTCCGCCCGGCGCATGACAGTATCGGCCTGCCGGAGCAGCAGCTGATCCAGAACGCCTTCGATGCGGAAAACCCGGATCGCAGCAAGGGCGATACGGTGCGGGATTATCTGCTGGTGCCTTCGGTCATCATGCAGTGGATGTTCCCGGTCATCATCACCTTCTCGGTGTTCCTCTTCATGCGCGGGCATGATCTGCCAGGCGGCGGTTTCTCTGCCGGTATCACCATGGCGGTCGCCTTCCTGCTGCAATATCTGGCAGGCGGTGCGCGCTGGGCGGAAGATCGCATCCGCATCCTGCCGCTGCGCTGGATGGGCTTCGGCCTTCTGATGGCGGCGGCAACCGGCATGGGTTCCTGGTATTTCGGATATCCGTTCCTGACCTCCTATTTCCAGTACACGGAAATCCCCTATATCGGCAAAATGCCGACGGCATCGGCGCTGCTGTTCGACCTTGGCGTCTTCTCGCTCGTGGTCGGCTCGACGGTTCTTATTTTGATAGCATTGGCGCACCAATCGCTGCGTAATTACAAGGTTCGCACGCCAGACGCCGCTAAAGCGGAGGAGGTGTAATGGAACTCATTCTGGCTCTGGGCATCGGCATCATGACCGGATCGGGCGTTTGGCTCATCCTGCGCCCGCGCACCTATCAGGTCATCGTCGGCCTCTCGCTGCTGTCATACGCGGTCAACCTGTTCATCTTCGGTGTCGGCGGCATCAAGACCAACGCGCCGCCGGTCCTGCTCGATGGTGTGGCCACCTCCACGCTGACAGATCCCGTTCCGCAGGCACTGGTGCTGACGGCCATCGTCATCGGTTTTGCCACGACGGCACTCTTTCTCGTCGTGCTTCTCGCGGCACGCGGCCTTACCGGCACCGACCATGTCGACGGGAGGGAGAGCAAGTGAATTCCTTCCCTTCCCACGTCGTCATCGCCCCCATCATGGTTCCGCTTTTGACGGGCGCAATCCTGCTCTTCATCGACGAGCGCAAGCGCAAGACGAAGGCGGCCATCAGCTTCATCTCGACGCTGATACTGCTCGCCGTCTCCATCGCGCTGTTCATGGAAGTCAATTCCACGGTCAACACCGAGATCGCGGCGATCATCTCGACCGGCGTCTATCTTCTCGGCAACTGGCCCGCTCCCTTCGGCATCGTGCTGGTAGCAGACCGGCTTTCAGGCTTGATGGTGCTGCTGGTCTCGCTGCTTGCCATACCTTCGCTCGTCTATTCTCTGGCGAAGTGGCACAAGGCGGGTGCGCATTACCATTCACTCTTCCATCTGATGCTGATGGGCGTGAACGGTGCCTTCCTGACGGGTGACCTGTTCAATCTCTTCGTCTTCTTCGAAGTCATGCTCGCCGCATCCTACGGCCTGCTGCTGCATGGTTCCGGTCAGCTGAGGGTCAAGGCCGGGCTGCATTATGTCGCCATCAATCTGGTTGCAGCACTTTTCTTCCTCATCGGCGTCAGCCTGATCTATGGCGTCACCGGCACGCTCAATATGGGCGATCTGGCGCAGCGCATTGCGGGTCTCAACCCGGATCAGCGCATGCTGCTGGAAACGGGTGCCGCCGTTCTGGGCATCGCCTTCCTCGTCAAGGCAGGCATGTGGCCGCTGAACTTCTGGCTACCGTCGGCCTATGGCGCGGCATCTGCCCCGGTCGGCGCCATCTTCGCCATCATGAGTAAAGTGGGCATCTATGTCATCGCGCGCCTGTCCTTCCTGCTTTTCGGCCAGACGGCGGGCGATTCCGCTGGCTTCGGGCATGATGCGCTGCTGATCGGCGGCATTGCCACCATCGTCTTCGGCACGATTGGCGTTCTCGCATCGCAGGCGCTGGGGCGTCTTGCAGGTTTCTCGGTTCTCGTTTCTTCCGGCACGCTTCTGGCGGCCATGGGCACGGGCAATCCCACTGTTGCCGCCGGTGCGCTTTATTACCTCGTCAGCTCCACCCTCACCATCAGCGCCTTCTTCATGCTGATCGAACTGGTGGAGCGCGGGCAGGATGCGGGTGCAAACGTTCTTGCCGTTACCATGGAAGCCTATGGTGAGGGTGACGAGGACGAAGAGGAAGAGGAAGTCGGCGTGACAATGCCCGGCACCATGGCGGTTCTCGGCACCTGCTTTGCCGCCTGCGGCATCCTGCTTGCCGGTCTGCCGCCGCTCTCCGGCTTCATTGCCAAGTTTTCCATGCTGTCCGCCATCCTCAATCCCGATGGCCTCGGCGCGGATAACAACATCTCCACGCTGTCCTGGTGGATCGTCTTCCTCATCGTCTTCTCCGGCCTTGCCGCCCTCATCTCGATGACGCGTGCGGGCATCCGCACTTTCTGGGGCTCGCTGGAAGGAACAGTTCCGCGCGTCTTCGTCATCGAAATCGCGCCCGTTATGCTGCTTCTGGCCATGACGCTGGCGATGACGGTTCAGGCCGGGCCGATCATGCGTTATATGCAGGAAACGGCGCGCATTCTGGACCTGCCGGAAAGCTACATTCAGGGCGTGATGACAGCGCCGCGGGCGGGCAATCCCGGGGAGGCCGCGCAATGATCAGCCGCATCCTTCCCTACCCTGTCCTCACCGTCGCACTCATCATCTTCTGGATGACGATCAACAGCTTCTCGCCCGGTCATTTTCTTCTGGGAACGGCGGTGGCATTGATCGCCTGCTGGTCGATGGCATCCCTGCGACCGGCGAAGCCTCGCATCCGCAACTGGCATGTGGTGGTGAAGCTGACCTTCGTCGTGCTTTACGATATCATCCGCTCCAACATCGCGGTTGCCACGCTCATCCTCTTCGGGCGCAAGAAGAACAGCCGCTCGGGCTTCCTCACAATCCCGCTCGATATACGCGATCCGCTCGGGCTGTCCGTTCTCGCCATCGTGCTGACCGCAACGCCGGGCAGCGCCTGGCTGGAATATAATTCATCGCAGGGCACGCTGCTGATCCATGTTCTGGATAATGTCAGCGAAAGTACCTGGGTAAACCTTATCAAGAACCGTTACGAAAAAATGCTGATGGAGATATTCGAATGAGTTCGATTATCCTTTTCTGGTCATTTTCCTTGGCCCAGATCTTCCTCGCGATTGCCATGGCGATCTCCGTCTATCGCATAGCGATTGGACCGCGCGCGCAGGACCGCGTGCTGGGCGTCGATACGCTCTATGTCAGCTCCATGCTGCTGCTGATGACCTTCGGGCTGCGTACCGGCAATGACATCTATTTCGAGGCAGCGCTTCTGATCGCCGTCCTTGGCTTCGTCTCGACGGTCGCACTGTCGAAATTCCTGATGCGTGGGGAGGTCATCGAATGAGCAACGCTGCTGAATTTCCGCTCTGGGCCGCTATTCTGGTCGCCTTCTTCGTCCTGCTCGGCTCGTCGCTGACGCTGATCGGCACTATCGGCTTCGCCAAGCTGCAAAGCTTCTATGAACGGCTTCACGCCCCCACTCTCGGCACCAGCTGGGGCACAGGCGGCATCGTCATGGCGTCGATGATCTACTTTTCCGTATCCGGCGACCGCCTCGTTTTCCACGAAATCTTCATCGGCATATTCATGACGATCACGACGCCGGTTTCCCTGATGCTGCTGGGCCGCGCCGCACTTTACCGTGACCGCGCCGAACAGAACCCGAGCAATCGCGAAAGCCTCTGAGGCTTTCATCTGTGGCATTTAACTGGGCGCGAGCTGAAAGGCTCTGCGCCCATCTTTATGTTTTCCTTATGCAGGCAGGCCATCTTCCCAATCGAAACCTGACCTCAAGCGGCTCATCATGATCTCCTGAAATAACAGGAGAACTACATGCCCGACTTTCTATTTCTGGCGCTCGGTTTCGGCACGTTGATCGCGCTGGCGCTTTATGCCCGCGCCCTCAACAGGCTTTGAGGGTGCTGCCATGCTGGAACCCCTTTTCGGCCTCGTCGTAGCGCTCGCCCTCGGCATCTATCTCATCATCACATTGCTGCGCCCGGAACGCTTCTGATCTTTTTGGAGAATCCCCATGACCATTCTCGGGTGGCTGCAGATCAGCCTCCTCTTTGTTGCCGTGCTTCTGGCTGTCAAACCGCTCGGCCTTTACATGGCGAAAGTCTTTTCCGGTGAACGGACATGGCTGTCGCCCGTCCTCTCTCCAGTCGAACGCGGTCTTTATGCTGCGGCAGGCGTGGATATGAAGAAGGAGCAGGGCTGGCTCGGCTACACGCTGTCCATGCTCGTCTTTTCCATTGCCAGCTTTCTCGCGCTTTATGCCATCCTGCGCCTTCAGGCCGTCCTGCCGTTCAATCCGCAGGGCTTTGCCAACGTGCCGCCGGATCTTGCCTTCAACACCGCCGTCAGCTTCGTGACCAACACCAACTGGCAGAATTATGCCGGTGAATCCACGATGAGCAATTTCAGTCAGATGGCTGGATTGACGGTGCAGAACTTCCTCTCAGCGGCAGTCGGCATGGCCCTTGCCATTGCTTTTACCCGCGCTTTCGTCCGCTCGCAGGCAAGCACGCTCGGTAATTTCTGGGTCGATATGACCCGCGCCACGCTTTATGTGCTGTTGCCGCTCGCCGTCGTCGTGGCGCTCGCTTTCGTTGCCATGGGTCTGCCGCAGACCATGGATGCAAGCGTGACGGCAACGACGCTTGAGGGAAGCCAGCAGGTCATTTCGCTCGGGCCCGTCGCCAGCCAGGAAGCCATCAAGCAGCTCGGAACCAATGGCGGCGGTTTCTTCAATGCCAACGCCGCCCATCCTTTCGAAAATCCCACGGCATTTGCCAACTATCTCAACATCTTCGCCATGCTCAGCATTTCGGCGGCTTTCATCTATACTTTCGGCCAGATGGTCGGTAGCCGCCGTCAGGGCTGGGTGCTGCTCAGCGCCATGGCAGTTCTTCTGATTGCAGGCGTCGCCACCGTTTACTGGGCGGAAAGCGCCGGAAACCCGATCCTTACCTCGATTGGCGTCGATGCCGCGCAAGGCAATATGGAAGGCAAGGAAGTCCGTTTCGGTCAGGCCATGACTGCTCTTTATGCCGCAGTGACCACCGGCCTTTCGGATGGCGGCGTCAACGGCATGCACGGTTCCTTCACCGGGCTTGGTGGCCTCGCTCCGATGTTCCTCATTCAGCTGGGCGAAGTTCTGCCCGGCGGCGTCGGTTCGGGCCTTTATGGCATGATCGTCTTTGCGCTTCTTTCCGTCTTCGTCGCCGGTCTCATGGTCGGTCGCACGCCGGAATTTCTCGGCAAGAAGATCGAAGGCCGCGAGATGAAATATGCCATGCTGGCGGTTCTCATCCTGCCCACCGTCATTCTCGGCTTCACCGCAATCTCGGCCATCCTGCCGTCTGCCGTCGCCAGTATCGGCACGGCGGGTCCGCATGGCTTGTCGGAAATTCTCTATGCCTTCACCTCCGCTGCGGGCAATAACGGCTCGGCTTTCGGCGGCCTTTCCGGCAACACGACCTGGTACAACACCACGCTCGGCATCTCGATGCTGCTCGGTCGCTTCGCCTATGTCGTACCGGTCATGGCCATTGCCGGGTCGCTTGCCGCCAAGGTGCGCGTGCCTGCATCCAGCGGCACATTCCCAACGGATGGTCCGCTTTTCGTCGGCCTTCTCATCGGCATCATCCTCATCCTCGGCGGGCTGCAATTCTTCCCTGCCCTCGCACTCGGCCCCATCGTCGAACATTTCGCGATGCTTGCTGGCCAGACTTTCTAAGAGGCGAACCCCATGTCATCCAACCAACACCCATCGGCTCCCGCAAGGCCAAGCCTCTTCGACCCGGCCATCATCGTGCCCGCCGTCAAAAATGCTTTCATAAAGCTCAATCCGCGACAGTTGATGCGCAACCCCGTCATCTTCGTCACGGAAATCGTCGCCGCAGTGGTCACTATCTTCTTCATCCGTGACCTTATCTTGAACGATGGCACCGCTGTCTTTTCCGGCCAGATCGCCGCATGGCTCTGGTTCACCGTTCTCTTCGCCACCTTTGCCGAAGCCGTGGCGGAGGGGCGCGGGCGGGCGCAGGCCGATAGCCTCAAGCGCACCCGTTCCGATCTCACCGCCCGCCGCATCGTTGCCGGCGGCAAAGAGGAAAGCGTTGCGGCCACAATGCTCAAGGTCGGTGATATCGTCATCGTAGATGCAGGCGAGCTGATCCCCGGCGATGGCGAAGTCATCGAAGGCGTGGCCTCGGTCAATGAAAGTGCAATCACAGGCGAATCCGCTCCCGTCATCCGTGAATCGGGCGGCGACCGCTCCGCCGTTACCGGTGGTACGCAGGTTCTCTCCGACCAGCTGAAAATCCGCATCACCACCCCGCCCGGCGCCAGCTTCGTGGACCGCATGATTGCGCTGATCGAAGGCGCGGAGCGCCAGAAGACACCGAATGAAATCGCGCTTTCCATTCTGCTTTCGGGCCTTACCCTCGTCTTCCTCATCGTGGTCGTCACGGTCTGGGGTCTGGCGGGATATTCTGGCACGCTGGTCTCGGTCACGGTTCTCGCTGCCCTTCTGGTCACCCTTATCCCCACCACCATCGGCGGCCTTCTTTCGGCCATCGGCATTGCAGGCATGGATCGTCTCGTGCGCTTCAATGTCATCGCCACCTCGGGCCGCGCGGTGGAAGCTGCAGGCGATGTCGATACGCTGCTTCTGGACAAGACCGGCACCATCACCTTCGGCAACCGCATGGCGGCGGATTTCATTCCGGTTCCCGGCGTCACCGCCGAACAGGTGGCCGAAGCCGCGCTGCTTGCCAGCCTTTCCGATGAAACGCCCGAAGGCCGCTCCATCGCCGCACTCGCCACAGGTGAATTCGGCCTGAAGACGCCGAAGATCACTGTGGATGCCGTCGTTCCCTTCTCCGCCCAGACCCGTCTTTCCGGCGTAGATACGAACGGCAAATCCTTCCGCAAGGGCGCCATCGACGCCATCCTCAAATTCAGCGGTGCAGCCGATGGCAATGCCCCGGCAGAGTTTCATCAGGCGGTGGATCGCATCGCCCGCACTGGCGGTACGCCGCTTGGTGTTGCTGAAGGCAGCCGCCTTCTCGGCGTCATTCACCTGAAAGACGTGGTGAAGCCCGGGATCAAGGAGCGCTTCGCCGCCCTGCGCTCCATGGGTATCCGCACCGTCATGGTTACGGGCGATAACCCGGTTACGGCTGCGGCAATCGCCTCTGAAGCGGGTGTCGATGACTTTCTGGCGGAAGCGACGCCGGAGGACAAGCTCGACTATATTCGCCGTGAACAGAAGGGCGGCAGGCTGATTGCCATGTGCGGCGATGGCACCAACGATGCCCCAGCGCTTGCCCAGGCCGATGTCGGCGTTGCGATGCAGACGGGAACGCAGGCCGCGCGCGAGGCAGCCAATATGGTGGATCTCGATTCCAGCCCGACCAAGCTCATCGAGATCGTGGAAATCGGCAAGCAGTTGCTGATGACGCGCGGCTCGCTGACCACCTTCTCCATCGCCAACGATGTCGCCAAATATTTCGCCATCATCCCGGCGCTGTTCGTCACCACCTATCCGGCGCTCGGCAGCCTCAACATCATGGCGCTGTCTTCACCGCAATCGGCCATCCTCTCGGCGGTCATCTTCAATGCCCTGATCATCATCGCGTTGATTCCGCTTGCCCTCAAGGGCGTGGCCTATCGTCCCTCTGCCGCGGCTGCGCTTCTTAGGCGCAACCTCCTTGTTTACGGCCTCGGCGGTCTGCTTCTGCCGTTTGCCGGTATCAAGGTCATCGATATCGCCGTTTCCGCGCTTCATCTGGTGTAATCATGCTGAACCAAATTCGCCCCGCCATCGTCATTCTGGCTTTCTTCATCGCCCTCACAGGGCTCGGCTACCCGCTTGCCATCACCGGCATTGCCCAAACGCTGATGCCAGCACAGGCCAACGGCTCGCTGATCCGCAAAGGTGACGCCGTGATCGGCTCCAGCCTGATCGGCCAGAACTTCACGTCCGATCGTTACTTCTGGCCGCGCCCCTCCGCGACAAGCCCGGATGCTTACAATGCTGCCGCTTCTTCCGGCTCCAACCTTGGCACCACATCTGCCAAGCTGAAGGAGCGGGTTGGAGGCGATGTCGCGCGCCTGAACGGGGCGGGCATCGCCTCTCCCGTCCCTGCCGATGCCGTCACCACATCCGGCTCGGGCCTCGATCCGCACATCACCCCGGCCTTTGCCGCGGCACAGGTGGAACGCGTTGCCAAGGCACGCAATCTCTCCCCGGCAGATGTGCAGGCTCTGGTGCAAACAAAAACCGAAGGACGCCAGCTTGGCATAGTCGGCGAACCGCGTGTGAATGTGCTAGAGCTTAACCTTGCGCTGGATGCGCTGAAGAGCTGAGACGAATGGCGCCAAATGATCGTGACGGCCTGAACAGGCCTGACCCGGATGCATTGCTTGCCCTGGCGGAGAAAGACCGCCGGGGCAAGCTTACTATTTTTCTGGGTGCCGCACCCGGCGTGGGCAAAACCTACGCCATGCTCGCCCGCGCCCGTCGCCTGAAAGCCGATGGCGTGGATGTCGTCGTGGGGCTGGTGGAAACCCATGCGCGCGCGGAAACCTCCGCCCTCCTCGAAGGTCTTGAAGTCCTCCCCCGCCTTGAATTCGACTATCGCGGCAAGCCCTTGCAGGAATTCGATCTGGACGCCGCGCTTTCCCGCAAACCGCGCGTCATCCTGGTGGATGAGTTAGCCCATTCCAACCCGAAAGGCTTCCGGCACCCGAAGCGCTATCAGGATATCGAAGAGCTGATTGCCGCTGGCATCGAGGTCTGGACCGCGCTCAACATCCAGCATCTGGAAAGCCTGTCCGATCTCGTTGCCCAAATCACCGGCGTCACCATTCGCGAGCGCGTGCCGGACACGGTGCTCAAACGCGCAGACGAGGTCGTGTTGGTCGATCTTCCACCGGGCGAGCTGATCCAGCGTCTGAACGAAGGCAAGGTCTATCTGCCGGATAGCGCCAAGCGCGCGACCGACCGCTTCTTCCGCCTCGGAAATCTTACCGCCCTGCGCGAACTGGCCCTGCGCCGCACCGCAGACCGCGTGGACGACCAGATGGTCGATTATCTTCGCCAGAACGCTATTGAAGGGCCTTGGGCAACTGCGGAAAGGCTGCTCGTCTGCATCGGCCCGGATGTGCTTTCGGACAAGGTTGTGCGCGTGGCAAGCAGGCTCGCATCCGGCCTCAATGCGCCTTGGACAGTCGTCAGCATGTTGCGCGACGATCAGGAAACCATGGACGAGGAAAGCCTGCGCCGCATCGACGACATCTTCCGTTTCGCCGAAAAGCTCGGTGCGGAAACCCGCCATGTGACCGGCAACGACTTCGTAACCGAAATCCTCAAGCTCGCCCGGCGCGAACACGCAACGCAGATCGTCATAGGCTCACAGCGCCGCAGGTGGCTCTCCAATCCGCTTCGCCCTACCCTTTCAGACGCCTTGGCCAAAGAGGCAACAGGCATCGGCCTGCATCTGGTGACCGCCGACAGCGCCGCCACCCCGCAATCCGCGGCGGCCAAGCGCTCTCGCCTGCCACATCTTTCCGCCCTGTCCAGATCGCTGCTTTGCGCGGTCGGCACGGTCGCAGCTGCCACGGTGGCTGGCCTTGCGCTGGATCAGGTCACCCACCTGCCGAATATCTCGCTTCTCTTCCTGCTCGCCGTTCTTGGCGCGGCCTCCGCTGCGGGCTTCATCGCGGCCATGATGGCGGCGATTCTTTCGGCCCTTGCCTATAACTTCTTCTTCATCGCGCCGGTCGAAACCTTCACCATCGCCTCTCCGCATGAAGTGTTTGCACTCGCCGTCTTCATCGTCGCCGCGCTCTTGGCAGGAAGCCTTGCCTCGCGCATTCGCGAGCAGGCGCAGGCCGCTCGCCAGCGTGCCGCCGATATGCAGGCGCTTTACGATTTTTCCCGCAAACTGGCCGGAACGGCAAAGCCTGAAGAAGTGCTCTGGGCCTCCGTCACGCAGTTGCAAGGCAGCGTAAGGCGCAATGTCGTCATGCTTCTGCCCAAGGGCGAGGATCTGGAAGTCGTGGCCGCCTGGCCGCCGGATACGGAACTCGGCGTCTCCGAACTGACGGCAGCACGTTGGGCCAACAGCCGCTCCGAACCTTCAGGCTCCGGCACCGGTACTCTGCCCAACTGCCGCTTCCAGTTCCGCCCGCTGATGAGCCCCCATGGTGTCGTCGGCGTGTGCGGTTTTGAGCCGGGTGAAGACGGGCTCGATTCCAACGCCGAGCGCAAACTTGCCGCCATTCTCGATCAGGCCGCAACGGCAATCGACCGCGCCCGCCTTTCCTCCGAAAGCACCGAGCAGGCCGCGCGGCTGGAGGGTGAGCGATACCGCGAGGCGCTTCTCTCCTCCATCTCCCACGATCTGCGCACGCCCCTGGCAACGATCACCGGCTCCGTCACCAGCCTGCGGGAACTGGGCGACCGCATGCCGCCGGAAAGCCGGGACGATCTGCTGCAATCTATCGAAGAGGAAAGTGCGCGCCTCACCCGCTTCGTCGCCAACCTGCTGGACATGACCCGCATCACCGCAGGCACCTTGCAGGCAAAACGAGACTGGGTGGATGTCGCCGACGTGGTCCGCTCCGCAGTCGACCGTGCCCGAAAGTACTTTCCGAGCCAAAGCTTCGAGACAGGCATCGCAAAAGATTTGCCGGTCATCCGTGCGGATTCCGTTCTTCTCGGCCAGGTTCTCTTCAACCTGCTGGACAATGCCGCCAAATATGGCGGTGGCGATCCGGTCAATGTCTATGCGCGGCGCGATGCAAACGAGATCGTGGTTTCGGTCACGGATCACGGCAAGGGTATTCCCGCCGAGGACCTCGACCGCGTCTTTGAAAAATTCTATCGTCGCTCAAAATCGGACGGACGCTCTCCGGGAACGGGTCTCGGCCTTTCCATCGCCCGCGGCTTTATCGAGGCGATGGGCGGGCACATTCATGCGGAAAGCCCTGCCGTGAAGAAGCGTGGTACGCGCATCGTCATGCGTTTTCCGTTGAACGAGCAGAGCGAAGGCAGGCAGAAACAATGACGCTGGGACGTATTCTGGTGGTGGATGACGAGCCGCAAATCCGGCGGTTTCTGCGGCCAGCGCTCGCCGCTGCCGGATATGACGTCATCGAAGCGGAGAATGGTGCAGACGCCATCAAGGCCGTCGCCACCGCCGCCCCGGATATCATCATCCTCGATCTTGGTCTGCCAGACATGGACGGCAAGGATGTGATCGCCAATCTGCGCGGCTGGTCCAGGCTTCCCATCATCATATTGTCCGCCCGCGACCGCGAAACCGAAAAAATCGCTGCACTCGATCTCGGTGCTGACGACTATATCGAAAAACCCTTTGGCATCGGAGAACTCACCGCCCGCATCCGCACCGCCATGCGCCACGTCGGCAAAACCGAAACGCAACCCTCCTCGATTGACGTGGACGGCCTTTCCATCGACACCCAACGCCGCCTCGTCGCCCGCGAAGGCACCGGCATCAAGCTGACGCCAAAGGAATACGATCTCCTCATCCTCCTCGCCCACCACGCCGGCCGCGTCGTCACCCACCGAACGCTCCTAACCTCCGTCTGGGGCCCCGCCCACAGCGAAGACCTCCACTACCTCCGCGTCTTCATCGGCCAGCTGAGACAGAAAATAGAACGCGATCCCGCTCAGCCGAAGATTATTCAGACGGAACCTGGGGTGGGGTATCGGTTTGTTTTGGAGTGATGGAGTTATGCCAGATCGATCTCAAACTGCTGATAAACGACGCTGCGAGCGCCGAACATCTCTTTCTGCAGAGCCAATCCCTCGTTCAACTGACGCCCTTGAGAAGTCGTTGAAATCCCGAAGTCGAACCAATCGCGTCCCATAAATATATTTTCCATTAAATATGAAACGATGAAATCTACGCTTCCGATTTCCCGGCCCCGTGCAGACGCGGCTATATACTGGACATGGACGGTTCTGCCGCAGTCAAAAATAACTAAGCCGGCAACCATCTTATCATTCTCAAACGCGCCGAAGAGACTGATTTCATCGGGAAAACTTCGAGCCAACATTTCAATTTCTCTAAGAGAATGCGTGGGCGAAGCCTCATGACGATGAGCCAAGACCTCAGAAAGTATATTCCAATAAGCTTGCCAATCCCGGCTTTGACGTACAACCAAATTAGCCTTCTTCGCCAACGCTACAGCCTGTTTCCTTGACTTTGATGGCTTGAGGCGCCGTGCAAGAGGAATGGCGGAGGACAAATCGCATCGTATCAATCGGGCATTATGGCGAAATAGTGCGTAGAGGTCTTCATCAGCAGGCTGCGTCTGGTAGATATGAGGAACAGGCTTGTAGTAGAGCCTTTTTGCATCCTGCTCCCGGTAGAATTCCAAAATCGCGTTAAACGTCTTGAGAAAAATCTCAATCCGCATTTTCGACCCCGTAACTACGCCGCCGTAGGTGAGACCACCATGGGAAAATATCGCTCCCTCCGCGCTATTTGCCGGCAATACCGCGATCAATACTCCATCTTGCCTAACCATAATTGAGGCGTCATGAAATCGATCAGCGTGGTAATCCATAAAGTCGCGATTGTGGAGAAAAGTACCATTCTTCGAACTCGATATCCAATCGTTCCATTCCAGCTTGTTTTCGGAACGATATGAGTGAACACTGATATCAGCCACCAGACTCCTCCCAAATCGCCACACCGACACCTGAGCGACCCATGCCATTACCGTTGTAAAACAAATAGGTGTCGCCCTGCTCCGTGACAATCTTGGCCGGATAACACGTCATCTCGCTATCCCAGTCACCTACGGAGCCGCGAGGTAGTTCTACAAGTTTGGTCCTTTCGAAAGTGATTCCATTTTTGGACACGGCTAAAAAGGACTCATATCTCTTATCCACCGTATCGGAAGTTACCCGAAGTTCATATCCATCACCGTTTCTGTTCGCTCTAGGTCTGCCAATACGATATTCGGATCCTTCAACATCCATTATCTTTATTGCATTATTCATATCGAAACTAACCCCATCAGGGCTTTCTATCATCCAACAGTTGTATTCGGGGTAAGAAATTCCTTGTATGTTTTTCCAGCCGTGACCACATGATATCCACGCTCGATACCCTGTAGTCAGTTTCTCAATACTGTGAAGTGCTCCAATGAATGGAGACTTGGGCGATCGGTCTAGGACCGGAGTATTTTGCACCCTTGTAAAACTCGATCCGCCATCGTGGCTAATAGCCAAACCAGTAAAAGCGAGAAATTTCACTTCTTGAACGATTTGGAAGCCAACATAGTACATCCATAACTCAGAAGATGTCTGTCGAATTATGTCGCCGAGTATGACGCCATTATCGTCAAACATGCCTGGCTGACCAGTTCCGAGTGCTGGTTTATCTGCAACCCGAAGAACTTTGGTTGGATCAACTCGATCAACATCAATCCATGAAATACGAGATACGCCAGCTTTATCCCTGACTCCGCCAAAGATACGAATTACGTCTTCGGTGATCTGCAAGGGCACCGGGGTCATAAAGGAATGTTCGGCCCACTCATATACGCCTTCAGGGCAAAAAACTCTTCCAAGCTTCTTCCAACTCATCCTAAGCCTTTAACTTAAAATAGCGATAACTACTGACCTTGGACGGCGCAGCAGGATGACCGGTAAGCAAAATCCCTGGATCTGGGAATGACTTGTTAACGACAGCAGCCAAAGCTACAAAGCAGTCGTCACCCGTCACGATGTGGTCCGCAAAAGTTGCATTGACCCCAATAAAGCTTCTGCGGCCAATTTTACAGTAGCCTGAAATGACGCAGTGGGATGACAAAAAGGAGAATGCACCTATCTTGCTTTGGTGTCCGATGTGGTTACCGCTCCACATTACGACGCCGTCACCTATCTCTACGCCATGCTGGACAACGTTGTTTTCAAAAATGAAAACGTTTTCCCCTACGATTGCCGTTCGCCAAACGAAAGCGTGAGAACTTATGTAATTGGCGAACACGTAGCCCTTAGACTTCATCAAAAGATAAAGACGTTCGCGCACACGGTTAAGTTCGGTGCTCGTTATGGCGATATGAACAGAAACATCGTCCGGTGGAAATTCTTGCTCGCAGCGCTCAACGTCGACGAGAGGAAGACCATGGTGCTGATGGCCAGTCCGATAAGTTTCTTCAACGGCAAAGCCGACGACATCATAAGAGGAATCATTCGTGAAATACTCATAAGCGATATCGGCGAATTCACCAGCACCGACGATTAAAAGCTTTTTAGTCATGACTTCTTCTCATTAGTACCTTGTTCTTTCGGGGCTGAGATTTACGGCTAGCAGGCTGCAACGCGCAAGTGAACGCATACCCAAAAGAATTTGTGCTTAAAATGGTGGTTCAGGGACAAGCCACATCGGGCGGACTCAAGTAGATAGCTCATCATACGCGCCCACTGACTTTGTTCCACATATGCCTAAAGCGATATCCTCTAGCCTTCCATGTCGACCGGAAACCCAAGTACTGCCTGTCGATATCATGGTGGAGATTTCTTGCCTGCTCGATTTCATGTCGGCGACCGTTTAATAATCCCTCTTTGAAAAAGAGATTCACTGATCGCCACATCCGGTTCGGGAATGGGCGATCTTTGTAATACCGCTCTTTCCATTGAACCAAGCATTTGATCTGCCGCAGTAAATTAGCATGAATGTTGCCTCCATGCTTACGATAGGCAACCCCGGCATTATCTTCGAAAGCAAAAGTGAGATTTGGAAAAGCCACCATATAATTAAGCAACTTCGTGCGGAAAATGATGTCGTCCCCGATCAAGTCTTCATCGTAACCGCCGAAGGCGCGTATAACCGACAGTCTAAATACTGCACCCTGCACGTAAAACGCACCTAAACTTTTGAAATCGTACTCAAGCAAATCTAGCGTGCAGCTGAATATCTGCTGGTTCAAGCCAGCCCTTGATGTCGCCTCACTTAGAACGTTGTCTCCAGCATCAATTTCTACGGTGTAGATGTTTGCTACGAATGTCAGATTTTGGTCAGTTTCCAGTCGCTTTATTTTCGTTGAAATGCAACTGGGAAGTAGAATGTCGTCAAGCGAAGTTAGTGACACATACTCGCCCCTCGCGGCAGCGAGGCCTCGATTAACGTTCATAGGAACGTTACCTGTGTTGTTTTGAGCTAAAAGTGTGTACGGCCTTCCACTAGCTTCCAGAGCATCTCTTACAATGTCCACATTCCCATCAGTGGATCCATCATCAACGACAATGATCTCTATGTTGGGATAATCTTGATCTGCTATCGACTGTATCGACGCTCGTGAGAATTTTGCGTGATTATAGGTGGTGCAAACAACAGAGCAAAGGGGGCTCGCCTTTTCTTCGGCTTCTCTCATGGTCACGCATTATCCAAAACTGCAAGCACAGATGAAATGACGTGATCTATTTCATTATCCGTCATCTGCGGGCCGATGGGCAAGCTCAACATTTCTCGCGCTTGTTGAGCCGCAATTGGGAAGGACTGAGGCTCATATTCGAGATGTTGATAGGCTTTTTGCATGTGTGGTGGAATTGGATAGTGGATTTGCGTCTGCACCCCCCTCTGGCTCAACTGATCCATCAACCAGTCTCTTTTGGCATGACGTATTACAAAGAGATGCCAAACTGGCTGAGACCAAGTCGGAACAAGGGGCAAAATAAGTGCGGTATCTCTAAATGCATTCATATATCTTCGCGCGATTTCGCAGCGACGAGCATTCCAGTCGTCCAATACGCCCAGCTTAACCTTCAGTACAGCAGCTTGAACGGGATCCATGCGGCTATTAAACCCGGCAATCTCGTTAACATACTTTTCTTTAGAACCGTAATTGCGGAGAAGCCTGAGCCGGTCAGCCACGTTCGTGTCGCTTGTCGTTATCCCACCTGCGTCACCTAATGCGCCCAGGTTCTTTCCTGGATAGAAACTCCACGCAGCTGCAAAACGCGTAGTGCCCACTCTGCGCGTTTTATATCTGGCACCATGCGCCTGCGCAGCATCCTCTATGATTGCAATATCGGTACCTTTAACCACTTCGGCGATCCCATCAACATCCGCAGCTTGGCCGTAAAGATGAACCGGAATAATTGCTCTCGTTTTTGCAGTAATCAAGTGCCGGACAGAGTCAGCGTCGATACAGTAAGTGTCGTTGTTCGGCTCGGCTGGAACTATAGTGGCACCTGTTCTCGTCACAGCAAGCCAAGTGGCGATGAACGTATTCGAAGGCACTATGACCTCATCACCCACACCTACATTAAAGGCGCGCAAAGCAAGCTCAAGAGCCTCTAGGCCATTTGCAACCGCCACTGCGTCCGTTACCCCGCAATATCGGGCAAAATCGGCTTCGAACTCTGCGACCTCTTCACCGCCGATATACCATCCCGATCTCAAAGCCCTTAGCGCAGCTGCTTCGATGTCTTCAGCAAGCTCGTCATAACTCAGTTTGAGATTTAAGAAGGGAACGTTCATTTCAGCACCGTGTTTCGAAAATCTTGATAATCGCGAATGTAGTCCACCTCGTCGTATGCCTCGGAGGCCAACACCAAACACACCGCGCCAGAAGAAAAGTTATCCAGATATCGCCAGGTCATAGGGCAAATATAGAGGCCTTGATAGGACCGATTGAGATGAAATGTCTTTTGAGCAGTACCATCATCCAGCCGGACGTCAAAGCTTCCGGAGATCGAAATCATAAATTGATGCAGATTTTTGTGGGCATGGCTCCCACGATCTGCACCGCCCGGAACGTCGTATAGATAATAAACCCTCTTGACCTCGAATGGTATATGGTTGCTGCCCTCAATAAAAGTGAGACTGCCTCGAACGTCCGAGATTTTCGGCAACTGTAAAATGCGGCAATCGGCAAGAGCCACAGCAATTTCCTCCAAAATTTTAACTTGATTTATGAGAAACGTTTGGGAGAAGCAACAACGTTGTAAGGGTGTACGAACATCTGACTAGCCACCGATCAGGTGCACCTCACCTATTTCCACCTCTAGCTTTAGGCGCCCAATTAGCCATCAGTACATTGCATCCTTTCCAATATCGCTGAGCACTACGAAGCGAAGAAGGCGTCGAATTGGAAATTCACATAAAGCTCCGTCCACGCCTCGGCAGAAGTCAATAGAGCGAAAAGCGCTTAGAATGTGGTGACAATTAATTAAATTGGATTTCGTTTAGGCCGCAAATCAGAGTCAACTTCAGTTTTAAACTTGGTGATGAGTGACAAACCCTTCGGCGCAACACGTGCCTCGGCCGGTCTAGGCGCACACTGGCGTGAGTTGCCAGACTGTTTCAGCTAAATTACTGTTAACGACGCCCTTATCGCTGGATCGAGCACTGCATATTTTGATCAAATTTTCGATGCTGCCCGTGCTTTGCGACTCTAGATAATAATTGATTTGCCGGTACAGCCTAATACATTTCCACTACAGGGAATCCAAAAAATCTTTTGAAACACCAATTAATTTAGTGAGTTAATGGTGCCCGAACGCGGATTTGAACCACGGACACGCGGATTTTCAACAGGACTGGGAAATACCACAGTTGGGCTGTAAGCATTCGCCGAGGACCGCAGTGTCAGGTTTTTTTGCGCGATCTGCGCTTCCATTTCGCAGCCAGAGCCTCGACGTTTTTGCCGAGATTTCTTGCATCGGCCTGGCTGGGGTCGTAGTCTGAACTTCCCCACCATTCGAGCAGTTCTTGATGTCGCTCATGGTTGACGTCGGCAATAGCCTCACGGAACTCTTCATAGCCCCAAGGGCCGCCAACATCCTCTGGCGGGCACCTTCCGACAGCCTCGAGAAGGAAAGGATCATCAAAGCCGGGGGTAGCCGGAAAGGTCTTTTCGATTTTCACTGTGTGCGTCCAGCCGTCACCGAAGTCATAGAGATACTTGAATGACTTCGCGCCGATATCTTCGATGGCGGCAAGAAGCGTTTCCTTGCGAGCATCAATGGGGTCATCAAAGCCGCCATCAGGCACGCCGAATCCGATGTCACGGATCCTGAACTCATAGAGATGACTGTTGGTCCAGCCGAAAGCCTGCTGGAGAACATCATGAAGCCGGTCGAGCCGAATGCGGAACGGCACGACAACGCGCCGCATCACCAAGGGATCAACGTCATCGAGCGTGATCTTCAAGCGAACGAGAGGACCTGCCATCAGGCCGCCTGCTGCAGAGATTTTGTTGCGGGGTTCCGCCAATTCCAGGGAAGAAGTTCATCGATCAGGCTGGCAGGATGATCGGCGATGCGGGCGAGAACATCTGCAAGCCAGGTCTGTGGATCAGTGCGGTTCATTTTCGCGGTGACGATCAGGCTGTACATGGCTGCCGCCCTTTGCCCTCCGCGGTCGGAACCGGCAAATAGCCAGGCTTTTCGTCCAAGGGCCACACCACGCAGAGATCGCTCCGCGCAATTGTTCGACAGGCAAATCCGGCCGTCGTCGAGGAAGCGGGTGAAGGATTCCCAGCGGTTCAGCATATAGTCAAATGCCTTTGCCAGGTCGTTGTCACGCGGCAACCTGGCGCGGTGGTCGCGTATCCATATTTCCATCTCGTCGATCAACGGCTTTGATAATTGCTGGCGGATCGCTTTTCTCTCATCGGCAGTGCGGCCATTGATCTGGCGTTCGATCTCGAACAGCGCGTCGATCCGCTGCACCATGTTCAAGGCGATTGGTGAGATAACGGCGGCACTTTTACCCTGCCCTTTTCGGCGCGCATTGGCCTCCAGATCGGCTTGCGCAAAGAATGGCCGCCTGGCATGCGCCCAACACGCCGCTTCATAAATCGGGCCCGGACTTCGATCAGGAAGATAGAGCTGGCCATAGCCGGTATAGGCGTCCGCCTGAAGGATACCGCTATAATTGGCCAGATGTGCCTGTGGATGTTCGCCGGCCCGGTCCCGGGAATAATAGAACATCACCGACGGTGGAGCCGTTCCGCCGAACGGAGCATCGTCCCTGACATAGCTCCATATCCGGCCGGTTGCGGTCTTGCCGAGAGCTAGAACCGGCACGGTCGTGTCATCACCGTGGATCCGTTCAGACGCGAACGTATGGCTTTCAATCCGTCGCACCAGCGGGTCAAGGACCTGGCAGCACGCACCAATCGCGTCTGCTGCAGTCGACAGGCTGATCGGCACACCCTCCAAGGCAAAACGTTCGACCTGGCGATTGAGGGGAATATGCTGGCCGAACTTGTCGCAGAGCATCATCGCCAAAAGGCTTGGCCCCGCCCATCCTCTCGGGATGACATGGAAGGGTGCAGGTGCCTGGCTGATCTTCTCGCAGTCACGGCAGGTGAACTTTTCCCGCACCGTCTGAATGACCTTCCAGCTCCGCGGTACGCTCTCCATCGTTTCGGTGATGTCTTCGCCGAGCTTGCGAAGCCGTTCACCGCCACAGCAACTGCAGGCAACCGGCCCTGGCACCACAACACGCTCACGCGGCAGATGTTCCGGGAATGGCTTCTTGACCGGCCGCTTGCGCGTAAAGCCGGTGACCGCAATCGCAGATGCTGCAGCAACGGCCATTTCGGCGGCAAGCTCATCTTCGGTCGCCGTCGCTTCGGCGTCCTCCAGCATCAGCTCCATCTGCGCAATCAGCCGCGCCGTCCGTTCCGACTTCTGACCGCGAAGCTCCCGTTGCAGCTTTTCGATATAGACTTTCTGGCGAAGAATGATGGCCTGATCGTCGGCCTCCTTGGCCTTGGCAACAGCCAATTCGGCCAAAGCAGCAGCACGCTCCGCCCGCGCTGTCGCCAATTCTGCTTCAAGAGCAGCAGCATGATCGCGGTGATTTTCGAAGCCCGGTTCCATGCTCGAAGTGAATCACAAAACCCCTGATTTGCACAGCTTTTCTTGATGGCAATGGCGGCAAATCCTCGCCAAAATTCGCTATCCAGCGCTCGTCGGACGCCATGTCTGCTGCGGGTTTCGCCAGTCAATTCCCTCAAGCAAGTAGGACATCTGGCCAGCCGTCAGCGCAATTGCTCCGCCCTCAGTCACCGGCCAAATAAAACGGCCACGCTCGAGCCGCTTTGCGTACAGCGAAAGCCCAATTCCGTCATGCCAAAGAGCCTTGATCAGCCGGCCGCTTTTACCGCGGAAAACAAAAACGTCCCCCTTGAACGGATCACGACCAAGACCTTCCTGCACGATCAGAGCAAGACCCTGCATTCCCTTGCGCATATCGCAATGGCCGCTCGCAATCCAAACCCGCACGCTCGAACTGATCGGGATCATTTGAGCGCTCGCATCACTGCAGCGGCAAGATCACAAGGCACGCCGGAGGCAATCCTCACCTTGATACAGTTCGCAAAGTCCACAACTATGGTTGCCGCACCACCATCGCCACCGCTAGAAACATCCAGAACTGTTGCCGGCACAAAAGCAGGCCCATCTTTCACAGTCAGCGCTTGGCGCCGCCACGTGTAGAGCAGCCCCGTCGAAACATCAAAACGACGCGCTACCTCCGAGACATTTGCCCCAGGAGCAAATGCTGCCTCCAGAATTTCCAGCCGTCGGTCCGGTGACCAACGACGACGCCGTTCTTGACCCGTCAGCAAAATGGCCTGTGCCATAGTTCCTCATTGCGCTCTTAAGTCCACTCTCAAGAGCGCAAAATCACGTTATCGCCAAAAACTCGCAAGGCGGTCCACGCCGGAGGGATACGTTGGGCTCATCTCGTATCAATCAGCTTCAGTAAGATGTTGAACGCATTAAGATCAGAGCTGCCAAACCGTATCATCAAATTTCATCGCCAACCGTTCAATCTCAGCGGCTGTGGCTCCCATAAGACACCCAGATACCTGTGTCGCTCAGCTTCACGGTAACTATTACCCATTATCGCTCGAACTCAGTTGTTGGCTCAACGCACTATGAACAACTGTTGCCATTTGTTTGAAGCAAATAAAAGCAAGGGACGCTTACCGCTCCTCTTTCTGTCTTTTTTTCAGTGAACCATGCATAAGCTAAAAGTGCGAGCATCAATAAAATGATCACATAGACAATTCTCTTCGTCCAAACGAAATTAGCTTCGCCTTCTTTTACACGCGTCCATTCAAATTTCAGGAGCTTTTGTGAAGAGTCGATGAATCCCTTTTCCAGCTCTCGTATTTTTTCAGGAGTTAAATTTGAATTGCTCTGAGAGATGGATTCAAACTCAGACATCGATTTTAGAAGTGCTTTTGCAGGCTCCTCAGATGGGTTCACACGAAGCGTAATTCCATGGCTCGCCTCATTGAGCAGTTTGTAATTTGCTAGCAACGCTGCATCATCAATTGCTCTGCCGGCTCTTGCTAGGCGTAGGGCGTCACATATTGCATTGATATTTACGAGATATGACACCACACATTTTCTCAGTTCATCTATCCACGCCTGCCTAAACTCCGATACTTTTTGCTCTTTGCCAATAACAAGCCCTAACAGAGAAACTAAACCTGCTATCGCGGCAGCCCCGACGGCTCCTATACTGATTTCGTTCATTCTATCTCGTTCTCTGTTTAGCTTTGCTACGGTTACATCTAGATAAGGAAAGGTTGAAATAATAAGCGAAAGATGCAACGTACGGTGAACGGTAGCAAGGGTGCGATGGGCGTCGCAGGGGAATAGTTTTTAGATGTCGGAGACTTTGACCTTTCATTTCGAGGGTGCGTTAGCAGATTCACACAGAATGAACTTCTATGAGTCTGCCCGCTTTCAATATGCCGCTGCGCGTCTCGTCGTTAAGTTGGCGCAATTTCGACAACACGGCAGATTCGTAAAGAGCATTACGAACAAATCCAATTTCAGCATACAACTGAAAAGTCAGTCTGAGGGTTCGTTCAATATTAATGTAGAGGACCCAGGTCAGTCTGAAGACGAGAATCCATTCATCAACATATCTTTGGCTGACCTTGTCGCTTATGTTAGTGAACGAGTAATCGAAAAAATCGATGAGCCAACGCTATCCACAGTGTCAGCACCGTCCGATGGCCAACAACCAACAAGCTCGACATCCAAACTCAGTGTTCTTGTAGATGACGTGATTGCTGGGCGGGTGTCTGCTGACAGCTTTTCGGATTCTACCCAAGAATTAGTCAAGCGCCGGATATCGGAATACCATCGAGAGCAAAGACTAGTAGAGAACGAGGCGGCTGTATCTTCGATTAGCTCTAGTCAGAGCCAGAAACTGATTGCAATGTCCGCTCCGTTGATTAGTGAGATGGCGACAGCGTTGAGAACAAGTGCCGACACCTTAGAAATCAGGTCATCCGCTCACGAGGACACGCGCCCGGTACTGTTCCTAAATCGAAAAATGGCTTCGGAGATTGAAACTGCAATTGTTGACAAAACCCCGAACCTGATACTTGGCGATATTACGCAGTTCAACAAAGACAATGGCTGGGGGAAAATTAAAATTGAGAATGGAGCTAAAACTCTAAACTTTAGTATCCCCTACGATATTCTCCCAACGGTGAAAAAAACGTTGATCGACAACATGAAACGCGATCTCGTTTACGTGCAGGTCTATTTCGTTAGAGATCGGGCTGGAGATATAAAGCGAATGATAGTGGTTGGCATATCCAAAACACCAACGTAATCAGCTAATCTAAACGCCATCGAGCTTGGGGAGACCATCAAATTGGCTCCGCTATATCTCTACGCGTCCCAAATCGCACCCTGACACGCGGACGTTGCAATCTTATTGTTGCGTCATGAGAAAGAAACTTACACCAAAACTCCTCGACAATCTCCCTCCCGCCGAAGGCAAGCGGTACGAGGTCCGCGACGAATTGTTGTCCGGCCTTCATGTTCGCGTATCGAATGCCGGTGGAAAGGTCTGGTATCTGGCGACCCGCGTTGATGAGAAGCCGAAACGCATCAAGCTCGGCACGTATCCGGTTCTGTCTTTGAAGGATGCGCGTGAAAAGGCACAAACACTGCTGCGCGATATTCAACTGGGCACATTCCAACAGCGCGAGGTTGAGCCAGCACCGCCAGTTTTGACGCTCGGTGGTATCATACCCCAGTTCATCACGCGACACGCCCAGCGGCACACCAAGGACTGGAAGGGTACTCAAAGCATTTTGATGCGCATGAGCGGCCTTCATGCAATACCAATCAACTCCATCAAGCGTGGGGATGTAACGCGTGAACTTGAACGCCTGATTAGCGACATCGGCGCAAAGGGAGGCAAAGGCACACGGGCGAACCGTGGATTGGCCGCGATCAAGAAACTTTATACGTGGTGCGTCGATCAGGGCATCGTAGAAATCTCGCCCGTGGTCGGCCTGAAGCCCCCTATCAAGGAGGAGTCGCGCGACCGTGTCCTGACAGATAACGAAATCATTGCCTATTGGAATGGATGTGAAGCTGAAGGCTACCCCTTCGAGCAGTTCGGCAAACTTCTTTTGCTGACCGGCCAGCGCCGCAACGAAATCGCATCCATGCGCTGGTCGAAAATCGACCTACAACGTGGAACTCTGACGCTCAAAGCTGAGCGTACGAAAAACGGCTCTGCGCATATCGTGCCTCTGTCCCGGCAGGCACTCGACATTCTGCGATCTATTCCGCGCTTTCTTGGTTCCGAATACGTATTCACTTCGACAGGCAAGACGCCGATTTCAGGCTTTGGCCGCTTCAAGGATCGTCTGGACATCTTTGTCGGTCTAGAAGCTGAGAACTGGCGCTTTCATGATGTTCGCCGCACCGCTGCAACGAATATGGCAATCCTCAAGGTGCAACCGCACATCATCGAAGCTGTGTTGAACCATAAATCCGGGATAGTCTCCGGGGTCGCATCCATCTACAATCGCCACGCGTATTTCGATGAGAAGCAGGAGCGTTGCAAATATGGGCGGATCGCGTGATGCAATTGACAAACTCCCATTCCCATCAGTCTGGCTTACGGTCAGGGAACACCACAGAGATGATTGGGAAATCAGGCTTCGCCCAGCAGCCAACCTTATAGGATATTTTCTTTTTCCGGTGGGTTGGCACTGGAGCGAGTTCAAAGCGCTGACCGACGCTGACAAAATGCCCTATGAAGGCATGGCCCGCGAAGCCTCAAATCAAGAGATTCCTCTCAAGCGCCCATTGATGAAACCGGCTAGTGTTCGGTATCGCGCTGCCGGTGACCACAGGAGGAATGTGGTCCACAGTTTCCTTCAAAAAATTCTTGTCCGAGGAGACGTTCGTTATTTTCATGGGCCAATGCGTAATATCGCTTTGCCCCATAGAGGATCTCAGCCCGTCAACCGTCCGCTGGCAAGGGACGACTTTGAAGAGGTTCGCATCGCCAACTCTACAGTTGGGCGAATGATCTCACGGCAGATAGATGTCAAAGTCGACGCCAAAGATTTGATTGAGCACCTAATCAGGCAAAACGAAACAAGGGGTGCTCCACCTGCATATGATCTTAATAAAATTGAGCGCTGGTGCCGCGACCAGCTCGAAAGGAACGCCGTTTTGAAGGACATGACAGGTGAACTAAGCGCAACACTGATAAATGCTGCTTCCGACTGGCAGGGTAAGATTTTCACGAAGCCTGCTGGCCCGGATCAGATTCGGCCAATCGTCACTCGGTTGTTGCGCGAATACGTCAACGAAGAATAACAGCGCATTATTGTTCAAAGACTGAAGCGAGAGCATTCGGCATCATCTGCATATTCCTGACAGAGATCGGGGCGGCTAATGCAGAAAGGTGTTACCATGACAAAGCAACGAACTGAAATCTCGCTCGAAAACCAGATTTTCCTAAGCAGGAAAGACCTGCATGATTTGGGAATTCGTGTATCTTCAGCAACCCTAATTAGATGGCAAAATGCTGGACGTTTTCCAAAAGCGGCGCGTCTCGGTGGCACAAGACTCGCATGGCCTAGAGATAAGGTCATGGCGTGGTGCGAGAAATCCATCAAAGACGGTGAGAACTTCACCTACGCCGACTTCTGACATCGGGGCATAGCGCCCGTGAGCGTCCGGTGAGCTGTTTTTGCTGATCGGGCAAATCAGGCGATGTTCTGGCATTAGAACCAGCATTAGTGCTGACATAAATACCAGAGCAAAGAGGTTTCATGGCCCGCATGGAGATCATGTCCGGTACCGAGCGCAGACGGCGCTGGTCGGACGAGGCGAAGCTGAGGATACTGGCGGAAGCTGATGAGCCGGGTGCTCGCATTGGTGACGTGGCGCGCCGGCATGACGTTCATCCTGGCCAGATCCGCTTGTGGCGAAAGTCGTTCAACTATGTTGATCGACCGACGGTGTTCCTTCCAGTGGAAATCGTGGAGGAGTTTGGCGTAAGTCAGGCGTCTACGACGGCAACGAGGCTGGCGATCGTCGAGATCTTGCTTCGAAACGGTCGGAGTTTGAAGGTTCCTGTTGACGTTGAGTTGAAACTGCTTGGCCCGCTCGTCGCTTGCGTGGAGGCGGCATGATCGGGCCGTCAGGGAATGTACAGGTTTATCTGGCCTGCGGAGTGACTGACATGCGTCGCGGTATCGACGGTTTGTCAGCGCTGGTCGAGGGGGTGATCAGACAAGCGCCTGGTTCTGGCGCGATCTTCGGGTTCCGCGGCAGGCGCGCGGACCGAATCAAGCTTTTATGGTGGGACGGCCAAGGCTTTTGCCTGTTTTACAAGGTTTTGGAACGCGGATACTTCCCATGGCCGGCGGCCAAAGATGGCGTTGTGCATCTGACGCAGGCTCAGTTGTCGATGCTCGTCGAGGGGATCGACTGGCGACGACCGACATGGACGTCAGCGCCTCATCGCACGGGCTGAAAGCGTTATTTTGCAAGGGTGTCAGGGGTAAAATGCTGGCGCTAAAGGGCCAAATCAGTTACATTTTTGGGTATGGAAACAACGCCGCCACAGGGTCAGGACGAGCTATCTGCACTGCGTGCATTGGTTGCTGAACAGGCGGCGAAACTCGAGCGACAAGACGCGGAAGTTACCAAGCGCGATACCATAATCGACATTTTGCGCGCGCAGTTGGAGTTGCTGCGCCATCGACAGCATGGGGCCTCGTCCGAGAAAATAGACCGCAAGATCGAACAATTCGAACTGATGCTCGAGGAGATTGAAGCGTCCCGCGCCGAGGCTGAGGTTCGCTCTGGAAGGACACCACTGCCGGAGCTGGAAGATGCCTGCGAAAAGCCAAAACGCAGACCTTTGCCGGATGGGCTGCCGACAGAAGAGCGGATCTATCCGGCGCCGTGCAATTGCCCGACCTGCGGCGGGACATCGTTCCTGAAAGCACCTGATAAGGTGGTCCAGGTCATGGAGCATGTGCCGGCATCCGTGAAGATTGTTCGCCATGTCGAAAAGCGCTTCGTTTGCAAGGACTGCGACACTTCGTTGTCTGGCAAGATGCCGACCCTGCCGATCGAGCGCGGCAAACCCGGTCCCGGATTGCTTGCCCATATCATGGTCGCCAAATTCGACGATCACATCCCACTTTACCGACTGTCGGAGATGTACGATCGGCTTGGGATCGATATCTCCCGTTCCGTGATGGCCGACTGGATGGGGCATGCATCGGCTTTGCTCGGCCCCCTGATTTTGCTGATCAGAGCGCATATCGCGGCCGTCGATCGGATCCATACCGACGACACTCCGGTCGATGTTCTCGACCCTGGACGAGGAAAGACCAGGACCGGGAGGGTCTGGGTCTACGTCTTCGATGGGCGTGGCTATCAAGATCCCAGGCCCGGAGCGATCGCTTATTATTACAGCCCTGACCGCAAGGGGGTTCACCCAGCCGAACATCTTTCCAACTTCAGTGGCGTGATGCACGCGGACGGCTATGCTGGCTACAACAAGCTGTACGGCAATCAGATCATAGAGGCTGCCTGCATGGCGCATGTACGCCGCAAATTCCATGACGTGATCAAACTCAAGCCATCAACGATCGCGCAGGAAGCGCTGTCGCGCATTGGTGCTCTCTACGATATCGAGGATCGTATCCGTGGCATGTTGCCTGACGAGAGGCGGGATTTGCGCCAGCAGCATGCCAAACCCATCCTGGACGAGCTGAAAGAGTGGATTGAGGATGTCCAGACAACACTGCCACAGAAACAGAAGCTGGCGGAAGCGATGCGGTATGCGCTGTCACGATGGGCAGCATTGAGCGTCTATCTTGATGACGGCCGGGTTGAAATCGACAACAACATAGCTGAGCGTGCCATGCGACCACTGGGAATTGGCCGAAAGAACTGGTTATTTGCGGGCTCCGACAAGGGTGGTGAGCGCATCGCAAATATCTTGAGCATCATCGAAACCGCAAAGCTTCATGGCCACAATCCGGAAGCCTATCTGACCGATGTGCTGGCCCGGATCCAGGATCATCCCAAAGACCGACTTGAAAATCTGCTGCCTTGGAACTGGACGCCGGCAAACGCTCGGTGCGAGGCTGCCTGATGGCACGCTCAAGGTTCATTTACACACTCAACCAAGTCGCCGGCATGATCGGCGAGAACCTCGAACTGATCGAAGAAGTGACGGCCAACTCGGACAACATCTCCGAAGGCGAACTGGTTTACGTCAGCGATGGCACTGAAGATGGCACGAAGGGTCTGACCGAGAACGGCATCAAAGAACTTCAAAGCCTACTTGCCGACATCAGGACGTGGGACGGCGGTATCCGCGAGTTCCTCATCGACACACAGTGCGATCCTGAAATAATCGACCGCATCATGGCCGATGAGATGAAGCGCGGCCTTTAGATTCTATCTCGCGACACCCGAAAAATGCTTTCGCCGGACGCTCACTAGCGCCCCGACCCTCTCCCTACAATTTATTGGCAACAGCACGCTGTCCCAGCGTGAACGGACATCTGTGTGCGTTGCCAGCATTTCCAAGGCTTAAAACATGAAAATCTATCAAGCCCGAAACGGACGCATAGCAACTCTCAGCTTTTCCGCGACCTCAACGACGATGATCATATTATCCGTAGTCAGCACCAGTTCTTGCAGGATGTTTGTAACGACATCGCAGAGGGCAGCTATACATTTCTCGCCTTTAAACAGGTGACCACAGGTAAATGGGAAGACCACGCCATAAAAAACGCTGGTTCTTGGCGGGAAACCCTAGATTTGCTGCGAGAGTATTCCCGCTGGGATTACGACCAGTATTTTTGCCCAAATTCTTTTTCAGAGGAGCGCCGCAAGCAGCTATACGCGCTGCCGACATCTTTCGGCTGGTGCGACATAGATCGCAGCGAACCATCCATTTACGAGCCTGTGCCAAGTATCCTCTGGGAAACATCTCCTCAGAGTTATCAAGGTCTATGGTTGTGGGATAGGACGCACCGGGCGACCGATGCTGAACTATTCTCCAAGTCGCTCGCCTATCGGCATGGTGGTGACAATAGCGGCTGGTCCGCGACAAAGATGCTGCGTATCCCCGGATCGGTGAACCATAAACCCCAATATAACGAGCCGTTCGTCAAGATCATCAAAAGCGACTGGTCAGAAATTACATCGCGCCCTCGGCCATTAGAAGGCGTTCGTCATGCAGTTGCGTCTGCGTTGCCCACTATCGATGCCAATCCACCAAGCATGACCGTGATGCGGTTTTGAAACGCTACTTCAAGTCCCTTCACCCGAAGGTTCGCACCCTCATTCGCAGTAAGAAAGCCTACGAGCGAGATCGATCTGCGCAAGTCTACCACATGATTGCCGGGCTGCATGAGGCTGGTGCAACACCAGACGAGATAGGCTCTGTGCTGTGGCAGAACCCCTACTTCATCGAAAAATACGGACGCGATATCGACAAGCTCAACGATGAAATTTCTCGTGTCATCTGCAAAATTGAGGGCAGGAAATGATCAAGAAACAGAAAAAAGAGCTGTTCGTTGACCTCGTGTCCATCGAACCGAAAGAGGTTAAATGGCTCTGGGAGCCGTTCATTCCCTTCAGCATGATCACCATCATGGAAGGCGACCCAGGTATCGGGAAGTCATATCTTGCCATGCATTTGGCCGCGCAGGTTTCCATAGGGGGTAAATTGCCGGATGGGCAAAAACTCAGGAAGGGCCGCGTTTTGTATCTGAGTGCTGAAGATGACGCAGCCTACACGATACGTCCGCGCATTGACGCGATGGGAGGCAACGTCGAGCGCATTCGGGTGCAGGGCGATTTCCTGTCCCTTGATGAAAAGGGGCTGGCTGCGCTAATGCGCGAGGTGCGACGGCAACCACCTGACTTGCTCATTCTTTATCCGCTGTTCGCGTATGTGCCGAGTGGGCAGGATATGTACAAACCGAATGTCATCAGGCAGCTTTTGTCTTTCCTAAAGAAATCGCCGAAGCTGGCGAGACTGCCGTTTTGATTATTCGGCATTTGACGAAAGCGAAGCATGACAAGGCGATCTATCAAGGTGGTGGGTCGATGGATGTAATCGGTGCAGCGCGTTCGGCGTTTCTGGTCTGCGAGCATCCGAATGACAGCGGTACGAAACTGATAGTGCATATCAAGCATAATATCGCGCCGAGGGGGCAAACGCAGACATACGAGCTTTACTCCGAGAAAGAAGGCGACATTGCCCGCCTCAACTGGCTTGGCCCGTCAGACATCACTGTTGATGATCTGATGAGTCCGACCGAGGGAAAGAAGCGCATGTCCTCGCTCGATGAAGCCATAGAGTTCTTGCGTGTCTATCTGAAAAATGGTCGTCAACCGACAACCACAGTTGAGAAGGAGGCAGCAGCGCGAGGCATTTCTGAAAAGACGCTGGAACGCGCCCGGCACTCGCTGAGCGTCAAATCTTCAAAGGCTAGGGACAAATGGTATCTGAGTTTGCCGGATGAAGAGTGACAACCGCTAAAAGCAAGTGCGCCAAGAACGCCAACATCGTCAGGTATATTCATGGCGCACTTACATTTCTCAACATCGCCGAGCGAAAACATGACGCCCTTGGCGTTCTTGGCGCTCTTTACCAGAAGCTACAGGATCAAAACCTTGGTGGTGTGTAACCCTGCTGATCCGCGACTGTGCATGTCGCAAATAAAAAAACGCCCTCCCCCTACCTGTGGCCACATGATGTAGGCGCGCTTCGTGTCCCATGTTGACTGATGCGCGCCGGAGCCAACGGACCGACAACAAAACATTTCATCAATCTGTCGGGACAAAGGATGGGGCGAATTCACTAATGAAAGCAAGCATTCTGATTGCTGTGCGATGCCATCAGGATTTACTGGGTGTCATGTGGGCATATTCATGCGTTGGAAATCGACACATTCGCGCCATCAGCGCGTTTGTCGTCATTGACGTATTCACCGCGCCGATGCTTGTGTCACAGGCGCGCTGGCTCATATTACGCGGCCGCGTGCGCTAATGCCCGCACGGTCTGTCGGTCAACTACAGATTGCTCCGACGCTCAAGCTCAGCGCGAACCCGTCTCCACTTGCCTTGCTCGAAGCTCTTCGAATAACGCCAAGCGCGATCTTCCTCCATCGCAGCGAACTCCTCGGCACGATCATCATGCTGCTCGACCAGTTCGTCAGCAATACGTTCGATCTCCAAGCGTGGAATGAGCATCGGTCGGAACCGGCCCTGCCATTGCAGCCACAGGAAGATACCGGCAACAAAGGCCGCCATTCCAAACAGGGGCATATAGTTTGATGCGACGATATCCATTGCTGCACTCCACGAAGATTATGCAACACAATATCCCGAAGTGGGATAATTCTAAATCGGGATTACTGCGATTGCTCCAGAATTCTTTGGACATCGGAACCCGTGACGAAATCCACCCACACACCCGAGTATAGGCGTCTTGTCGAACTTCTCATAGAAACGCGGCGGGAGGCTAAACTGACGCAACAACAGCTTGCCAACCGTATCGGCAAGCCGCAGTCCTATGTGGCGAAAGTGGAAGGTGCTGAACGGCGTATCGACGTAATCGAATTCGCGAAGCTAGCCAAGGCCATGGACGAAAGCCCAACGGCGTTGCTCGATAGGCTGCTTGCCGCCATTGAAAAACTCGAAAGATCGCAAGATTTTCCCTGACACGCTCTTTGTGGTCATCTTAATAGATAGATCGTCTTAATCCGAAGGAGACGATCAATGACAGACAAAGCACCTGAAATCATCACTCTGAAAGCTCTTTGCGCCGAACTGAAAATCCACCCAAAGGAGGCGCGGGAACGTCTTCGCGATGCTGTCCGCGATCAGAAAAAGTATCCGGAGTTAGCAAAGTCCCACAAACCTAAATCACCGTGGCAATGGGTTAAGGGGTCAGCAGGAGAGAAGGATGTGAGAGAACTGTTTGCTCAGACCCCACCTAATAAATAGCTTGATGCTTTGAATATTGTTTAAGCGACATTTCTCTGTCGTGCATCTTTCACGGCAGAGTTGCTATTGTTACTTCTCTGTTGTGATTCTTTCGTAGCCGTCCCAAGTCATCTGCGGAGGTTTTTAGGCTTACAAAATTAAAGAAAGTCGCAAGTTGTTTCGCACCTTACCGATTGAAGCCTTTAGCCAAATTGATATTCTGACGAGGCCGTATATTGGAAAATTGCCGCCAGTAGACAGCAGTTTGCCAAGTACAGGAAATGATGAAGCACGAACCGCGCGTGATAACGTAAAAAATCTACTTTATTGCGAATTTGACCGAGGTTGGCCGATAGACGCTTTGTTTCGGCTCTTGAAGATTGCTGAAGCTGCGTTCTGCGCAAAGAAGCTTCATAGGGATCAACTTCAGATTTTGTGGGAGTTGTGGGAAACTCTTCGAGATAGCGAATACATCATAGAATTAGCAAAGACTGAGCAATGGTCGCAAGCATTCGATCAGATTCTCATTCACATGCAGGGAAGCAGTTTTCGCCGTGGAGTGCAAGTTTCTGACAGACAGAGATTCTTGGGTGAAGCCTTACTAAAGCTTGCACATAAAGGTTTCCCATTTCGAATTGATGGCAGAGGCGCCAGCCTGACTAAACGCTCTTACAAAGATGTTTGCAATCTAATCGAAAAGAAAATCAAGCGGGCTGGCGGAGAACATGCAGCTAACGCTCTGCTAGGCCTGATGAAAAAATCAGGGCGCATTGAGGATGGCACTCTTCTACATGCTCGGATGCCTACGACCCTGTACAGTAAAACGAGATCAGGCACACCATGGCATTATATTTACTCGCTGGCCCTGAAGCATGTGGCCTCACCAACCGCACGCAATCCTGAACCCGTGTTGGAGGCCATGGAATCGCTGGCGGTTGCGATGGCTGCGACATTAGATGTAGAGCCGCACTCATCTTATGAAAACTTGAGTCTATCCCGAATGTCCTTTACAGGATTTATGTTTGAGACAGTAATCTATGATGAGTTGTTCGCCATCCCTCAGTGGCAACCGAAAATAAGTGAACCACTGTTAACGCTTTGGATTGATTCATTAGAGGCGGAAGGTTGCGAGTTTCCGATTGCTAGTGCCGCAGATTGGAAACTCTTGGGAAAGCAGATTCTGAAATGCGCTTTGGAATACAGATTATCGATCGCAGATGAGCGGATATTGAAGGCAGCACAATCATCTAAGGAAGCTTCAAGAGCACTCCTTAAAGCTATCTCGTCACCTGCGTCCGGGGTCAATCAATCATACAAGACCCCCTCAGATACTCAGCATCGTTCGGCTACAAACTTTCCAATCTTACGTGCATCATACAATCGCCTCCTAATTCAGCCCCGGGCTGTTGTCGGCCGAGCTTTTGTGGAGTGCATCTACTCAGAAATGCGAAAAGCTCAGGTCCCCGATCTTGAAAATATTATGGGTCGAGCGTTGGAGCGTTTAGCTCTTAAAATTTTTGAGAGCGCAGGAATGCCGGTATCTGTTAGCGGCAAAAAATATCGGAATGCCATAAGGGACGAGATATTAGAAGCTGATCTAGTTTTCGAAACTGGTGAGAAAATTTTTTTAGTCGAGTGCACAAAGAAGCCTCTAACTAACCGCGCACGGAGCGGACATACGCTAGATGGGCTTCGGGACTTTAGCGGCAGTTTCCTGAAATTACTTCAACAACTCGCTCAGCATGAGGCACACCTTCGAAAAGTAGGAATGATCGAATTTGAAGACGGCCAAGTGGTCCGTTTAGGGGGACGTTCCGTGGAGAAGGTAGCGTTAAACCTTTTCGATCATGGATCACTACAGAACCGCGATATGACGATGAGTTTTATTGAGGCTTTGTCCAATACTTACATGACTTCGAGCGTGCCTGAAGCACAAAAAATCCTTACAGATGTCAATAAAAGACTTAAATTCATCAACCAGGCGCTCAACGAAATTGTGTCCTCATATGCGCCAGCAAACGAACGTGGTCTTTTTGATTTTGCTATGTCTACGTGGTGGCTAAGCGTCGACCAGTTGCATTATCTTGCGTTTAAAGAAGGTAATCTGTGGAAGACGATGGAGCGTATCAGGCACATGACTGCCAGAAGCGGTGACATATTTTATGAAGTTAATCGAGTAATGAACATAAACGAAGTCGGAAAATCGATTTTCGATGTGTGCAAAAAGATGAATAGCCGGGGCGTTTTATAACGTGCTGAAAATCACGCCGTATTTTGAGGCGGCTCTCGATAACGAACCTATTCTACTCTTATAACATATTTGTGCTGCGAAGGCGTGGAATATCAAGCACGGGCAAAGAAGCACGCCGCACGAACTGTGGCTGTGCGTCAAGGCATCGTCATGTCGGCGAAAGCGAGGGAGTTGCTTTCAAATAAGTAACTTAAAAGTTGTGGGCATTGGAATGCAACAGGGTGCCAACCCGACCCTAAGCGTATACTAAAGTTATTTAAGAGGGTCATTAAACACAGCGATCACCGACAAAATGACGTACATAGAGCGCCTTGTTCAGATCGGAGATAAGCTGGAAAGCGGTCAGCTTTTGCAGAATGGCGATAGAGTCACCATTCTGCTCGCTGAACCCGGCGCAGGTAAAACTGAACTCATGAAGTCGCTTGCCGCGCATTTTGGCGTACAACGTATTCGCGCCAGTCAGTTCCGGCACAAAACCAAATTCGAAGATAATACTGTTCTAATAATCGACGGTGTTGATGAGGTCGCCAAGATCGACCAGTCCGCTGTTGACCAGTTGATTATCAAGGCGGAAGAACTGAACCCTGATAGAGTATTTTTTGCCAGTAGGTCAGCGCAGTGGGAAAACGCACGGACGATGGCTGTTAAGCAAGTTTTCGGCGTCGAGCCGCGAATAGCGTATTTGAAGCCCCTAAACCAAGATGAACAGCTCAAACTATTCGAAACCTACAAACCGGATCATAGCTACGAGAAATTCAAAGATGGCTTAGCCAGTCTGGATATTGGCCCTTTGCTCGGCAACCCTCAAATGCTGAAGATATTCGCAGACGCCTACACGCAGAATGGTGGAAATTTCGGAACAAAGCGCAAGGTATTTGCAGACGCTATCAATCAGCTTGCGAGTGAAAATAATGAGGAAATCATTAAAGCGGATAGGACGCCCACTCCACAGCTGGTAGCACATGCGGAAGAACTATTTTCCAAACTGCTTTTGAGCGGTGCGTCCGGTATCAGTTTGACGGAACGAAACGCCGACCGTGACTTCCCATCTGTTTCAGCATTATTGGGCACAGGTAGAAGTGGCTATGAAGCCGCGCATACCGGATTGTTCAAGCCAGCTGACTCAGAGGATCAGCATGAGCCAATTCACCGCATCATCGCCGAACATGCTGCTGCACGGTATCTAACGCGACGCATTGAAGCCCCATCAGATCGGCTTTCACTTAAGCGCCTAATGTCGGTGATCGCACCCAACGATGTAGCGCGTGATGAACTTCGTGGACTGCTGGCATGGATGGCCACAGAAGGCGGAGTTTCGGTCGAACGTGCCGTGATCGACATTGATCCATACGCCATCATCTCAAACGGTGACCCATCTTTCCTTTCGGCGTCATCTAAGTCCTACCTGCTTAAAAAGCTTGCTGAGGTGGCCGAAATCAATCCCCATTTCAGGGGATCTGACGTGTGGCGCGAGTTCAGCGCGAACGGCTTCTTTACCGAAGATGTTGTTGCTGACGTCGAAAAAATTCTGGAGGAAACGCCGACATCTGACGGATTAAGTTCTTTGTTGTTGGAACTTCTGAGAGGAACAACTGCGGCAGAGAAGTTAACCGATCTTTTGACGACGCTTTTGCTCGATAGAAGCCAGGATATATACCAGCGCACACGCGCACTGCGCGTGCTTTCGGAAAATTCGAATTTTGAAACCGTTAGGACGTTTGAAGCTCTGCTAGCGGAAGAATCGCATCAAGCAGTGGAACTTGCCTCTGAACTTTTCGAGGCTAGTTATACAAATCACCTTTCTTTGAATGATGGACATCGATTATTTTATTCAATTGCAGAAAACTGCTTTCAGACCGATCCCGACACATATGATGAAGAAACGTCCCGATATTTCCTCATATCACTCATCAGTATATTTGATGCGGGGGCATTGATTTCGCTAATTGATACTTTAAGCGATGGCCTGACATGCGACTGCGATAAAAATGAGCTTCATAATTGTTATTGCCGTTACGGTCGAAGCTATTTGATCGGAAAGTTGTTGGACCGCCTATTCGAAATTGGCGTGCAGGAACCAAACGCGGAACAGCTTTGGCGTTGGCTTCAAAATGTTCGATATAGATATGGACGCTCCGGGAGCGATAGCCGGGCGGTTTTGGAGTTGCAGGCCAATGACGAACTTCGTCAAGCCGTACATCGGCTTGCTTTCCAAGAACTGGATGACCGAGATTTAATATTTGATCTAAAATTCAGTATGTTCTCCGGTCCCGGTCACTCAGGCCTCTCATTTAAAAAGGCTGACCTTGAGGCGCTTACTGACTTTGCCTTCGAACATGACAACGATCTTCTTTGGTCGTATTTCATTGAACACCATCGCCGGTACGAGAAGGTAAATTTCCAAAATACTTATCGCGCCCATATGCGGAAACAGGCGTTGGAAAAACCGGCCTTCTTAAGACAATGGACGCTAGCGCACAGGGCAATGAATGAGCACTCCGCTCAATCAAAACCGTGCTTATTGCGGCGGTCCGCGATGATACGTAAGCGAGATCGGAGACAAGATGAAATCCGTAGAAAAGATCAGGAACATTTTGACGAAAACCGCGCTCAGATCGAATCAGGACGCCATTGGGGATGGCTCAAAGAAATAGGGCGAAATTACCTATTCGGCAAAATAGATCGCTTGCCCGAAATGGGTGACGACGAGTTTCATATCCGAGCACTCTGCAACAGCTTTGATTTCTTAAAGCCGGACATCCCTCCGTTGGAAAAAATAGCCATCGAACGTGGCACTTTCAAAATAGTTACTGTTGCTTATGCTGCATGCCTTGCACACTATCGCAAGAATGGAACACTACGCGGGATTGACCGATCAATCCTTCAGGCAGTTAGAACGGACGCTGACGTATCTTATAGCGGTGGTAATAAAGACGATATCCCGGCCTTCCGTAATGAGCTAGAGAGAGAAATCTGGGCCACCGCCGATGACGCTGAAAACTTCGCCCGCCGCTACGTCGAACCTCAGATTGCCAGCACTGAGCTAGAGCACTCCAAAATCTATTGGATTCTGCACAAACCGCAATTCGAGCCTATACGTGATAAGCTATGTTTAGAGTGGATTCAGCGCTACCCGCATATGCATCTGAACACGATGAAAAGCCTATTCGACTTCGTCTCGATCAGCTGTGATAACAGTTGGCTCGAAACGTATGTTGATGAACGTCTCGCTGATCTCGATAACGCAAGCGGCACCGACAAGCAGAGCGAACGCTGGACAATTGCCCATGACTTCTGGCGTCTTCGAAAATTCTTTATCTGTGAAATGCCTGATGAAGCCACCCTCAATTGGCTATCAGAGAGTAAAGAAAGACTTTTGGCGTTGGAAACCGTCGCAAGTCGGTTAAATCGCGATGAGCATTCTGGTTGGAAGGAACTCTCGGCAAAAAAGGTTGAGATCATTTTAACCACGTTCATTGATCTGTGGCCCAAGGTTCACCTTCCAAACCACTGGGGCACCGGCGATCCTCCAGAGCAAACGGCCTATCGATTCCTAACGGACATCGTGTGGGCTATCGGTCGTGATAAGCCGATGCATTCAATCCCTGTGCTCAACAACCTTCTTGCTGATACGCGCTTTGCCGATTTCACAATCTCCCTGAAGGCAACCAAGGCAAGTGCGTTGAAAAAGCAAGCGTTAGAGGGTTTCGAACCTCCCACGCCGGAAGATGTCACACAAATGCTCGACAATCAGAAGATTGCTTCTGTTGAGGATATGAGAGCGTTACTGATAGAAATATTTGAAGAAATTCAAGACTGGTTGAATGGTTCAGAAACTGATCCGGTGAATCTGTTCTACGACAAACAGAGTGATGGCACGTTCATCCGAAAGGATGAAAACGGCACGACAAAAATCATTGCTGACCGCCTCAAGCAGCGCTGCGAAACGTTGGGCTTGAACGTGGCCATTGAGCTGCATCAACGCGACAGCAATCGCACGGATATCGGCATTCTCTGCAATATTGCCGGGCAAAACGCTTTGCTGGTAATCGAAGCGAAAGGGCAATGGCACAGAGAACTCTACACAGCAGCAGCAGAGCAATTGGACGCACGCTATTCAATTCATCCAAGCGCTGCCCGACAGGGTATCTATCTGGTTTACTGGTTTGGAGCTGAGACCGACGTTGCAGGCGTAAAAAAGCATGACATTAAGTCTGCAAGGGAGCTTCGACAGAAGCTTCTGGACAATATGCCTAGCGAGTTGAAGGCTCGAATCAATGTCGTTGTTATCGACTTGGCCCGATAACTCTTAGCTCTCGCGCCGACCTCAGAAACTGCAGGGTTATAAGGATGTGGCCACTATTTAAGAGAAATTCCTAAGCAGTCATCTTTGCACCGCGAATTGCCTTACACAAGCAATTGACACCCAGAATGACACCCAAACGAGATACATCACAAAGCGCCGATAAGCATCCACACCATAAAATCTTGATATTATTGAAGAAAAATGGTGCCCGAAGGCGGATTTGAACCACCGACACGCGGATTTTCAATCCGCTGCTCTACCAACTGAGCTATTCGGGCACTACAGGCTCTGGTGAACCTTTGCTTTTTCAAGCGCCGGAGTGTTTGCCGCCCCGGAAGTGAGCGGGGTTATAGCATCTTGTTCGGCCATGGCAAGCGCCCAAAACAACTTTTTTGACAGTTTTTTAGAAGCGCCTGTGGATCGTCGTTCGATGCCCCAAAGATGAAAGGGTGGGACTTGTGAAAGCCCCACAGTTCCAACCCTGCCACTCTGAGGAAGGATGAATGTGCCCGCTTATTTCGAACCTGCGGAGACGCCCAACGCGAATGGCACGGCGGCCACCAGCAGGGCCATGACTGGAGAGGATGCGAAAATTCGGCCTGCCAGCGAGGTTACCGCAATGGAGCGGATCATGGGTAGCCAGGCTGCGAGTTCTTCGTTTTTATGTTTGGGATGCGGCTTCTTGCCGCTAAGCTTCTCCACCTGTCTGCGTAGCGCTTCGAGATCGGTGCGCAGATCGTCAATCTGTCGCTGAATGGAGCGGTTTGCGCTCGTGGATATTCCTCGCCGCGCCGGAGTGGCGTCAGATGCCGTGTTCAACTCGGGATCGGCGCGCTCCTCGTCCAGTTGCGCCAACTCGTCTTCCAGATCGGATGGCTTTTCAAAACCGTGGGATCGTGCGGGCGCCTTCATGTAATGCTCCTCTGAAATACAGCGTTTTTGACTGCGATCGCCGCAGTCCGACATCGATAGTTTCCAAACGCGGTAACAGCCAAAAGGATGCAGCTCTTCGCTGAAATGCTGGGATAGTGCCATGGGCCGCCAGCCATTCTTTAAAGACGAACAAAGCCCGCGGGAGTGAAGTTGCCGCGGGCTCTTTTCAGTTATATGAAATCGTAATTCAGCGGAATGAATTACCGAACCGGCTTGAGGGACTGGAGAATGCCGACCAGTTCGTTGTGATGTTTTTCGCCCATTTCCTTGGAGCCCCAATAGGTCACGACCAGCATCTTGCCGTCGCGAGGAGACGCGAAACCGAGGGAGACATCGACGGGGCCGTCTTCGTCCTTGCCGTCGAATTCGAGGCTGCCGAACTTCATGCCGTTGATTTCGACATCGCCGGAGTCGGACTTCGAACTGGCATCGATTTCCACGCCGTTGTCGGTCAGGAACTTGATGGCGTCATCGATGACCTTGTCCATGGTCTTGTCGTTTGCGACATCGATGGAGAAGTATATGGCGGTATCGGGAGACGTGGCGTCAATGCCGGATTCGGTTTCCTTCGGGCCCCAGTCATCGGGAATCTTGACCGATGCGATTGGCGCTTCGCTGGGGAATTTCAGCGTTTCAGCCTGCGCGAAAAATGGCGCGAGAACAATGGCTGCCGCTAGGATGGTTCTTTTCATGAGAAGTCCTCTGGGTCGAGGCGCGAAACGGGAATGACGACAGGGCCTCACCTGTTGCCTGACCGCATATAGAGGGAAATCCGCTGCTGAGTCATTAGAATAACATCGAAGTAACGGATAAATATAGAAGCAGAGTTAATTTGCAGGACGCGTCCTAACGCTATGTAATAGCGCCATATTATACATCGATAAAACAATTAAAAATTGTCGCATAAAGCAAAACAGGCCCCGAAGGGCCTGTCTGTGGTTGAGTGATGGCAGATCAGGCCGCTTTGGCAGCGTCCGCATAGGGATCGAAACGGCTGTAGAACGTCTCGCCCTTTGCGGCCAGATCCTTCAGCAGCGGGGTTGGCGCAAAGCGCGAGCCGTATTCGCTTTCGAGCTTTTGCGCCAGCGCCACGAAGTTGGCGACGCCCATGCCATCGATATAAGAGAGGGCACCGCCCGTGTAAGGCGCGAAGCCGAAGCCGAGGATGGAGCCGACATCGGCCTCACGCGGATCGGTGACGATGCCTTCTTCCACCGTGCGGGCCGCTTCCAGAGCGACGGTGACGAGGAAGCGCTGCTTCAACACGTCCATGTCCAAATCTTCCGGCTTCTTCTGCGCATAGAGGTCTTTCAGGCCGGGCCAGAGAGACTTCTTGGCAGGCTTTGCCGGGTAGTCATAGAAGCCCTTGGCGTTCTTGCGACCGAAGCGTCCCTCGTCTTCCACCAGCTTCTTGACCAGTTCCATATGGCGCGGGTCGACCGCCTTGTCGCCGAGATCGGCAGCGGTGGCCTTCAGGATCTTGTAGGAGAGGTCGATGGCGACTTCATCGTTCAGCGCCAGCGGGCCGACCGGCATGCCTGCGAACTTCGCGGCATTTTCGATCATGGCTGCGGGAACGCCTTCGATCAGCATTTCATAGCTTTCGGCCATGTAGCGCAGCACGCAGCGGTTGACGAAGAAGCCGCGGGTGTCGTTGACGACGATCGGGGTCTTCTTGATCTTGGCGACATAATCCAGCGCCACGGCCAGAGCCTTGTCGCCGGTTTCCTTGCCGAGGATGACTTCCGTCAGCATCATCTTTTCGACCGGCGAGAAGAAGTGGATGCCGATGAAATCCGCTGGACGCTTGGAGTTCTTTGCAAGCCCGGTGATCGGCAGCGTCGAGGTGTTGGAGGCGAAGATTGCGCCTTCCGGCAGCACGGCCTCCACGGCCTCGATAACGGCCTTCTTCACGTCACGGTCTTCGAACACGGCCTCGATGACGAGGTTCGCGGTCTTTAGCGATGCGTAATCGGAGCTTGGCGTGATGCGGGCGAGAATGGCGGCGGCCTCTTCCTGCGTCATGCGGCCCTTGCCGACCGAATCCTTCACCAGACCTTCGCAGGTGGCCTTGCCCTTGGCGGCGGCTTCGTCGTCACGGTCGATGAGCGTGACCTCGAGACCGGCAACGGCGGTGACGTAAGCAATCGATGCGCCCATGAAGCCAGCGCCGACGACGCCGACATGCTGGAGGTCGCTCTTCGGCTGACCGGCGGGACGGCGCGCGCCCTTGCCCAGTTCCTGCATGGAGATGAACAGCGAGCGGATCATCGCGAATGCTTCCTTCGAGCGGAGAATTTCCGTGAAGTAGCGCTGCTCGACCTTCAACGCCGTATCGAAGGGCAGTTGCAGGCCTTCATAAACGCATTTGAGGATGGCGAGAGCAGCCGGGTAGTTGCCAGCACTTTCGCGGCGCAAAATGGCGGGCGCGGCAGGCCAGAGCTGGGCTGCGGCTGGCGTCCAGATGCCGCCGCCGGGGGCCTTGAAGCCCTTTTCATCCCATGGAGCAACGGGCTTCAACCCATCCTTGATCATCTGCTTTGCGGCTGGGATCAGCTGATCCGGCTCCACGACCTGATGGACGAGGTTCATGGCCTTGGCCCGCTGCGCTGTCAGCGTCTGGCCTGTCGTCATCATCTGCAACGCGGACTGGGCATCGGTGAGGCGCGGCACGCGCTGCGTACCACCGGCACCGGGGAAGATGCCGACCTTGACTTCCGGCAGAGCCATTTTTACGCTTTTCGCGTTGGAGGCCACACGGCCATGGCAGGCCAGCGAAAGCTCCAGCGCACCGCCCATGCAGGTGCCGTTGATGGCCGAAACCCATGGCTTGCCGTTGGTTTCGATCTTGCGATAGAGCCAGTTCATCTTGCCGACCAGATCGAACAGCTTCTGCGCCGCCTCGTCCGGGTTCTTTTCCTTCTCTTCATGGTAGAAGGAGAACATCGACTTGATCATGGAGAGATCGGCACCGCCGGAAAAGGTGCTCTTGCCGGAGGTGAAGACCACGCCTTTGACGGCAGCGTCTGCAACGGTCGCATCGACGATGGCGTCCAGCTCTTCCAGCACTTCTGCGGTGAAGACATTCATGGATTTTTCCGGCATGTCCCAAGTGACGAGGGCGACGCCGTCTGTGTCGGTTTCGACGGTGAAATTGGTGTAAGTGCTCATTGTGGGATTCCTCTTCCCTGAATTTTTCTGCCCGGCTGCCTCTCTCTCCGTCATGGTCGGGCTTGACCCGACCATCCAGCGGCGTCGCTGTGGATCCTCGGGTCAAGCCCGAGGATGACGGCGGAGAGGTATGAAGCCTCGATCAAACCCGCTCGATAACAGTCGCCGTGCCCATGCCCGCGCCGATGCAGAGCGTGACCAGCGCCGTATTCAAATCGCGGCGTTCAAGCTCGTCCAGCACCGTGCCGAGGATCATCGCGCCGGTGGCACCGAGCGGATGGCCCATGGCGATGGCGCCGCCGTTGACGTTCATCTTGTCGTGGCTGATGTCGAAGGCCTGCATGTAGCGCAGCACGACGGCGGCGAAGGCTTCGTTGAGTTCGAAGAGGTCGATATCGGAAATCGACATGCCGGTCTTCTTCAGCAGCTTTTCGGTGACATCGACGGGGCCGGTCAGCATCAGTGCCGGGTCGGAGCCGATATTGGCGAAGGAGCGGATGCGGGCGCGGGGTTTCAGGCCCATGCTCTCGCCACCGGCTTTCGAGCCGACCAGCACGGCAGCCGCGCCATCGACGATACCCGAGGAGTTACCGGCGTGATGGACGTAGTTGATGCGCTCCACTTCCGGGTGGGCCATGATGCCGACGGCTTCGAAGCCGCCCATTTCGCCCGGCATCTGGAAGGATGCGTTGAGCGAGGCCAGCGCCTGCATGTCCGTGCCGGGGCGCATGTGTTCGTCGCGGTCGAGAATGGTGATGCCGTTCTGGTCTTTTACGGGAACGACGGAATTTTTGAAGTAGCCGTTTTCCCAGGCGTGGGCGGCGCGCTTCTGGCTTTCGACGGCGTAGGCATCGACGTCATCGCGGGAGAAGCCGTATTTGGTGGCGATGAGATCGGCAGACACGCCCTGCGGCATGAAAAAGCCGGGGAAGTTGACCGATGGGTCCATATACCAGGCACCGCCGGACATGCCCATGCCGACGCGCGACATGCTTTCGACACCACCCGCGATAACGATTTCGTCCGAACCGGCTGCGACCTTGCCCGCGGCGAAGTTGACGGCATCGAGACCTGAGGCGCAGAAGCGCGAAATCTGCATGCCCGGTGCCTTGGTAGAGTAGCCAGCCTCGAAGGCGGCGGCCTTCGGGATCACGGCACCGGCATCCATGACGGGGTCGACGCAGCCCATGATGATGTCATCGACGGTTGCTGTATCGAGGCCGTTGCGGTCGCGTATCGCTTCCAGCGTCTTTGCGGCGAGGCGAACGGACGGCACTTCGTGCAGGCTACCGTCCTTTTTGCCGCGTCCGCGAGGGGTGCGGACGTGGTCGTAGATATAAACGTCGGTCATTTCTCATCTCCCTGTGGGCGCAAGGCCCTTTGATCTCTCGGGTGAGAAGAAAACCCCTCACCAACAAAATCTAAGACTTAGCTTTGCTAAGATCTTGATTTTGTATCCTCTCCCACAAGGGGAGAGGTAAAGGCGCAAGTGGCACGGCAGCCACCTATCTCTCCCCTTGTGGGAGAGAAAGCAATTTCGAAATCTTAGCGTCAGCTAAGTTTCAGAAATTGCAAGTGAGGGGTCAATCTTGCCTCGACCGCCCTCAAAATGCCTCCGCAGCCAGCTCCATCATCGTATCGCTACCAGCCTCGATGCGGGTCTTGCGCAGTACCGTTTCCGGCATGATGCGCTCCATGAAGAACTTCGCCGTTACCAGCTTGGCCTTCAGATACTCTTCATCCGAAGAGCCGGAAGCCAAGGCTGCCTGCGCGGCCTTTGCCATGCGGGCGTGCATGTAACCCAGCACCACCACGCCGAAGAGGTGCATGTAATCGGTGGATCCGGCACCGGCATTGTCGGGCTTCGCCATGGCGTTCTGCATGAACCACATGGTCGCGGCCTGCAGGTCGTTCAAGCCCTTCTTCAGGCCCTTGGTGTAGATGACGAGGTTTTCGTCGGCGCGGTTTTCCTCGCAGAAATCGCCGATTTCCTTGAACAAGGCCATGACGGCGCGGCCGCCATTGAGGCCGAGCTTGCGGCCCACGAGATCGAGCGCCTGAATGCCGTTGGCACCCTCATAGATCATGGTGATGCGGGCATCGCGGACATACTGGCTCATGCCATGTTCCTCGATGTACCCGTGGCCGCCATAGACCTGCTGGGCGGCAACCGCGTGGTCAAAACCCTTGTCGGTCAGCACACCTTTCAGGATCGGTGTAACGAGCCCGAGAAGATCGTCAGCCGTCTGGCGCTCCTTCTCGTCTGTCGAGCGGTGCGCGATATCCGATTGCAGCGCGGTCCACAGCAGGAAGGCGCGGCCCGCTTCGTTATAGGCGCGGATCGTCAGCAGCGTGCGGCGAATGTCCGGGTGAACGATGATTGGATCGGCCTTTTTGTCCGGGCTCTTGGCACCGGAAAGCGAACGGCCCTGAATGCGCTCACGCGCATAATCGGCGGCGTTCTGGTAGGCGATTTCGCCGATAGAAAGACCCTGAAGACCAACGCCGAGGCGGGCTTCATTCATCATCACGAACATGGCCGACAGGCCCTTGTTCTCCGCGCCGATGAGATAGCCGGTCGCGTCATCATAGTTCATCACGCAGGTCGCGTTGCCGTGGATGCCCATCTTGTGCTCGATGGCGCCGCAGACGACGCCGTTGCGATCACCCAGCGAACCGTCTTCCTTGACCATGAACTTCGGCACGATGAAGAGCGAAATGCCCTTCGTGCCTTCCGGCGCGCCTTCGATGCGGGCGAGAACCAGATGGACGATATTGCCCGTCATGGAATGTTCGCCAGCAGAGATGAAAATCTTCTGGCCAGTGATCTTGTAGGAACCATCGCCCTGCGGCACCGCCTTGGTGCGCAGAAGGCCGAGGTCCGTGCCGCAATGGGGCTCGGTCAGGTTCATGGTGCCGGACCATGTGCCAGCAACCATGTTCGGCAGATAGGTCTGCTTCTGCTCGTCCGTGCCGTGCACGAGGATCGCGGCAATTGCGCCCTGCGTCAGGCCCGGATACATCATCAGCGACAGGTTGGCCGAAGACATATATTCGCCGACAGCCGCGTGAAGCGTATAGGGAAGGCCCTGCCCGCCAAACTCTGCCGGTACGGCAAGACCGCTCCAGCCACCTTCGCAATAGGCGTCATATGCCTGTTTGAAGCCATCCGGCACGGAAACCGAGCCGTCGTCGGCGCGCTTGCAACCCTGCTGGTCGCCGGAAAGGTTGAGCGGGAAAAGCTGTTCTTCGGCAAGCTTTGCAGCCTCGCCGGTAATCGCCTCGATCATGTCGGGCGTTGCGTCTTCGAAACCGGGCAGATTATTGTAACGCTCCAGACCCAGAACGTCGTTGAGAATGAAAAGCGTATCCTTAACAGGGGCCTTGTAAACAGGCATTACCGATGTTCCTCCGCATCGCTCGCCGGACCTGATCCGGCCTCAAGATGACGTCACAATATTTGACGTGCGCGTAAACGTCAATTTGCTTTGTGGAGAAATTTTGGGCGTGGAAGACAGCTTGCTTCAAGAAGGTGTCATTCTGATTAAGCCTCGCGCAAGCCTGATATTTAAATAAGTGTTAATACAGGAATCTCTAATTAATAATTAATTAACCATATCCCGGCAATTGTTCCTGTTCAGGGGGACTGCTTCGAAATGCAATGTGGTTCCTGTCATGAAATGCAAAAGACCTTTGTTTCGCCCACTGGCCAGCGGGTGAAGCAACACAACAGGCAAAAGACGAAGCGAGCAGGAAGATGAGCGGATTGCGATCGAATTCCCAGCGAAACAGTGACAGGTCGTCTCTGGACGCGCTCAATCGTACCATCGAAGGTCTGGAAGCTCGCCTCGAGGATTTGCTCGGCGCGCAGACAGGCCGCAACCGTCAGGATCCGGATCGTGACAGCCGTGCGGAAGCCCGGCCTCAGCCGCCGCGTGCCGCGCGCGAGCCAGAGCCGCCACGCTTCGATCCCGTCGATGAAATTCGCAAGCGCCAGCAGGCCCTGGATGCCCGCTGGGAGCGCGAGCAGTCCGAAATCAGCCGCCCTGCCCGCGCGAGCGACCGTTATGAGGAGCGCCGCTACGACGAGCGCGATTACCGCACCTCGACCGCTATTCCCGCCCATCGCCCCCGCCCTTCCGCCCCCGTGGAACAGCCGCGCGCCGAACGCATGCGGCCAACACCTGCGACGGCGCCCGCTCCAGCGCCTGCAGAAAGCGATGCGGCACTTCGCGAAGTCGCCGAAGCTCTGGTCAATCTGCGCCAGGAGCTGAAGAACGAGATTTCCGAAGGCGTTGCGCGCGAAATGCAGGGCGTTCGCAGCGAGCTGCGCAACATTCGCTCTTTTGCCGAAAATCAGGATTTCGCCGAGGATATCCGTGAGGATGTGGCGCGCCTTGCCGCCAGCATCAACCTCCTCGGCAACACCTCCGCGCCGGATGCGGATGCGCTGCGTTCCGAATTCGAGGAGCTGCGCGCGCTCGTGGACCAGATGGCGCGCGAAGACAGCGTGCACCGCATGGAGCGCCGTTGGGACAATGTCGAGGATACGCTGCGCGGCTTCGATACGGCCCCCTTGCAGGAAGAAATCGTTGCGCTTGCCTATCGTCTGGATGACATCAAGGGCCAGATCGGCAGCATGAGCGAAAGCCCAGCCATTCGCGCGCTGGAAGACAAGCTCATCACCATTGCCGGTTTCGTCGAGCAGCTGGGCCGCCACGTCCAGCCGAACGACCGCATTCTCAGCGAACATTTCTCCGGTCTCGATCATCGGCTGGATGAGATCAGCCGCGCCATTGCCGCGGCCAGCAATCGTCCGCAACAGTCCGCAGACAACGCGCTTGCAGAACGGCTGGAAAACCGCCTCAGCGGCCTGTCACGCCAGCTGGATCAGCTGAAGGACGTTGCCGCCAAGGACAAGCCGTCCGAAGCGCTGACATCGCGTCTCGATGCGCTGGCAAACCGGATCGAGGACCTGTCCTCCGAGCGCCACGTCTCAAAGCTCAGCGAAAGGCTGGACCAGCTCTCGTTGCTTCTGGAGCGTTCGCAGCGCCCTTCCAGCCAACCGGAACTGACCTCGTTCCTCAGCGATATTTCCAAGAAAATCGATCAGCTGGGCAGCGGTGCCGTCAACGAGAAGCTTGCCGAGCGTCTGGAAAAGATCGCTCGCCGAATCGAGGATATCGAAGCCCGCCCGGCTTCCGGCAAGACCGCGTCGTACGATTCCGCCTTCCTGCGCCTTGAAGAGCGCCTCGGCAAGATTGCCGCCAAGCTGGACGAAACGACGCGTTCCGGCCACACCGACACCGGCGCGCTTGCAAGCCTTGAAAACCAGATCGCCAGCCTGTCGTCGATCCTGAAGGAGCAGAGCGGCCCTCAGCCAATGGGCATGCCACCGGAACTCGATGCCCGCATGAGTGCCATCGAAGACTATATGGCGTCCAACGACGAATATATCATCGAGGCGGCCCGTCAGGCGGCGGAAGCGGTCTTGGAATCGCATACCCGCAACAATCTCGCAAACACCGCGAGCCCGGCTGACATGGCTGTCCTGGCGGAACTTGCCAACGACCTGCGCAAGCTGGAAGGCCTAAGCCGCAACACGGAAGAGCGCACGCACCGCACCTTCGAGGCGCTGCATGAAACGCTGGTGCAAATCGCAGGCCGTCTGGATGCGCTGGACAATCCCCGTGCAGCAGAACCCGTTTACGAGGAAGAGGAACCCTCCTCCCCGGCACGCATGCCTGCCGCCGCCTATCCCGAAGAAGGGCTGATCGCCGCAACTCAGGCGCAGGCCGTGCAGGGTGATCTTGCTGTCGATACCATCGTTCCGCCCGCAGCCGTAAAGCCGGTGGTCGAGGAAAAACGCGGTCTGCTGTCCAGCCTCACGCGCCGCTTCAAGTCCAGCGCGGCCAAGACCGAGGAAGCGCCGGTCGTTGAAGTCAGGGCACGCACGCAGGTCAATCCCGCGCCAGCGCTCGACCCTATCGACGTTCTGTCTTCGGATGAGGATAACGAGTTGCTGGAGCCCGGCTCCGGCGCACCGGACGTCAAGAAAATCCTTGAGCGCGTGCGCGCCAGCCAGAACGCCGCCGCACGCGCCGGTGCCAAGGATGGCGATAACCGCGCCGATTTCATTGCCGCCGCCCGCCGTGCCGCACAGGCCGCCGCTCAGGAAACGCTGCCCGAAAAAGCCTCCTCCTCCGCTGTACAGCGCGATGGTCAGGCTGCAAAAAGCGAATCCGCGCTGGCGCGCTATCGCCGCCCGCTGCTTCTCGGCATCGGCGCAATTCTGCTGGCAATGATGGCCATGCCCATGGTCAAGTCCCTCGTCAGCCCGGAGCAGGCACCCCTCGCGCCGCTGACCACCGGTACGCCTGCCGTCGAACCGACCGCTGCATCCACTGCGGCCCCGCAAATGCCCGTCATCGAACCTGCTGTCACGGTTCCCTCCGTTGCGCCCGTGGATGAGAAGGTACAGGCCGCAGCCGACCGCATGCAGGCCGATGCGGACAAGGGCCAGCACCTGATCGACACGCGCCCCATTGGCGGCGCGAAACTGCCGGATGAAGCGCCCGCCGTTCAGGCTCCGGCACCTGCCCACGGCAATGACGTGGCCGAGCATCTTCAGCCGAGCACAAGTGTCGAAGCGGCAATCCGCAACGCAGACGACATTCCGCAACCGTCAACCTTCCAGTCCGCTGGCCTTCGGCAGAATGCACCGCAGCCGGTGGAAGCGCAGCCTGTTGCCGAACAGCCCGCAGAGACCATCTCCGTGCCCGCTGGCATCACGCCTGCTTCTCTTTCCGAAGCCGCTGCCAAGGGTGACAAGCTCGCTCTCTTCGAAATCGCATCGCGTTACACCGATGGCCTCGGCGTTGCTGCGGATCGCGCAGAAGCGGCCAAGTGGTACAAGCTTTCGGCGGACCGTGGCTTTGCCCCCGCGCAGTACCGTCTGGGCAACATGTACGAGAAGGCGAACGGCGTGGAGCGCAACCTGCCGGAAGCCAAGCGCTATTACGAAATGGCCGCAAGTCAGGGCAATGCGGGTGCTATGCACAATCTCGCCGTGCTGCTTGCATCCGATGCCGCCGGTCAGCCGGATTTCAAGGCTGCTGCCGATTGGTTCATTAAGGCGTCCGATCTTGGCGTTCGTGACAGCCAGTTCAACCTCGCCATTCTCTATGCCCGCGGCAGCGGCGTTCAGCAGAGCCTGGAAGAATCCTACAAGTGGTTTGCCATTGCCGCCCGCGATGGCGATGCCGATGCCGCGCAGAAGCGCGAAGATGTGGCAAAGGCCATGAAACCGGAACAGCTTGCCAGCGCCAAGGCAAAGGTCGAGGCGTGGAAGGTTCTTCCTCTCAACGAAGATGCCAATGGCGTGAACCTGCCCGACGAGTGGACGAATGGCGATGCCGTGAAGACCTCATCGGTCGATATGCAGAAGGCCATCCGCAACATTCAGGCAATCCTCAACAATAACGGCTTCAACGCGGGAAACCCAGATGGCAAGCTCGGCAAGAACACCGTCACCGCCATCAAGGAATTCCAGAAATCCGTTGGCCAGAGCCCCGATGGGCGCATCACCGACGAACTGGTGACGGCGCTTCTGGCACGCAACAAATAAGCCGATTTTCTGTAGGAAAACGCGACAGGCCGTGATGGAAACATCACGGCCTGTTCTTCTTTCCAAAATATCAACGTATTTGCCTTTGAATAATTGACAGTCACTGCCTCCATGGGCATGACCATGGCAACGCGGCGGGCTTCGCTGCCCCTGCCTGCACATGAGAAAAATGTCCTTGAAGCGCGTCTGACGGCGGCTTTGCCTTTTGCACGGAACGATGTCCGGGGTCCTGATGTGACTGTCTATCTGCCCATTGCAGAACTGTCGGTGAATATTTTCATCATCCTCGGCATGGGCGCGGCTGTCGGCTTTCTTTCCGGCATGTTCGGGGTCGGCGGCGGCTTCCTCATCACGCCGCTGCTCATCTTCTACAATATCCCCCCGGTCGTTGCCGTCGCAACGGGCGCAAATCAGGTCGTCGCCTCCTCCGTTTCAGGGTCGATCACCCATTTCCGTCGCGGCACGCTGGATGTGAAGCTGGGCTTCATGCTGTTGATCGGCGGTCTCTGCGGGGCAACGGTCGGCGTATGGCTGTTCACGCTTCTGCGCAGCATCGGCCAGCTCGATCTCATCATTTCGCTGCTTTACGTCATCCTTCTATCCACCGTGGGCGGGTTGATGCTGAAGGAAAGCATCTCGGCCATTCGCCGCAGCGCGCGCAATGAGACCGTGACGCTTCGCCGCCCCGGCCACCACAACTGGGTGCACCGCCTGCCGCTGAAGATGCGCTTCAAGAAATCGAAGCTCTATCTCAGCGTCATCCCCATCATCGTTCTCGGCTTCGGCATCGGCATTCTCACCTCCGTCATGGGTGTGGGCGGCGGCTTCATCATGGTCCCGGCCATGATCTATCTCCTGCGCATCCCCACCAATGTCGTTGTCGGCACATCGCTGTTCCAGATCATTTTCGTCACCGCCTATACGACTATCGTGCAGGCCGCGACGAACTACTCCGTCGATATCGTGCTTGCCTTCATCCTCATGCTGGCGGGTGTCGTCGGTGCGCAATATGGCGTGCGCGTGGGTCAGAAGCTGCGTGGCGAACAGCTGCGCGCGCTGCTGGCACTTCTGGTTCTTGCCGTCGGCATCCGCCTTGCCATCGGCCTGGTGGTTCACCCGGACGACCTGTTTTCCGTTGCCGTCGGAGGGCTGGGCTATTGATCCGCGCTGCCCTGATCGTGATGATGCTTGGTATTTCGGCAGGTCTTGCCACGGCACAGACGCCGCCGCTCGCCATATCGCCAAGCGCGGATGGCCAGCCCCGCACGCTTCAGGAAAATATCGAGATCGGCGCGTCGACCTCTGAAATCTCCATCGCCTCGGATTTTCGCGGTGCCGATTTCACGATGTTCGGCGCGCTCAACAATGCCGATCAGCTGCTGCTCGCCATCGGTCAATATGACATTGTCGTGACTTTGGAAGGCCCGAACGAATATACGACGGTGCGCAAGAAAAGCCGCGTTGCGGGCATCTGGATCAATACCAGCGCCATCACATTCGCGCCGCTGCCGGAATCCTATTCCATGGCCAGCACGCGCAACATCAACGATATCGCATCTGCCGGCACGTTGAAGGCCATGGGCCTTGGCGTGGAACACCTGCCGCTGAACAGCGCGGTCTTCTCCGGCGTGCCGGATAATGTCTATGACTTCCAAGACGCTTTCCGCCGCCTGAAACTGTCCAGCGGCATCTACCGCAACGATACGACCGGCGTTCGCTTGGAACGTACCGGCCTGTTCTGGGCCACACTGCGCCTCCCTGCAAACGTTCCCAACGGCGTCCACACCGCCCGCGCCTTCCTCTTCAAGAGTGGCGCCCCGATTGCCCAAAAAGAACTACGCCTGCGCGTGGTAAAAACCGGCATGGAACAGGCCATAACCAACGCTGCCCATCAGACACCGGTGGTTTATGGCATTCTTTGCGTGCTGCTGGCTGTGATCACCGGCTGGGGTGCAAGTTTGCTGTTCCGGCGCGATTAGGCCGCGTCAAGCACACAAAACCATGGCCCAGTAAGGCCGGTTCTTCGAAGCCCCGTCGTAAGCAACCGCCAAGCCGAGCCCGCCATAATTGCCCAGCATATTCTCCAGATGGTGCGGAGAGCCGATCCAGGCTTTGACCACGCGCTCCACCGTGTCCTGTCCGGCGGCCACGTTTTCGGCTGCGGGCAGTGGGACGTTGCCATTTTTCATGCGGATGAGGAAGCTGTCGGTAAGGCCGATGAGGTGGGCCATTTTCTGGGCCTTGACCATGCGGTTGGCCTGAAAGATGGCAGCCTGTTGCGCGGCGCTGTTGGCGGAAAGCGTGGATAGGCCCTTGGAACGGCGAAGCTCGTTGACCATGGGCAGTGCCGCTGCCGTTTCATCCCGCGCGCCGGAAGAGACGCCCTTGTTGGTGGGAACGGAAACGCAGGCGGATAGAACGGAGCCAGCGGAAAGCAGCACGAAGCCGCGCCGGGAAAATGTCGTCAGGGAATGTTCGGTCATGTCAGCCGCGGAAACTCAAAAGTCGAAGAATGATGAAGACGGGGATGACGATCACCGCACCCGCAAGGAGATAATCTCCGACGCTTCCGAGCGCACGGAAGCCGGTGTGCCAAAGGTTCAGTACGAAATCCCTGACGCCATAAATGATGCTCCACGGGGTCAGGCCGAACACGGCCATCACAAAACCGACGATCAGCGATACGACCAGAAGCTTGACGATCGTGCGCCCAACGCTGTCACCCAGCACTTTGTTGACCTCACCGGCCATCAGCAAATCTCCTAATTTCCAAAGCAAGACATATGAAGACTATGGCTTCCATGCAAGCTTTGGCGAGCCATCTTGTTGCCGCCATGAAATAGGACTTGAGTTTTTTTATGGCTTGATGAAAGAGAGCCCACCTCCTTCAGGAAAAATTTGCGAATGGCCCAGAACCAGCTTTCTTCCGGCGATGTCATTGCGGACCGTCGCGCCGATTATGCCCGCATGCTGGCTGAAAGCGGAGACCATGCCGCTGCCGCAGAGCTGATCGAGCAGGCGCTGGAACTGACGCCGCAATGGGCGGCGGGCTGGTTTCGGCTGGGAGAATATAGCGAGAAGGCGGGTGCCGCGGAAAAGGCAGTCGAGGCCTATGAAAAGGTAGCCGAGCTGGATGATGAGGGGATTTTCGCCGCTCCCTTGAAACTCGCCGTGCTGGGCGCCGCCGAAACCCCGGAACAGCCGTCGAGCCGCTATGTGGAAGGTCTGTTCGACGATTACGCCGACCGTTTCGAGACGTCTCTCGTCAAAAAGCTGGAATATAGCGTGCCGGAAAAGCTGGCGGCGCTGATCGAAACCGTTCGCCCGGAAGGCGGACGTTTTGGCTGTATCGTGGATATCGGCTGTGGCACCGGGCTTCTCGGCGTGGAAATTCACGACTGGACCGAGCGGCTGGAAGGCTTCGACATTTCCACCAACATGCTGTCCAAGGCGGAAGAAAAAGGCATTTATCACCATCTGGCACAGGCAGATCTTTCGCTGGATGAGGATGCGTCCGGGCTGTTTGCCGAAGGGCTTGCGAAGGACCGGGCCGATCTTGTCGCCGCAGCGGATGTGATGATGTATCTCGGAAGCCTCGAAGCCGTGATGCCGCTGGTGAGGGCGCTGCTGGCCGACCAGGGGCTCTTCGCCTTTTCAGTGGAGGATGCGGATGGCGAGGAGGGTTTCGTGTTGCAACCCTCGCTGCGTTATGCGCATTCCGAAGCCTATGTCCGCACGCTGCTGACCTCGTTTGGCATGGAAGTGCTGCAAACCCGAAAAACCACCATTCGCAAAGATGCCGGAAAACCCCTGTCCGGCATTCTGTTTCTTGCCAGAAAACAGGGCTGACCTTCTCGCTTATTGCATTTTTATCGATAGGTCAGCACTGCTGACGGAAGCATGTTGTCGAGACGCTTTTTGCAGTGCAAAATAAAGGCGTCTCAGGGCTTCTGCGAATGGCAGGACGCGGGACATCTCATAAAAATCGAAGCGGTTTTTTCCCGGAGTTCGGCATGGCATTCACGAGAAGCGTCTATGGCATGTGGAGTGCCGATCCTGCAAAACATGCGCCGGTGGAAGACATTCAGGGCATCGTGACTGGCAGCATCGTTTCTGCCCTCGGCTTCTATCTGCTGAGTAAAGTCGGTCTGCTGACCGGCGGTACGGCGGGCGTTGCCTTCCTGATCCACTATGCTTTCGGCATCAGCTTCGGGCTCATGTTCTTCCTCGTCAATCTGCCCTTCTATTATCTTTCCTTCCGCCGCCTTGGGCTTGCCTTCTCGCTGAAAACCTTCATTGCCATCGGACTCGTTTCGGTGCTGACGGAACTGGAGCAGCGCTGGATGGTGATAGATAGCATCAATCCGCTTTTCGCCTCCGTTCTCGGTGGCCTGCTTTTAGGCTACGGGTTGCTCGCGCTCTACCGCCACCGTGCAAGCCTTGGCGGCGTCGGCATTCTGGCGATCTATATTCAGGATCGCTTCGGCATTCGCGCCGGTCTCCTTCAGCTTGCTTTCGATATCTGCGTGATGATCGCCGCCTTTTCCGTCATCAATCCGCAGACGGTGCTTTACTCCATCGTCGGCGCTTTCGTGCTGAACCTGTTCCTCACCATCAACCACCGCTCGGATCGCTACATCGTCGTGCGCTGACGCTTGAATTTTTGCCTCACCCGGCGCAAAGACAGGCATGAGCTTATCGGGGGCGATCATGAGCGACGTTGCGCAACGAAAACTGGCGAAATTCTGGACATCGACATCGGCGAAGCATTCGTTGCTGGAAGATGCACTGGCCGTGATCGCAGGCAGCATGCTGATCTCGCTCGGCGTCGTTCTTCTCTCCGGCGGCGGGCTGCTGACCGGCGGCGTGGTGGGCGTCGCCTTTCTCCTGCATTATGCGACAGGCCTCAGCTTCGGCCTGATCTTCTTCCTCGCCAACTTGCCATTCTATTATCTGGCGCTGCGCCGCCTCGGGCTTGCCTTCACCATCAAGACCTTCTGCGCCGTGGGCTCGACGGCGCTGCTTTCGGAATATCTGCCGCACCTCATCGTCTTGCAGAATGTCAACCCGGTCATCGCCGCAGCCTTCGGCGGGCTGACGGTGGCGGCTGGCATGCTCGCCCTTTTCCGCCACCGCGCCAGCCTCGGCGGCTTCGGCATTCTGGCGCTCTATATTCAGGACCGTTTCGGCATCCGCGCTGGCCTCACGCAACTCGCATTCGATTGCACGGTCCTGTTCTTCTCCTTCTTCGTCGCCACCCCCTTCATCATTCTCTGCTCCATTCTCGGTGCGCTGGTGATGAATTTGGTGATTGCGATCAATCACCGGAATGATCGTTATATCGCGATGTAACCGCGCCACGCCGACGAACGTCGTCCTCGAACACAAGCCCACTGCCGTCATCCTCGGCCTTGAGCCGAGGATCCATTCTTCTCAACGAAATCAAAGGGTCATGGATCCTCGGGTCAAGCCCGAGGATGACGTCGAGGGGGTGGAACCGTCGAGACACCCCAGTTGGGGAAGGGTGCAGGAACGCTCGTCAACTTAAATCGGACAGCAGTGGCTTAAAGCCCACGATGACGGAAAAAAGGAATGCTTCCATCCAATAAGCACCCTTCTTTTACGGAATAATTTCACTACTTTAGTGGTGTGAAACACACCGACCCTCAGATAGCCGGCACGCATGTTGGCACGCTACCGCTCCCCTTCCAGAAATGGTTTGCGGAAAAGGGATGGAGCCCGCGTGCGCACCAGCTGGAGCTTTCCGCCCGCGCTCGCGGCGGGGAAAACATGTTGCTGATTGCGCCGACGGGCGCGGGCAAGACGCTGGGTGGCTTCATGGCTTCGCTCACCGATCTCGCGGAGCGCGGCAAGGTGCCGCCGGGTTCGGCCTTCGTCGGTGTGCACACGCTCTATATCTCGCCGCTGAAGGCGCTGGCTGTCGATATCGAGCGCAACCTGATGAAGCCGGTGTCGGAGATGGGGCTGCCGATCACGGTCGAGACCCGCACGGGTGACACGCCGCAGGCCAAGCGCCAGCGGCAGAAGGTGAAGCCGCCGGATATTCTGCTGACGACGCCGGAGCAGGTATCGCTGCTGCTCGCCAACAAGGAAGCCGAACGCTTCTTCAAGGACCTGAAATATGTCGTGCTGGATGAGCTTCACTCGCTCGTCACCTCCAAGCGCGGGCATCTGCTCTCGCTCGCGCTCGCCCGCATCCGCCGCCACGCGCCTGCCATGCGCACCATCGGGCTATCAGCGACTGTTGCCGACCCGATGGATTTGCAGCGCTATCTCGCGCCGCAGGTGGAGGGGGAAGGGCCTGCCGGTCTCATCACCGTCGAGGGCGGCGCGAAGCCCAATATTTCGATCCTCGATACGGAAGAGCGCATTCCATGGTCCGGCCATTCGGCGCGCTATGCTATGCAGGATCTCTATCCCGAGCTGAAATCACACCAGACGACGCTGATCTTCGTCAACACACGCTCGCAGGCCGAACGCATTTTTCAGGAACTCTGGACGATCAATGAGGACAATCTGCCGATTGCGCTGCATCACGGCTCGCTGGATGCCGGGCAGAGGCGACGGGTGGAATCCGCGATGGCGGAGAACAAGCTGCGCGCCGTCGTCGCCACCTCAACGCTCGATCTCGGGATCGACTGGGGCGATGTCGATCTCGTCGTGCATGTCGGTGCGCCGAAGGGGGCAAGCCGTCTTGCCCAGCGCATAGGCCGCGCAAACCACCGCATGGATGAGCCGTCCAAAGCCATTCTCGTGCCCGCCAACCGCTTCGAGGTAATGGAGTGCCGCGCCGCGCTCGATGCGAACTATATCGGCGCGCAGGACACGCCGCCCATTGCCGAGGGCGCGCTGGATGTGCTGGCCCAGCATGTGCTGGGCATGGCCTGCGCCGAGCCTTTCGATGCCGATGAGCTTTACCGCGAAGTGACTAGCGCGTCGCCTTACTTCGGCCTGCCGCGCGAGACCTTCGACCGCGTGGTGGATTTTACCGCGACTGGCGGCTATGCGCTGCGCACCTATGAGCGTTATGCCCGCATCCGCCAGATGAAGGACGGGCGCTGGCGTGTGTCCAACCCGCAGGTGGCGCAGCAATATCGGCTGAACCTCGGCACCATTGTCGAAGCAGCCGAACTCAATGTCCGCATGGTCAAGCGCAACGCCAAGGGCACGGTCGGGCGCGGGGGCATGTCTCTCGGCAAGGTGGAAGAGCATTTCCTCGAACAGCTGGTGCAGGGTGATACCTTCCTCTTTGCAGGCAAGGTGCTGCGTTTCGAAGGCATCCGCGAAAACGAATGCCTCGTCAGTCAGGCCTTCTCGCTGGACCCGAAGATACCGTCCTATGCAGGCGGCAAGTTTCCGCTGTCCACCTATCTCGCAGACCAAGTCCGCTCCATGCTGGCCGATCCCTCCCGCTGGCATGCCCTGCCGGATCAGGTGCGGGACTGGCTGGCAATCCAGAAGGAAAAGTCGATCATCCCCAAGCGCGACGAGCTTCTGGTGGAAACATTCCCGTTCCGCAAGCGCTTCTTCATGGTCATGTACCCCTTCGAGGGGCGACTGGCGCACCAGACGCTCGGCATGTTGCTCACCCGCAGGCTGGAGCGCGCTGGCGCGAAGCCGATGGGCTTCGTCGCCACCGATTATTCGCTGGCGATCTGGGCGATGGAGGATATGGGCCGTCGCCTTGAATCGGGTCGCCTTTCGCTGCCGGACCTGCTGGACGAAGATATGCTGGGCGATGATCTCGAAGCGTGGCTGGACGAATCCTACCTGCTCAAACGCACCTTCCGTAACTGCGCCGTCATCTCCGGCCTGATCGAGCGCCGCCATCCCGGCAAGGAAAAGACCGGGCGGCAGGTGACTGTTTCGTCAGACCTTATTTATGACGTTCTTCGCAGCCATGAGCCAGACCACATCCTGCTGGAAGCCACGCGACGCGATGCTTCGGCGGGGCTTTTGGACATTGCCCGACTTGGCGATATGCTAAGGCGAATCAAGGGCCACACGCATCACCGCGCGCTTGAGCATGTTTCTCCGCTTGCCGTGCCGGTCATGCTGGAAATCGGACGCGAGACGGTAATCGGACAAGCGCAGGACGACGTGCTGGCCGAAGCCGCCGACGAGCTGATCGCCGAGGCCATGTCCTGAGCCGCTGACAAGCGGTGCCGTGAACTGACGAAATGAAGAAAGCTTGAACCGGAATTGCTGAGCCGCCTTGCCTTGAGCGAAAGATTTTCCACCGGCTTCGAATGCCAGGGCGCCGAGACCGCCATCAACGGCGTCGCGGCCCTGTGCGATCCGTTGGGCGGGCTTTATCTGCCGGATCTTTCACTGCTTGTCGTGTCTGATCTGCATCTGGAAAAGGGCGCGGCCTTTGCCCGCCGCGGCATGATGCTGCCGCCCTATGATACGATTGCGACGCTGAAAATCCTCGCCTCCCTCATCACCCGCTACGACCCGAAGATCGTCGTCAGCCTCGGTGATAATTTTCATGATCGCAAAGGTTCAGAACACCTGCCGCTGCCGCTGCGCGACATCATCCGCGAAATGGCGCGGGGCCGCGAATGGATCTGGATCAACGGCAACCACGATCCCGATGGCACGGTCGATCTGCCGGGTTCTTCCACCGATGAGATGTTCTACGCAAACCTCGTTTTCCGCCACGAGCCGAAGGCGAAAGCAGCGGAAGCGCTGGGCGAAATCGCCGGCCACCTGCACCCCTCCGCAACAGTCCGCCGCCGCGACAAAACCGTGCGCCGCCCCTGCTTTGCGACGGATGGCGCGCGGCTGCTGATGCCTGCCTTCGGCGTCATGAGCGGAGGGCTGGACCTTCGGCACAAGGCCATGCGCGGGCTGTTTAATCACGATGCGCTTATTGCGCATCTGATGGGGCGTGACCGGATTTACTCGGTGCGGTTTGGGAACCTGCTGGGCTAAAGCATGTCGCGTTTAATTGTCTTCAATTAAACGATAACGTACATGCGAGAAAATAATGATCTAAAGCGGGTCGCGGTGAATCCTATTCACTGCGACCCGCTTTAGGTTCTGAAGATGCGACTGGTCAGCCGTTCAAATCCCGCTCGCCGCCCAGCTCTCCACCGAGCTATCGCGCAACTCCCGCACATTCACCACACCATCGCGTTCCAGAATGCGCGAAAGCCCGCGGACAATCGTTCCCGGCAGGCCCGGCCCCTCATAAACCATGCAGGAATAGAGCTGCACGAGATCGGCACCGGCCTTGATCTTTTCAAGAGCGGTTTCTGCCGAAGATACGCCACCGACGCCGATGAGCGGCAGGTCCGGGCCGACGCGCTTGCGCATTTTGGCCAGCACCGTGGTTGAAAGGTCGAACAGTGGCTTGCCGGAAAGGCCGCCGGTTTCGTGGTTGTTGCGGCCCGGTTTCAGACCATCGCGCGAGAGCGTGGTGTTGGACACGATCAGGCCATCGAGCTTGTGCGCCAGCACTTCGGCGGCGATATCGTCAAGGCCTTCTTCGGTCAGATCAGGTGCGATTTTCAGGAAAACCGGGATATGGCGGTTGAGCTTTTCCGCCTCGAGGTCCCGCTGCGCAAGAACCGCGGTCAACAACGCGGCAAGGCTTTCCCGCGCCTGAAGATCGCGCAGGCCCGGCGTGTTGGGCGAGGAGATGTTGGCGGTGAAATAGGAGGCGACCGAGGAAAATGTCTCGATCCCCTTCACATAATCCGCGATTCTGTCGTCACTATCCTTGTTGGCACCGATATTGACGCCGACGATGCCGCGCAGGCCAGCGGCGATCAGTCGGGACAGCGCCGCCGCATGTCCTTCATTGTTGAAGCCGAGGCGGTTGATGACCGCCCCGTTTTCCACCAGACGAAAGATGCGCGGCTTGGGATTGCCGGATTGCGCACGCGGCGTCACCGTGCCGATTTCCGTAAAGCCGAAGCCGAGCTTCAACAGCGGACCGGGCACTTCCGCATTCTTGTCATAACCCGCCGCCATGCCGAGCGGGTTGGGGAAGACCAGACCCGCAACGCTCTGCTGCAAGCGCGGATCATGCGGCACATGGCAGGTGGGAATGAAGCCGCTGCGCAGCGCTGCAATCGAGGCGCCATGTGCCACTTCGGGGTCCAGCAGGAACAGCCCCTTGCGGCCGACAGAGGAAAATAGTCCGCTCATGCTCAAATCTCCGGAAACTGGTGTGCGCCGTCATCGGCCAGCGTCAGCGGCGTTTCCCACAGCACGGTATTCAGCGACAGATCGCCGTAAAGATGCGGGAAGAGGTCTCCGCCACGCGAGGGCTCGAATACCAGCTTTTCACCCAGCGCGCCGCCATCGACGGCTACCAGCAGCAAATCTTCCTGACCGGTGAAGTGGCGCAGCGCCGTTTCCTTCACCTGTTCTGCAGTGGAGAAATGGATGTAGCCATCTGTCAAATCGATTGCCGCCCCCTTGAAAACGCCCGCTTCCCTTGCCTCCTGCCAAAGAGAGGAAGGCACGATCTTGTAGATGACGGGGGGCGTTTCACTCATGCGGCGTCTCCTTCATTTGCAGGGGGTGTGCCGTAAAAGGTGGCTGATGTCCATCGCTTCACACAGATTTTTACGGCCAAACCGCGTGTATGGCCCGCCCTGGCAAATCTAGTGCTTGTATTGCAGCCGATTTGGCGCAATCCTCCACGTCAAGGATAGCTGCATGCAGCCTGTCCGGGGAGGTACACATGAAATGCTCTTGGGAGGGGGCGCGGCATGTCAGAACTCACAATCATCATTGCAGATGACCATCCGCTTTTTCGCGGCGCTCTGCGTCAGGCGGTCAGCGGGCTCGAAGGCGACAACAGGATCATCGAGGCGGGTGATTTCGAAGCGGCAAGAGCCTGTGCAGATGCCGAAGCGGAGGCCGATCTCATGCTGCTCGACCTCGCCATGCCGGGCGTCAGCGGCTTTTCCGGCCTGATGGCATTGCGCGCGGAATTTTCCAGCCTGCCCATCATCATCGTCTCCGCCACAGACGATCCCGCCACGATGCGCCGCGCCATCGAACTTGGCGCTTCCGGCTTCATCTCCAAATCCTCCGGCATCGAGGACATTCGCGCCGGTATCCGCGCCGTTCTGGAAGGCGATGTCTATATTCCCGCCGCCTGCCAATCCAGCCGCGATCAGGACCCGGACGTGACCGATCTGATCGGCAGGCTCAGAACGCTGACACCGCAGCAAAGCCGCGTTCTCGGCATGTTGGGTGAAGGGCTTTTGAACAAGCAGATCGCCTATGAGCTGAATGTTTCCGAGGCCACGATCAAGGCGCATGTCTCTGCCATTCTACTGAAGCTGAATGTCGATAGCCGCACGCAGGCGGTCATTCAGCTATCCAAGCTCAACGTGCCCATGCTGGTTGCATGAGGCAAAAACCGGCGTCACGTCATGCCGGTGTATGAAAGAGGGTTTATGTTCAATGGCTTGGAAAGCGGCATACACTCCGCTTCCACAATGAAAGCAGAAAAGGATTTTATTCCTTTTTCTCTTTACTCTTTTCGGAGTGTTGGCTATTTTACCATCGACTGACAGACGCCGCCTGACGCCGCAGTTTCATCCGGGCCATTGAACGATGCTTTCACATGACAATATCTGGAGCGCGATCGATACGCTTGCCGACCGTCATCACCTGACGCCCTCAGGCCTTGCCCGCAAGGCGGGGCTCGACCCCACTTCCTTCAACAAATCCAAGCGGCTTGGTCCCGATGGGCGACAGCGCTGGCCATCGACGGAATCCGTTTCCAAAATCCTCGATGCCACCGGTGCGACCATCGATCAGTTCTTCGGATATGCCTTCGGCAAAAGCGAAAGAGCCATTGCCGCGGAAGATGTGACGGTGGGAAAAGTCAGCGCCATTCCGCTGCTCGGCTTTGCGCAGGCGGGCTCCGGCGGCTTTTTCGATGATGGTGGCTTTCCTGTCGGTCAGGGCTGGGATGTGGTGGATTTTCCCGCCTCGCCCGCCAACAAGGCGGGCGTTTATGCACTGGAAGTGCAGGGCGAAAGCATGATGCCGCTTTACCGCGACGGCGATGTGCTGATCGTGGAGCCCGGTGCCCAGGTGCGCCGTGGCGACCGCGTCGTCGTCAAAAGCCGGGATGGCGAGGTCATGGCAAAAATTCTGGCCCGCCAGACCGCCAAGACCATCGAGCTTCTATCCCTCAACCCGGAACACCCAAACCGCAGCTTCGAGCTTGCCGAAGTGGAGTGGGTGGCCCGCATCATCTGGGCCAGCCAGTGATCTAATTGTTTGTCTAACGCGTTGTCCAGACGCAAAACCGCTTCGCACTTTTGCTGGAAACGCTAAAACAGCCCGTAAGGGAAATAGCGCCGGTAAATCTCTTCCAGCCGTCCATTACGGGAGAGTGCGGCAAGTGCCTGATCGAAGGCCGGAACCAGCTTGTTCTCGGGATCGACCGTCATGATGGAAAGCCCCTCGCCCAGAAATTTGTCGGACATATAGGGCCCATCGAACATGGCGCAGCAATTATCCGAAGCCGTGCCAGCAACCCAGAACGGCAGGCGCAGGCTATCGGCAAAGATGGCATCCACCTTGCCGGTTTTCAGCGCTTCATACATGGGCTCGTAACCGCCGAAACCGTTTACCGCCACCTTGGGAAAAAATGCCTTCAGCATCTGCTCGTGGCGCGAATTGGTGATGACACCGACCTTCTTGCCGGAAAGTGCCAAAGCGGTCTGGCCATCCAGCTTGGCGGATTTCGCCACGGCAAAACGCGCGGGCAAAAGCAGATAGGGCCGCGTGAAGCTGAAACTGCGCCGCAGATCAGAGGATGACGCGACACCGGACATCACCGCTTCGCCCTCCCCCATTTCCAGTGCTGCTTCCAGCTCATCGAATGGCAGCGCCTGCACCTGGCATTTGCTCTCGATCTTCAGCTGCGCGCAGATTTCGCGCGCCAGATCCACATGGAAACCAACCAGACGTCCGTCCTGATCGGTAAAATTAAAGGGCGGAAAATCCACCGACATCAGAAAGCGCACCCGCGGCACGGTCGATAGATCGGCGCCGGGCAAACGCTCCTGCTTGTCGAACAGAACCGGAAGGCTTGCGCTTTCCGCCAGCGCGCCTTGAGAAGAAAAAAGTGAAACACAAAGAAGAGATGCAGAAATACCCAGCAATTTCAGGGGTGCAACCAAAGAGCGCATGTATATGATCCGACACGGGTATTGGGTAAGGGTACCACTTGCGGGTGGCTGGGTACGATGTTGCGTTTGGATGAGTATACACAAGATTCGCCCAACGCGATGCTTGTGCAGGACGATTTTGTTGCCTTCGAGCCGCTGGAGGACGACCCCTTCCTGCTAAGCCCGGCACCGCCGGACCGCGACGACCTCGCATTTCTGGCCGAGCTCGGCATCGGAAAACCCTATATCGATACGTTTTCGGAACTGGCCGAGCGTAACGGCACGACGCTTGAAGACGAATTGCTGGCAAACGGGCTCGTTACCGAAAATGCGTGGTACGGCGCCTTTGCGCGATACCTTCGCCTTGCCTTTGTCGAGACGCTGGATGCCACTATCGTTGTCGATACACCCGCACTCGACACTCAGCTGGCAGACAGCCGGATGGTGCGCATTTCGCCAAAAGACAGCAAACCATATATCGCGGTCGTTCCAGACCTCGAGACCATCGGCAGGCTCCGGCAAGCGCTGAAGGCGCGGCCCGCCATCCGCAAAGATTTGGTGGTAACAACGCCAAGCGCCCTTCGCGAAGCCGTCTGGCAGGCAGGGTCGGAGCGACGAACCCGCCAGACGATCAATCAGCTTTTCGAGGCCCGCCCGCATTATTCGGCGCGCATCGTCATGGAAGGCAAGCAGGGCTTTTTCATCGGCGCGGGTGCCGCGCTCTTTGCGGTTTCCCTGTGCATCTCCGCCGTGCCAACGCTTCAGCTCCTGCACATCTTCACATCGCTGCTCTATCTGGCAGCGCTCCTTTTCCGGCTCTCTCCGCTTCAGCGAGCCCCTGACCGCAACACGCTCCTGCTGCTGGATGCAGCCCAGGACGACCAGCTTCCGGTCTACACCATACTCGTCGCACTACACCGCGAAGAAGCCATCATCGAACAGCTTGTCACCGCGCTGGACCGTCTGGATTGGCCCAAATCCCGGCTCGATATCAAGCTTGTTTGTGAAGCAGACGATCCCATGACGCTCAACGCGATCGATCGGCTTGAACTCGGGCGCCATTTCGAGGTGGTGCGCGTTCCGCCCTCCCTGCCGCGCACCAAGCCGAAAGCGCTCGATTACGCGCTGGCAGGCGTCCGGGGAGAATTCGTTGCCGTCTACGATGCGGAAGACAGGCCACATCGCAGCCAGTTGCGAGAAGCCTATGCCCGCTTCCGCCACGCACCGGATAGTCTCGCCTGCCTGCAAGCCCCGCTCATCATCAGCAATGCGGAGACATCCTGGATCACCTCATCCTTCTCGCTGGAATATTCGGCACTGTTCCGGCGCATGCTGCCAATGCTGGCCAGAACCAGGATGCCCCTGCCGCTCGGCGGAACCTCCAACCATTTCCGCGCCTCGACCTTGAAGGAAGTCGGAGCCTGGGATCCCTATAATGTCACCGAAGATGCGGATCTGGGGCTGCGGCTCTATCGCTTCGGCTACCGCTGCGACGTCATCCATTATCCCACGCTTGAAGACGCGCCGACCGAACTGCCCGTCTGGATGGCCCAGCGGGCACGCTGGTTCAAGGGCTGGCTGCAGACATGGCTGGTAATGATGCGCTCACCGCTTTCCACTGCACGCCAGATGGGCTGGCGCGCTTACCTCGTCTTTCATCTCATGATCGGCGGAATGCTGCTCTCATCGCTGACGCATCCCCTCTTCCTCACCTATATAGCCTATATTGCGTGCATGCTCTGGACAGGTGGCTTGAGCGCAATCTCGCCCTACCAACTCACCTTCTTCGCCATCGATACCACCAACATCATCGCCAGCTACGCAATCTTCCTGATGATGGGCCTGCGCGGCATGATCGCGCACGAGCGAAAACTGGTCGGGCGAAAATGGCTGTTCACACCGCTCTACTGGCTGATGCTCTCGGCTGCCGCCTGGCGCGCGGTTTATGAACTTCGCTACAAGCCCTTCGTCTGGAACAAGACCCCGCACAAGCCGAGCAATAAAGGCGGCTGAAATTCCGCCGCCATCAGTCACGGAGAGGATCAGCGCCGGATATAAATATTCCCGGAATCTCCACCCCGGTTTCCATCCCCCTCCCGGAACGGATCACCATCCATCACCTGATCCATACGCCACTGGGTACCACGATAAGGACTATGCCACGTCTGACACCCGCTGATCATGAGGGTCGAGACCAGCAGAGCGGAACCGACGATTATCTTGCCCATGGAAAAACTCCTTCGTTTGATCCCATATGGGGTCAGGCGGCAGAGTTCTCAACCGGACGCCGGACAGTGCCAATAGGTGGAAATCAATCCTCCGGAATGAACCCGCCAATCTGTCGCTTCCAGAGCCGGGCGAAAAGGCCATCCTGCCTTACCAATTCCTCCGGTGTCCCCTCCTCGATGATGCGGCCTTTATCGAGCACGATAATCCTGTCCATCTGCGCAATCGTGGACAGGCGATGGGCGATGGCAATGACGGTCTTGCCCTCCATCACGAGGTCCAGCTTCTCCTGAATGGCGGCTTCGGATTCGCTGTCGAGCGCAGAGGTTGCCTCGTCGAGGATAAGTATCGGCGCGTCTTTCAGCAGCACCCTTGCAATGGCAACGCGCTGTCGCTGTCCGCCGGACAGCTTGATCCCGCGATCCCCGACGAAAGCCTGATACCCCTTCCGCCCGTCGCCATCCGCCAGTTCCGCGATAAAGCCATCTGCCTTCGCAACCTTCGCCGCGCGCTCGATATCCTCCTGCGTCGCCTCCGGTTGCCCGTAGCGAATATTGTCACCGACAGATCTGTGCAGCAGCGCAACATCCTGCGCGATGACGCCGATATTGCGTCGCAGGCTTGCCTGCGTGACATCGCGAATATTCTGGTCATCGATACGGATCGACCCATCCTGTATGTCGTAGAAACGCAGCAGCAGATTGACGAGCGTCGTTTTGCCCGCACCCGAAAGCCCAACGAGCCCAACCTTCTCTCCCGCATGCACCGTAAGCGACAGATCATCGATAATCGGCTTGCCAGACTTATAGGCAAAACGGATGTGGTCAAACCGGATTTCTCCCCGACCAACCTTCAGCTCGGACGCATCCTCATTGTCGCAAATCGTCGGTGGGGTGGTCATCACCGGCATAGCGTCCTTGATCGTGCCTATGGCTTGAAAAATCTGCTGACCCATCTGCAAAAAGGTGAAGGTGTGCCCGGACAAGCGCTGAAGAATGTAAACCGCGGCAACGAACTCACCGATGGTGATGAAGCCTTTCACAAGACCGGAAAGACCCACAGACAGAATGGCCAGCCAAAGCGCCATATTCAACAAAACGACAATGAGTTCGGATGTCCGAAAGACCCGTTGCTCTTTGTGCTGCGTGTGGACCGCCTTGTTCAAAATCCTGCGGATTGCGCCCGCCTCGCTATCCTCTGCGGCAAATTGCTTGATCATCTGCATATTGCTGTAGAGATCGGTAATGGCTCCCGACACGAGGCTGCGCTGCTTTGCCGATTGCCGCGATCTTTCGGTGAAAACGGGCGCCAGCTTCACCGCAAGCAGCACGTTGAGAACAATCCATATCAGAACCGGCAGCGCCAGCTGCCAAGAAAGCGTTGCAAGCAACAGCACCGATCCGACCATCTGCAACAGGAAACGCGGCCCAATCTGGAAGGCATTGATAATCTGCTGCTGCACCGCTGAGGCCACCTGCGACAGCCTTGATGCAACCTGCCCCGCATAAAGCTCGTGGAAGAAAGCAAGGTCCTGCCGCTCCACCGCCTTATGCCCCTGCCACTGAATGGCGGCGGGCATTGCAATACCGAGCGTGTGAGAATTCAGCGTGTTCAGCAGAAACGACGCGATAGGCATCGCCGGAAAGATCAGCAATCCCAGGAAAATAAGGAGAGGCATTTCATTATTCAGGAAGGCTGCCGCCCCTTGAGCAGTCACGCCGTCAACGATGACCGACAACCCCCAGATAATCGCCAGATTGATCGCCTCAAAGGCCATGGACGACAAGGCCAGCGCCAGAAGAACGCCGCGAAACATCGAAATGAAATGCCACAAAACCGAAATCGGCCCTTTGGACGGAAGGGGTCGAAACGGAATATCCAGCGGACGTATCATCGTCTCGAACGGGCGGAAAATCACATCTGAAACGGACATGGGCCTCTCGAAGATACTATAAATGCCAAAAACAAAAGAATCGCACGTACAGGCCGCATCGAAACACGCATCGCATCTTATCTCAACGAAAAGATGTATTTTGTGATGAAGACAGCGATTATAGCGGAGAATTTGCGCGAGAGCTTGGTCGGCACTGTGAGACTTATGCTGTCTGAACTTAACGGGTAAAGGTGCGGAAAGCTGGAGCGGGTGAAGGGAATCGAAACAGATATACAAGTCTTTGATATATATCATATAATATATGATTATCGACATCTATACCGCTTAAAATACCGAAAACTAAGCGGATGTCACTGGACGAACCTGCTCTTACTGGAAGGTGGATGCCGCATCGCACTGCTTAAATGTTGGTGAATCAGATACGGTCGCCCGGTTCACCAACGGTAGGCGGGATAGCATGGTCGACATCAAAGAAGTAATGGAATCAGAAGAGATGCGAGATGTCGTCACCGCTCTCGATGCACTGAAGCGGCGCTGGGCTCCCAGTCATCAAGTGACAGATCACATTCGTCCAACCGTCCTCGCGCTTGTCGGCAAATACAAAGCCAAGGAAATCTTGCAGGTGCTGCTCGATAGCAAGGAGTATTACCCCGGCTACAAGGAGGTTCTCGCCGCAAGTTTTGGCGGATGGCTAATTATGCCTAGAGAGCGTCGCGTGCGGGAAATTCTCATGGTGCACGCAGCACTAAACCATATGCACGATACTGAATGGAAACTGGGCGAAGCTCAGTTGAGTTTGGAGAGAGACATAACGGCCCGTTACATCCTCACAAGCATGGACTTTTTGATCGAAATTTATGACAGCTTGGGCGGCTATCAAGCGTTCGCACAGAATCCTTCGTTCGAGATGATGTGGATCGCATTCGAACGAGACGAGAAAGTTATAAACACGGCAGTTCTAGCCATGACCTTTCTTCACCACGCTATTGATCAATTCAGTGTCCGTGGCCGCCCTTTTATTCCAAGTCTCAATAAAGCGGTGCTCGTACTGGACGAGTTAAAAGCGACGAAGCCACCCTTTCCATACAAAGAAAAATATGTGTCCCGATCCCTGCTTCACCAGCGCTGGAGCCAGAACAAGCAAACGCTGGCACTGTTATACGCGGCGTCAACTATCCGCATAAATAGGAAAACGCTTTTGCAACTCATTCTGGACGGCTTCTTTTCGTACGAAAATCACCAACCTTATCTCGACATTTGGGTATGTCGGGCTCGCTATGTTGCCGCTCATATATTTGCTCGGATGGGCGACCCGGACCTCGAACGGAAAACCATAAGCTTAATTGGTGGCGGGCATGCCACCGCCTTCGCACCTCAAAAGTTGAGTATCGTTGAGACCGCAGCATTTAACACGGCTTTTCGCAATGTAATCAATATTTAAATACATCATACCTGTCCATTTTTGGACGCCCCATCCATGGATAAATACAGAATTATAAATCGATAAGTTTCGAGCCATCATTTCTCCGTGTTCAACAACTCACACGGAGAAACCGATGAAACACCTAAGTATCCGCGACGAAAAACAGCCTGAAAACATTGCGACCCGCATCTTCCCGCAAACGGGATTTGTACGCCTTAACCAGATCGTTCGACCCGATGGCCCCCTACCAATCAGTAAGTCAGGTTTTTGGGCAGGCGTAAAAACCGGAAAATTTCCGCAACCACGCAAGATTTCACCACGGGTTACCGTATGGCGGGCTGAGGATATCAATGCCCTCCTGCGCGAAATTGATATGGGAGGAAAATAATATGTCTTCCGTCCAAACTTTAAAGAAAGCCAACGCCGGCTCTTTTGGCAGAAGTATAGAAAAATCGGATAATCCGAAAAAATCCGAGAAAGAAAGGGGGAAGTCTCTGATCGAAAGGCTTGATGCACTTCACGACGCCTTCAAGGCTAGGCGAAAAGCTCATCGCAAGGCGGTTTATAGTGATATCGTTTCAGCCGTTGAGATTGGTCTAGCGTTGAAAGCTGACAAAAATGAGTGGAAGCTATTCTGTGACGGTTCTTGGCAAAAAACAAAGCCGCCAAAGCCTCATCAGATCGAACATGCAGTGCGATTTGCCATTAAATTCATGGTGGGACCTGGAAAGAAGGCGCAGCAGAAAGCTAGTTTCTACTACAATGCTGTTGCGTCGGCGGTAGAGGAAGGCATCACCGGTAAGAAGCTGAAAAAGCTAATGATGACAGAGGGCCTCAAAAAGCTCTCTACGGCCAATTCTGAGAAAAAGAAGCTTGAGAAGCAACTGGCCGAGGACGATAAAAAAGAAAAAAAAGAAGCGACTCGTACCACGGCGGTCACAAAAGAAAGCAAGAAAAGCAATCCGCTAATTGCGAACAAAAGCGGCGATTCTTCCCGCCAAAAAGAAATGAAAAGTGCGAAATTCGACGTGAATGCGGTCTTGCGGTTCACAAACATCAAGAAGTCTTTGATGGCCCATAAAGTGGGTTCGGAGCTCTGGATGAAGGCGACGCTGGCGGCGTTAGGTCCGCCGCTCGAACTACATGTGCACAAAGTAGGAACGGCAAAACCTAAGGCCAAAGAGTCTGCGCCTGACCTTTAAAGGGTGGCACTCGGTTAGATAAGTTCACTCTGTGACTTCGGCAGCACCAAAATGTCTGCCGAAGTCATTCTTTTTCGCGGCACCTGTTTCAACGTGTACAACGCTGCCCTCGGCGCAGTCTTTTCTATCGGCTCGACATGCAGCCGCGCCAACGACATTCCCTCTCCTACTAGAAAAGATTTTGGCGAACGCGCCACGATGTCACCCAGCCTATCGCCGGTTTTCGCATTTGGCGGCACCATGAAAAACGCATGAACATGCATTCCATCATTGGTCAGAATATCCGGGAGAGCCGCTTTCTCCCTTTTGTTCACGGGCCAATCGAAGCATGATATCCAGAACGGCATTTGCTCAGTCGGGGTATTGTGCGGCCTTTTGATCAGCCTTGTGAGAAGGCGAGCATAAACGATTTCACATTCTTTCAGCATCTGGCGTTGCTTGGTCTGTTCGTTGCCTGTCAACTGATTGAACATGAGAGTGATGAGGTATGGTTCCCAGCCCCCAAATACCCTTTCCTCCATCATGGTGATGTAACCATCGATTATCTGCGCATCGGTCATGTTGTATTCCTTCATGGTTGGTTTGATTATTTGTGTGGGTGTGTTGTTGGGTACTACTCGTGTCCTATAGGTACAGTTGACCCATATGCCTTTACCCTCGCGGGTTCCGGCATTTGCGTTTCCTGATGAGGCAAGCGCGTGCACGCGTGGCGATATCCCCGCGTGTCGTTTGCTTACGAATTTAATTGGCGTTTCGCCGTAGCTTGTTTACGGCCACATCTTTCGGGGCGACGGGTGCCTCCGATGAGTGACGACAGCTGGCAATATGTCGAGATAAATGGTTTCATCAGACCGTTTTTTTTGGAATGCTTGATATGACTACTTCCAAAGATGCGCTTGCGTTCGATGCCCATGGACACCGACCCATGTCCGAAGGCAAAATAGATGAGATTGCAGCAGTCACCATTTTGAAGAACAAGACTCATACGCATACCAATAGTGGTATCTACACAGTCTTCGTACTTGGAGAGGAGCTAAGTGAGCAGTTCCGAAACGTGGAGGATGCTCGTGCTGCCGGGCAGAAAGCCTTCGCGTCACGTGTCTCCAGTCTTTTATCGGATGACATAATCGTTGCGACGATGAAAAGCGTCGCGCCACGCCCTTTTCACACCGCTCATTTCATAGACGCTCTTCGTTCTGCTCGCCCTGAGCTTTGGAAGTCACTCGTCACTCGCTATGGTGAAGGTGGACAGGGTGCGGGTACCCACTACTCCGCCTTTTCTGCGGTCGCACATGCGCTTCATCGGGCGGCGAGTAGAGGAGTACTCGTCAAGTTAGAGAACTATGTCACCGCGCCGCCTGATCTAAAGTGGGGAAGCCCAGTCATTAGGCTCAGGCCCTATTAATTAATCATCCTTTCCAATTTGACGATCTTTTGATTCACTCATGGTAGGAGGACTTGCCATGAGTGATTTGTTTTTGCTGACGCCATCTCAGTTCAACCGCATCCGGCCCTATTTCCCTCTTGCCCACGGCATCGAGCGCGTGGATGATCTGAGGGTCGTGAGCGGCATCATTTACGTGTTGAAACATGGACTTCAATGGAAGGATGCGCCGAAGGAATACGGTCCACATAAGACGCTTTATAACCGGTTCGTCCGCTGGAGCAGGCTCGGCGTCTTCAACCGAATCTTCGAGGCACTTGCGGGGAAGGCAGGTCAACCCGACAGGCTGATGATCGATGCCACCCATTTGAAAGCCCATCGCACCGCAGCCAGCCTGCTAAAAAAGGGGCTCTTTCCCGCTGCATCGGACGAACGAAAGGCGGCCTGAATTCCAAGCTACACGCTGTCACCGACGGCTTGGGACGGCCCTTGCTGTTTTTCCTCACTCAGGGTCAGGCCAGCGACTATCAGGGTGCCCGGCACCTGCTTGATCGCCTACCCAACGCCAAGGAATTACTGGCAGATCGTGGTTACGACGCCGACTGGTTCCGCAATGGATTGAAAGACAAAGGCATTTCACCCTGCATCCCACCACGTAAGAAGCGACGCAACCCGGCCCACTACGACAAAGTCCTCTATAGGCAAAGATATCGTATCGAGAACATGTTTGGTAGGATCAAGGATTGGAGGCGCATCGCCACCCGATACGACCGATGCGCTCACACCTTCCTATCCGCAATCCTCATCGCAGCAACTTGCTGCTACTGGCTCGATTAATGAGTCCTGAGCCTAGGTACTGGAACGGTCCCGGCGGTTACTCTGATCAGTTGTTTCCAGACGAGGCGGCTCCACAGGAAACTTATGAAGAGGGAGCGGTGACAGGCGTCAAAGTCAACCGCTACGAGCGAAGTGAAGCTGCCCGCGCGGCTTGCTTGAGTTACTACGGTACACGCTGTCAGGGGTGCGACCTCGACTTTGGCGAACGTTACGGTGAGCGAGGAAAAAATTTCATCCATGTGCACCATCTTCTTCCCCTTAAAAAAATCAAGAAGACTTACGTGGTGAACCCCGTTGAACACCTAAGGCCAGTTTGCCCCAATTGTCACGCCATGATCCACCGGCGCGAGCCGATGTTGTCGATCGATGAATTAAGAGCGATGCTAAAATAAAGCGTTTTGCTCCAGCATGTCGGAGGCTGCAGTAGCCTCGTATATTACAACTAGTGGGAGATCCAGCTTGATTCAAATCTCTTGACCTCAATGTAACGTGATGTTCCCAAGCGCGCCGCATGTCGCCTTTGTTGACAACTCCTAATTGTAATGATATATCATTACAAGTTGGCAATATTGCCAGCGTGAGGGGCCCGTTACGGCCCCTCTTCTATTTGGAGAGATACAAATATGACCACCGCAACCACGACCGCTGCTTCGCCCATCACCCTACCTTGCCCAATCATCATTTTGGGCCGCGACGACAAGCGAAAGCCGCATGCATCGTTCTTCCCAGCTACCGACACCCGCCCCGCCGAAAAGGCCGCCGAATTGATGGGTATGTTTGCCCTGAAAGTTGAGAGCGATGAGATCAGGTCGCTTCTGACGCGATTGCCTCAAGGCAAGCTATTCGACAGCGGCAAGGCCTTCGTGCCGTTCGTCAAGCAAGACCTCTATAACGAAATTGCAGCGCACCTTTCCGATGAAGAACGCGAACGGCTTGAACAGCCACGCGCCGCGCCTGAACCACCGCCTGCCGATGTCACTCATCCAGTGCGCCCGAAAAGCCTGCCCGACAGCTTCGACAAGATCATCGTCGGTAGCGTGGTACTGGCGACGGAAGGCCCGCTTGAAGGCTGGTATGAGGCGAAAGTCATGGAGGTGAAAGCTGAAGGTAGCTTGCGGCTTCAGTGGCGTGATTATCTTGATGACCCGGCATTTACGCGCCGTATCGATCAGGTCGCCATCATTCACCCTGCCTATGTCGAGGCTTGATCAGCGATGGCCTGCGCACTTACGCAAGCATTGAATGCGGCTGCGGTTCAACGAACCTCAACCATCCGCGCCAAGAACGACGCCTTTCGATCAAGTTTGGTCGGAGGGCGTGTGATGCTGACACAGGGGGTGAACGCTCTCGATGAGAACACCCGTCGCAACGTGATCAGGGCTGTTCAGGCCTTTGCTGATTTCTCACCCGGCAACGACCCTTACGGTGAACATGACTTCGGCGCTGTGAAGGTCAACGAAGCCTTGTTCTTCTGGAAGATCGATTACTACGACCGCGATTTACAGAACGGCTCGCCTGACCCTGATGCAGTGACCTGCAAGGTGCTGACCATCATGCTGGCAGGGGAGTATTGAGCGATGAAACTCCGACCAAGCATATTGCCCTTGATAAAACAGCAGCGTTTGGGCGGCAGTTACCGGCCCGGTTTGCGGCCAGCTTTCAACGGCTCTGGCCGTTCGTCGCTTTCGGGAATGGCGAAAAAAGCAGAAATGTCAGCAGATAGTCCATCGGCCAACCGTGCCAAAAGGTCGACCGACGCATTGAAATCGCCACGCTCGATTCCACTTATGGTCGTTCGGTCAACGCGCGCCAATCCAGCAAGATCCTCTTGCGTCATACGTTGTGCGACCCTGACTGTTCTAAGGTTTCTTCCAATACGCTCACGATGTTCCATACTCGCATGGCGACCACCTTGCCTACCATTACGCCATGGCATATATCCGACATATTAAATTTCAATCTTAGATGGATGCCGACGCATCGCTACGGGGGTACTATGAAAATCGCAGTAGGAATTATCGGCCTGTTTCTTGGCCTCCTCGTGTTGCTGCAGTCGTGCGCAGTGACCGCAGGCAGTGGCTTGGCCAATGACAGCGCCACGGGTGCTGCTGCATCAATCGGAATGCTGGTCGGCCTCGTATTTTTCATTGCAGGGGCCTTTTCGTTCGCATTGCCGCTGGTGGGGGCCATCATGTTTTTCATCGCCGGGCTGCTGGCTTTCCTTGCTTCAACGCAGGGCAACTTCGGTGACATCACGATCTGGGGCTACATCGCCATCGCGCTGGCAGTCATGGGCTTCTTCACATGGCGTTCGGCCAAGCGGAAGAAAAGCCAGCCCACGGCATAACGCCCCCGTTCACCCGGCCCTGATCACATCACACACGCATCGGAATCATCATGACCGCCTATATCGAGGCCATGCGCCGCTACGCGACCTTTGCAGGTCGATCCACCCGGAGTGAGTTTTGGTACTTTCATCTTGTGATACTCGCCCTTGCATTCGGCGGTCTGATCATCGACGTGATCATTGCCGGGCCGAATGAACCGCAACCACTCGTTTCTGCGGTGATTGTCATCGGCCATTACCTGCCGTCACTCGCCATCATCGTCAGGCGCTTGCATGACCTCGATAAAAGCGGCTGGCTGGCGCTGACATGCCTCATCCCGCTCATCGGCATCATCGCCTTCATCGTGGTCGGAAGCACGCCGTCGAAGCCTCGCAGGCAGGAAGCTGCCGCAAGTACGGGTGGCAGTAGTCACCCAACGCGTCAGGTCAATTCGTCCGGTTCGGCTGACCAGATCGAACGTATCGAAAAACTGGCCGCTCTACGTGCCTCGGGTGCAATCACCGACGATGAGTTCACTAGGATGAAAGCCAACATCCTCCAAAACCTTCAGCCATCGCAAAGACTGGCCTGAAGCCTACGTGCTGCAAGTAGCGAAGCGAAAGAAATCCTGATGAACAAGAAAGCCCATATGATCCTCGCAGTGCTGGGTGTCAGCGTCGCCGCTGCCGTCGCAACGCACGCACGCGCCGAAGAACAGTCTTACTATAAGGGCAGCACATGGGAGGTTCTATCAAAAACCTCGGATACTGAAGACAAAACGGCTTCCTGCGTACTGCGAAGTGTTAACTGGGCGGCGAAGTCGGTGGCCATCGAATATGATCTGGTCGGCATCGATGAAGTCATGCCTAGATTGCGGGTCATCAAGCAACAGTGGAACTTGCCGGTTAATCAGACAACCAAAGTCAGGATAGGTGCGCGCGGCGCAGGAACGGTCGTATTTGATGCCAAAGTTCTCAACGGCAATGAATTATACGGAGAGATCCCCGCACCACACGCAAGCGAATTGGCATCCATGGTGGACAACATGGTGAAAGTCATGACCAAACCAATAAAACCTGCTTCTTTCATCGTTTACTTCGACGGGGACGAGCCGATTTGGGTTGTTCCTGCTGTCGATTTCGGTGAAGCAGTGGCGTTCAGCAGCGAACTTAAAAATTGCCTGACTGAACTGACGAGGCTGGGCCCGTCTATTTTCAAATCAGCAGAACCATCTACCACTTCACCGTTCGCAAAGTCTTCAGGTCAAAGCGGTTTGAACTTCGGTTCAGCTCCCAACAATAATGTCGACACATCGAGACCATCGACTGATCAGAATGCAAACATCCAAGACTTCTTGGCCCAATCTGACGGACCGGCCCAAACAGCAAAGTCTTCATGGACGTTCGCAAAACGGGAAGAGGACTGGGGCGATACTTGTTATGTGGAGACAAAACAAGGCGACATACTGGTCGGCTTCATGGGAGCGCCCGGGGAAGCACTCGCTGGCTTCGTGGAAAATGGCTTCACCGGCAACGTCACGACCACGTGGAAAATCGACGGCGCTCGCTCATATGTCGCCGATGGGGATGTTGCTGACTATTCGGGATGGCATGAATTCTACGGGTTGCCGAAAGACATCCTGACAGACGCCAAAGACGGCAAGCAACTGACGATCAGCGACAAGGGCGGTGAGACGATCACCACCATCAGTCTCGCCTCGGCGTCGAAGCCGTTCGAGCAATTCATCGGATGTATAAACAAACGAAGCCCATGAACAGAGAACGCATATACTGTCATCTTTGAGCTACACGCTTTGGCAAGATTGCAACAACAATTTAAGTAGAAAAATCTCTGGCGTTTAGCCGAATTAAGAACTTGGGAACACGAGTCCGGCAAATTCGCAGTGGCAGAGGCGGGGAACGCCAATGCTTCAGGCTTTATCTTAGATCTCTATATCATGGTGCAGGCTTGGCCTGTGTGTTCGACTTATGATAGTAACCTGACTTGTATACGACGTGGACGGTCGTGAACAAGATAGCGGTAATTGTGGAGGATGCTCATGGCTCAAGTTTCGTCCGATTCTGTAGATGTCAGACGGGCTTTCCAACGCCATCGATTAGCGTCAGGCGTAACCGGAGTGCCGAGACGCTCTCGGTTTGTTTCACTTTTCTACGCCACAGAGTGCGGTTTGAAGTATTTATTAATGACGGCGGGTTCGCTTGCCACTACCGGCGACCTCAAGACTGCCTTGACAGCGAGTTTGGGGCTGCCGAAACGCGATATTGATCTGCACAATATCGAGCAGCTATGCCAAGCCGCTGGACTCCTCCCGGTAGATATTGGAACCTCCCCTCTTTCATTCACCGTAAACGGTACCGCTTTTCCGCCTTACAAATTACATGAAGCCGCCCGCTACGGTGTCAAGATAGCCGACGTCTATGTGGTCAATGTCGAACTGTGGCTGGAAAACATATTGGATGCGGTTGAAACACGAATGGCGACGCAGGGAATCTAAAATGACAGAGCTTTATACCTATCTCGACTTGCTCGACCGCCTCCGAGACGATGAAACGGTTCGCTCCGCCCCTCCTGAGGTACTTAGAGCACAACCGTTACCTTCCCGCTTGGCGCTTTATCTTCTCCCTCAAGCGACACTAGAGCCAGTTAAAACTTGGCTCAGACAAGTTTTTGGCCCGCGATTTTTGGAGGGAGAGCTTGCGATCGCGCTCGAGCCTACGAGTTCCGGCTCGCCTCGCGTTGTTCCAGTAGAGTTTGAAAGAGTTGACGAAGACTGGAAATCGGGACAGCGACTGCGGCTTCGCCCCACCCTTATGTCGGGATCAGTAGTGGTTTATAATATGCCTTATGAAGTCGCCGAGACAGATGACTTAGGTGACTGCCCCCCAGTTCTTACTTTTCATTCGTTTAAAGGTGGGATGGGACGAACCACACTGGCACTTGCTTTATCGTCGGCAGTGCAAAAATCTCACGGTCGTGTTTTGTTCATCGACGCAGATTTCGAAGCTCCTGGAATATCCAGCCTTCTTAAACATTCGATGCCAAATCCACGAATTGCCTTTGCGGATCTACTTGCAATCGCCTCGACTTCTCTGGAGATTGAAGCGAACGATGCGATTGAGATTGTTGCCAGTAGACTCGCAGACCAAGATATCGACGGCTTGACTGTTCTTCCCTGCACACGAGACCTCGGCTTACCAAGCGTATCACCTGAGTCGCTCACTGTTTCTGGAAAAAGATCTCCTTTCTTTGTGGGCTCATTAGTCGCGCGCCTTGGGAAAAAAATGGGCGCTGATCTCGTCATCGTCGATCTTCGTGCTGGTCTCTCTGAGTTGGTTGCATCTCTTTTTCTTGACCCTAGGCTTCAGCATGTTCTCGTCAGTACGTTGAACGGCCAAGCTATCGACGGAACTATCATGCTTCTGGAGCGGATGCGAGAGATGGCCGCCAAGTGGCGAGGAGCGTCAAACACCAGATTCGACGCAAGTCTGCCAACAGTCATTATTAACCAAAGCCCGCCTGGACTTAAGGATGCAGGGTTTGGACAAGAGAGCGCGCTGAATGCAATGTCGGCATTTGAGGAAGAAATACGTTTGTTCTTGGCGCAATTAGCGTCGTCTGACGAAAATGATGACCAACACGGGAACCCTTTTCAGGAGGCGTCCATAACTACCTCCGTTGTTGATGCAGAGCCGACTGTAACAATACTGCCCCGCGATCTAAGAGAAGCACTACGCAGTTTAGCTAAAACCACTCTCCCAGACCAAATGCATTCGATTTTCGGCTCACTCCTCCCGGCACCACAATCGTTAGACTCTAAACATCACGGCGTTCTCGCTGACGCAAAAGCGCGTCGTGAAAACCTCGCTGAATACGCGAAAAGAAGCATTTTTGCGGAGAGCAAGCCACAAGCTGAGATATACCCAACAGCCTCTTTGGTAAACCTAGCTGAACGGCACCAAAGCACGCCACCAACAGTTACGGTGATCGGAGAAAAAGGATCAGGCAAATCATATACCTTCATGTCACTTGCGTTATCTAAGACATGGGGAAATTTTATTCAGAAGCTCGGGGTAGAATATTCACAAGATAATCGAACCACTGGCGCGTTAGTATTGCCCGTGACTCCACCTCAGGATTTAGACCTAAAAGCTCGAGAGGAAGAGCGTAGAGTAACCTCTGACGCCGCCGCCGCGTTAACAGGTGGAATCCCTCTCAATGATCAGGTAATTGCTGACGCTGTTCAGGATCAATTGCAACGGCCGGATGCTGGTAGTGCAGTTGCGTGGCGAGAGTTCTGGCTGGATATGATCGCGTGGCGTGCAGGTTTTCAGACCGGAAAGCCTAACGCATTTGGACCATTCATTGACTCGCTCCAGCCCGGCCAAGCAGTAGTGGGCATATTCGATGGGGTGGAGACATTATTTTCAAAACTCCGGACAAGTGTAGAAGAGCAAGCAGCGGTAGAGGCCCTGCTTAGACTTGTCCCAGATTGGCTTTCTCAGCTTCCGGCCAAAAGCGTAGGATGTGTTATTTTTGTTCGAGAAGACTTGGCTCGATACGCCATGGTCAATAATTATAAGCAATTCGCCGATCGTTACTCCGCATTTGCTCTCCGTTGGAATTGGGCAGAGGCGTCTGCATTGGCTCTATGGGTCGCGGAACAAGCTGGCAGCTTATCGTCAACCATTGCTCCAGAGAGCTTAGCGACGTTAGACGAAGAGCAGCGCAGTCAGGCACTTGTTGAGCTATGGGGTTGGAAAATGGGGCCAAATACCTCACGGGAAGCAAGATCTCTCGAATGGACAATGTCGTCGCTTTCGGATTTCAATCGCAGCATAAAAGCTCGAGACCTCGTGCGCTTTCTTGCGGAGTCAGCTTCGAGGTCTACCCCTAGCGACGTTTACTACGACCAAAGACTTTTAAGTCCGCGCGCAATGCGCGATGCAATTGGACCTTGTAGCAAGGAGCGAGTATCTGAAACCGGCGAGGAGAACGTCGATCTAAAGAGAATATTCCGCAAGATTGAGGACCTAGTTGGTAATCAGCGTGAACTGCCTTGGTCGTTCGAACGCGCGCACGAACTGCTTGGCGGTGAAGACCTTAGGGTTCTTGAAGACAATGGCGTTCTTTTTCGGTACGGAGATGAGTTTTTCGTTCCCGAATTGTACCGTAGTGGGCTCAATCTGTTTTACTCTGGGGGCGCTCGAAGAAAAGTTGTGACGCTGATGCGGCAGGCTGCTGGAAGGGCGCACTGACTATTCAACGACGTAAAAGCACTTGCACATCAGGGTATACCCCTATGTGACGCTGCGATAGTTACAGCCCTCGATGTAACATCTGGGTTGACAGCGACTATTTGTGACAAGGTAGCCTAAGGCCTAAACCTTGAGGTTACACATGGCTCGCATCGGTTACGCACGCGTCAGCACTATTGATCAGGATTTGCAGGTTCAGCTTGACCGACTTCGAACTGAGGGTTGCGGAATCATTCGCTCAGAAAAGGTGTCGGGCGGTAGCCGTGAAGGCCGAACCGAGCTAGAGACCGTTATCGAATTCATGCGCCAAGGGGACGAATTAATCGTCACCCGGCTTGATCGACTAGGGCGCGATACCCGCGACGTACTCAACATCGTTTACGAATGCGAACAACGCGGCGCGTTCATCACGGTGCTTGAGCCTCACGTTACGACCAAAGGCGAAATGGGCAAAGTCATTCTCACCGTTCTTGGGATGGTCGCACAAATGGAGCGGCGATTCATAAAAGAACGCCAACGCGAAGGAATTCGGAATGCAAAGCTCAATGGGGTCTATAAGGGTGGGAAAGTGCGTGTAGACCATGAAGCCATTCTTCGGCTTCATGCAGCAGGCGAGCGCCCTGCAGCAATCGGGAGAGCGGTCGGTTGCAGTAGAATGCAGGTTTATCGCGTTATCAAATCACGATCTTCAGACAGCGTTTGACCACGTTGCCGTCAAAGACTGATAAGCCAGAAGTCTGACGAAGCGCCAGAGCCTCGCACTGTGAGTTCATCGGTTAGTGCAACTAGCGCATCCGAGTCGTAGAGTGAAACCGAGAGCCGTACCTCCCCAACTCCAAGCCCTACTTGATCAACGTACGCTAGCCTCTTGACGGTACCCTCAGTTATGAAAATGAGTCGGTCTTTCAGTCCAATTGAAAAAGCTTCAGGTACGAGCTCTCTGACCGGCACGGAAAGTACCCTAGTTGCCCCATCAAATCTAATGTCCTTGGCAGTGTTGATGTTGCACATAAAAATATGGCGAATTCGTTGAATATCTAGTCGGATCGAGGGTGCTTGTGTTTCGCCAATTATCGTCGGAGAAAGATCGGGCAGAAGCGCATTCAATAAACTCGGCTCGATCCGCTTAGTATAATTTTGCGAGTACGATAAATATTCGCGTTGTGAGAGTTGCATACTGCAGTTCTGAGCCAAGAGGCGGATCTTAGCCACTAAGATCTCTAGGCCGCGGGGATCGCCCGGCCTTAGCGAGATGGCGCCCAATCCCGGCAATATTTCATCGTAGATCTCGAACGAGTCGTCACCGCCACTCTCCCCAGGATATAGTATGTAGGCTGCCTCCGACCTGCGTATCGCGTCGCGGTAAGCGTGCATCTTTGCTAAGTCGTCGCGTTTGTAGATCACAGAAGCGTCTTCATTATCGTCAGGGTCTTTTCTGAACGAAGACACCTTTGATTTGTATTTTGCATCGAAATGAATGCGCGAGACAAGTCCAACCGCTTCAGCGTCGTTCGGAGCTAAGTCACTGGGCCAAAACGTTAAAGTTACATCTGGGCGCATTTCTCGAGACCACGATCCTGCATTGTGATACTTCGCCCGCTGTCTGAACGTTTCATTGAACGAAACTTTGACCTTCAAGCGACGACCCAGTATCTCGGTGACACCGATTATGTCTGCTTGCTTGCCTCTAGCCAAAGTGAATTCAAGCCCACCTCCATTTTGTCGGATAAGCCCCTTAGCGAAGTCAGCCGGCAAATGGGCTACTTGTTGGACAGCTTCAACAACCCGTAGAAAACACCAGTACTCATAGAGTGTAGCCACGTTCTTTTGGCCCGCTCCGAAAACAAGTTCTCCTCCTGACCAACTCAGTTGAGACGCCATCTGAGCAGCAAGCCAGCCGCGAAGCAACTCGCGGTATCCAACCTTTCTCTGAAGTACGGGACTCGAATAGCTTAGTGCACCAGCGCGACTAATTCTTCGCATGAGATCGGAATTTAAAACGGAATCCAGCCAATCGGTCATGCTTTGCATGTCCGACAGTACGCTGAGATGTTGCTGAGACTTTAGATCTGCGATTGTCTCATAAAGATGCTTTATCCCGCTTAGTGTGGCTCGCAGAATCTCCAAAACCCGTTTTACGAACTGATTTTCTGGAGTGTCATAGCTAACTACTGAAACAGTAGTGGCCACTTCGTGGGGGATAGAGCTTATTCCTCGGTCCTGAAGAGCGTGACCATTTGGTACCTTAATACGCCGTCTTGCCGCAGCAATCTGATTTAGTACGGTCCTGGTCGGCTTGATGCCCTTGCGCACATCACCGATGCTTTCCACTGCACTCATCTTGGAATGTGGCGACTCGAGAATTTGAGCAACTGCCTGACGGAAGGGTCGTCCTTGAAGAATACCGCGCAACAGAAAATAGCGCTGCTGTAATGTATTGGGGTCACCCTTCAAAGTTATTTCACGACGCCCCTGGGCGTAACTTGCCATAGTACCGATCAGGTCGACAGCGCAACGAGATATGTCATCCATCATGTCTCTATATTCGACACGATAATCCAGCTTCCTTGACCGAACCTCGACGGCTGCCGTGCCAAGCTCATTCCCTGCCTGATCTATTAAGGTTAGATGGATCGTGCCCACATTGAGACCAGTCGCCATGGTGCCGCGGTCAAGCTCTCCCTTTAAACGGGTCTTTTGAATTATAGTCGGGATTTCTTTGAGCTCTAAGCCCACTTTTTGAACGACGTATTCATATGAACTGCCCTCCAAGAGCTGGAATGGGGGCTCCCCAAGAGCTTGTGCTTCCGCACCTGACATAACGATCAGCGGCGGAGCTAGACCCACAATGTCAGACTTCGCGACAATTGTGACACTGCCGACCAAATCTAACTTTTCGTTGAAAAAGCTCAAGATCATAATGTCTAGTTCTCAGCAAAGCTCACGTATCCATTCTGGCGCAATCGCCGCAGCATCCGTGTGACTTTTTCCAACGTAAGCGGAAATCTTGCCGGCCCGACAGCTTCGGAGGTAGGATCGCCACCCTCCGACAGCAATGCAGCCCGGACACGGCTACGAGTGTGCTCTAGCCCAGAAGATTTCGCTAGCGTCACGTCGCTGCCCACCGCCAGTGCTGCAAAGGCCCATAGGATCGGCCTTAATTCCCGCTCACCCCCGTGTAGCTTCGGAAGAATTTTCTGCACGAGCTGAGCATCAAGTGCTTCGTCGAAAGCGTTCGCATTTTGCGGCTGCAGGGCCAAGTAAATCTCGATGTAATTAGTTATTTCCGAAGCGACACGGTAACCGAATTCAGAGCCATAAGTTTGCATGATCTCAAACACAATCGCTAACTCTTCCGTCAGGTCTGCTATCATTCCAGCGTCCAACTTGGGCGCTTCAAAACATCCATCGAAAAGGAAAGCAAATCCCTCACCCAACCCGGTAAGCTTCGTGAAATCGGGTTTAGCTGGGACCTTTAGATAATCTCTTAGATCCTCCGCGTTCATTCGAAACTCCAAGACATTAGATCTGTCGAGAACTTTTGGCGAAAACATATACGTCGTTTCATCGACGTTGATCGTTCCAATCACCACGAAGTTAGGCGGATACTTCGATATACTATGTGGGACGTCCCCGCGCGGTCCGGATACGGGATCATAAAGGTTTATCGTGCTCCTTGTTTCTATAGCAGAAAGCAACTCAGCAAAGTAACGCTCGACATGAGATAGATTCATTTCGTCCATTATGAGCAGATGGACATTCTTTGCGTTTAGATGGGCACCGAGAAGTACGTTAAGAGACGGTGTCTTCACGTAAGCTTGTACATCTAGGGCATCTGGGTATCCCAAAACACGGTCGCTACTCGTCCAATCCGCCCCGACGGGGACAACACAAAATCTGTTTTGCGGAACTAGCCGAGCCTTATTCTCCACGACAGCGAACGCAACAGCCTTAAGGTGGCTTTCTAGCCCATTTAAATGAAGATCGTAACTCGTCTCAGGCCCAACTAATTCACGTATGTCTCGTGCCTTGGTTTCACGTGTCAGGCTTTCCCTGAGAATGACCGAGACCCAATCGTCGATAAGACCTCTTGGCAGCGTTGTGAGCTTTTCGCCGCCCGCGTCGTCCTCCGATCGCAACGTTACTGCGTGGCTATCAGAGTGCACAACGCGATATTTTGCAGTGGTAGCTCGCACCTCCGTGCCAGCGCTGAGTGCATCGTTATTAACGTATAAACCCGTCAGCCAGATTGCGAAAGCCTCGGCGAGTTTCGTTTTGCCAGAACCACTGAGACCTGAAAGTATAACAAACGGCTTTGTGAGCACGGCGGCGACAAAGCGCGCTACAAACTGGCGTGAGAACCTGAGACCAGCTGCGGCTAAATGTTCATGAAAATCAGATACTAAGTCCGCAATGTCGCGCTGTTCGATGACTTCGGCAGCCACCGTATCCTCTTCAACTTCATCATGCTGGTCCACTAAATCAACCTCAAGTGGAATATCATTCGCATGATGGCCAATGAACTTCGTCCATTCGTTTATCGGATCGCCACTCAAGTCTGTGTCGATGACATGTCGGACGCGACGCTGGAGCACCGGCGTCAGGTCGGCTGCAAGAGCTATACCGACATTCGCGCCGCCAAGAACCTTGAATGAAAAAAGCCCTGTTTGACGATACGCCTTTACAAAGACAGTATTGAGGTTGTCTCGACCGGCCCCGTACTCGTCCTCTAAGTCTTCCAGCAAAGCACGATTTCTATCTACAAGCCCAGCCTTACGTAGATGCATAAGCTGAGCGAGAAAACTTAAAGGTTCGAGAGCCCAGTTTTCATCATTTTTGAGGATAAAAAGGAGTTCTGAGTAGTATAAAAAACGCTCGTCATTTGACATACCCGCAAGTATCTGGGTAACGGTAACTATGCTTTTGAATAGATTAAACTCAACGCCTGCTGCTTTCGCTGGCGCATTATATCTTCCGTTTGACCCGTTTGGGACCTGCTGATGCCACAACGTCCGCGTAAGCAACCACTGCCACGAATCATTTGGATTTTGCGCCTGAAGGATCCTGTAGTTTCTGTTAAGCTCAGTAGGCAAATACCCACCCTCGTCCGCCTGAACAAATAATCCTGTATTAGATGCAAGGGCCGAAATATCATTTTTCTGAACCTTGCTCAAATTCCGATAGTCGTCTCCAAGGAGGCCGTCACCAATCAAATTGATGTATTTGGAGACACGTTCGGCTGATCGGGCAATTGTATCACCTAGAACATTGCGGGTAAGTGTGTAAGATTTAACAATATCGGAAGTCATGCAGCGAACTCCGTGCTCGGCTGCCGTTCAACCTCAAACCCAATAAGACTTTGCGCGCATACCGCCAACGAATACCCTAGCGGAGGCGGAACGGCGTTGCCGATTTGCCGTCTGACCGCCGAACGATTTCCCATAAATTCGAACCAATCGGGAAACCCTTGAAGCCGCGCTGCCTCTCTGTGAGTTATTGATCTATTGAAAAATGGATGCCCAAATTCACCTCGAGTAAAGCTGTCAAATCCACCAGTAATAGTTCTCGCTTGTCCGAACCAATCCAGCCGCCCATAAACATCTAAGTGCCCGTTGTACGAACTGTGGCAGTCAAGTTGCAAATCTTGTGGTATCGCCAATCGGCCCCGCCCCATATCAACATAAGCGATTCGTTGCTTGTTTTTGCTGCCTTCAGCGCTGACCTGATGATTTGATAATTCTGTTGGCGCTCCATCCTCTGGAAGTCCCCTCAAAACATCGCCAACAGTTGGCCAGTTTCCAATGCCCGGCGATGGAGCAATTAGAGGATTGGCAAGATCACGGCGTTTGGCAATTAGGATTATTCGGTGACGCAGCTGCGGCACCCCAAATTCAGCTGAGTTGAGATCAAATCTCTCAACTTCGTATCCTGCACTATCAAGCCTAGATCTAAATGTACGTAGGATATCTCGCCCACGTGGGGAGTTCAGGTACGTAACGTTTTCAAGGATGATAACCGACGGGAGGCTTTTGAGGTCCTCAACCAACTGAGCAAACTCGAGTACCAAATTATTTCTTGGATCGTCATCATTACCTCGCCGCTGCTGCGAAAAACCTTGACACGGCGGACCACCGACGAGCACGAGTGGCCTATCCCCGGCTCTAGCGCGAATTGCACCCCTTAACGCCTGATCTCTGACGTCAGCAACCCGACCAACTGGGCCGAAATTCTTGTTGAAGGTAGCGATTGCATCCTGATCAACATCGAAAGCTAAGCCGGTCTCGAAGCCAGCCCAATGAAACCCGAGCGACAACCCTCCCGCTCCAGAGAAAGCGTCGACCACGACAGGCTTGACACTGCGGTCGTTCATTTTAGTCGACGCCGGGGTAAAACGCCGAGTGGGCTGCACTGCATCTAGCACAGCTTTTGCAAGAAACCGGGCAAACAGAGGGGGCACCGCCTCACCGATTTGCCGATACTGGCTAATGAAAGCTCCCTTAAACATATAGGAATGAGGAAACCCCTGCAAAATCGCTGCTTCTCGGGGGGTGATATTTCGATCCTGCTCTGGGTGAAGGAAACGACCACACGATGGAGTACTGCTTTTAGCTGTGATCGTCACACTCGGAGTATCCCAGCGAAGCCTACCGTATACGTCGGTAAACCCCGGCGCCTCCCCCTCGTCAATGTCGGCGTGGCATGCTAACTGCTCATCTCTCGGCAAGTGCCTTCGGTCACCGCCATCGGCGGGAATTTTTTTTATCTTATCTAAGATGCGGTCAATGTGCTTCGGAGCCCTGTGATAGGCATCGTAAGGATCCACCTCACCAGCCCCAAGCGGCCTTAAGTGAGATATAGCATCTCGTACGGTGCGAGCTTGCTTCACTGAAAGGGGGGCTTCGGGCAACTCAACTTTTCCGCGGATCGATGCAAGGACAACAGCGCGCCTGCGTTTTTGCGGCACTCCAAATAGACTCAGGTCCAAAATACCGTCGGATACATTGTATCCGACGCTTTCAAATTCGGCTTTCGCGTGACCGTAGTACTGGCTAAAACGGCCGCGCAAGATCTCGGGAACGTTTTCCATCACCACGAAGTCTGGCAGGTAATGAGCGCAAATTCGCGCAAAGGCTAGCATCAGATTGTTTCGCCGGTCATCCCTAGGGTCCTTTTTTCGGTGAGCGCTAAACCCTTGACACGGAGCGCAACCGATGAAAACCAGAGGTTGATCCGGCTGCCGATCCCGCAGTCGAGGTACGAGGTCCATCAACAACTCGGGCTGTTCAGCAATGGTGAACACGTCCTTGAGAATAGCTGAAGTCTCGACATTTTCGGCATAAGTGGCAAGAGAATCAGGATTGATATCAATACCAGCCAACACTTCGAACGCGTGTGTCGTTGACCGAGTCGTCTTGAATCCGTAGCTGACACCGCCGCAACCACTAAAGAAATCAACTACGTAAATGGGTTTGGGTTCCGGCAACGTCTTAGTGTAACTGTCCGCCATGAAACCCCCTAAAAAACTTCCAACCGAATCAAATGCACACTCTAGACAACGGCACGAAAACTTCTAGTTCAATTCACTTTTTGCTCCGCCTTATCACCGTCGAAGAATCGTTTTGAGGAAGTCGATGGTTTGAGCCTCATCCTTCAATTGACATTCCCACAACTCAAAAACACGCCATCCAAGATCTTCAAGCTCCCGAGCGTTCCGCCTGTCTCTGATTTTAGTTGTCTCGATTTTTTCTGCCCAAAACGAGGCATTGGTCTTCGGAAGACGGCCCTTTTCACAAGAATGACCATGCCAAAAACAACCGTGCACAAATAAGGCTGTGTTGAAACGAGGGAAGACCACATCAGGCTTACCTGGAAGCTTTGCAACGTTGGTTCGAAATCTGTAACCAAGCCTATGAGCAAGTTTTCGAACAGCAATCTCGATTTTGGTGTCCTTGCTACGGACACGCGACATCAATTCGCTACGGCAACTACGCATCGGCGGGACCTTGTTTTTTTGGTGAGTAGTCGACTAGTTAGTCTCGGAAAGATCGCTGATCAAAGGAACTTGAGCGCCTCACAAAAAGAACGGGAACACTCGCTTTACTGCAAACGAAAGCCCCGTCCGCATCTTTCATTATTACACTGAGTGTACCTGCGGAAGAACAGCACGCCTCCTCTCGTCCAAAATGCAGCGCAGCTCGTCAACTGTTAGCGGCTCGCTTCCCCGATGCACCATAGCATGGCAGTTTGCGCACAAGGGGATCAGGTCTCTCACCGGATTGACTACGTAGGCACCGCCACGAAGATGGATGGGCCTCACATGATGTACGTGGATATAGCCTGAGCCGAGGGGGCCGTAGATCGTACCGAAGTCAAGTCCGCATGCTTGACATGCTGCTCCGTAGTGCGCGATGCAAGCCTTGCGAGCGTGTGGATTTCGTTCGTAGGCATTCACAAGCACGGGTGAAACGGCACCCTCAATAAAGTCTCCATACTCATCTTCATCTTTAACGATCTCAGCGACGGTTTCGTAATTCGCAGACAGCGGCGCTACATACCACCCGTGCGGGAGTGGCACCAAAAGGCGCTCAGTCGTTACGGGCGTGAACTTTGATATGGCAGATGGTGATAGCTCGCCTCTCGCCGGGTCGCGACGCTCTCCCACCATCGGAAAGGTGTAGATTTTGTAGCTCTCCTTCTCCACCAGTTGGATGTGTCTGATCGCCTGAGCATAACCATACTGCTTCCGCTCGCCAAGGTGCTCCCAATTTTTGTGCAATATTAAGCCAAGCTTACCGTCGTCTTTGTCCTGCCATAGGCCAAAAACGACGAAACGAGCATCGTTATTTACAAATGACCAGCTCCATGTCCAATTCGAACATGTTGCCCCGAGAGACTGAATGAATTTTTTACGACTCATTTGATTCTTTCAATCAATACGAAACTTTAACAATCGTATGATCAGCAAACTACACTTTCAATAGTCGCTCATCATCCAGCATGTCGGCCCACCACTGCATCATACGGACACGCTCATCCCAATAGATGGCCCTGTTATAAACTCTCCGGATCTTTGACCCGTCTAAATGAGCAAGTTGCGCCTCGATTGCGTCAGATCGGAACTTTCCGCTCTCATTCAGGATGCTACTCGCTGAGGACCGAAAGCCGTGTGCCGTATGCTGCGTCTCAGTGATGCCCATTCGGCGCAACGCTGAATTCATCGAGTTTTCAGATAACACCTTCTTTCCTGACATCATTGATGGGAAAACATGGCGGCGCTCGCTAAATAGCTCCTTCATTTCCTCAATGACTTTGACCGCTTGTCGCGACAACGGTACGTAGTGTTCACGACGCATTTTGCTTTTTGTCGCCGGTATCGTCCAAATAGCCTTTTCAAGGTCCAACTCAGCCCATTCCATAGAACGTGTTTCTCCTGGGCGAGCGAAACAGAGCGCTTGAATTTTCAATGCGGCGACCAGAGAAGGCCAGCCTTCATAGCCGTAAATAGCTCGCATTAACCCGCCCATCTCAGGCTTTGAAGTAAGAGCAGCATGGCTGACGGGTACATGACGTTGAAGAGCTCCGCGTAGTGCAGACGTCGGATCGTTCTCAGCCCTCGCCGTCGCAATGGCATAGCGGAAAACTCGGCCGATCGTTGATCGGGTCGCCAGTGCACTCTCTACCCTCCCGCTTTTCTCAATACTCGTCAGTACCGCGAGAACGTCCTTGGCCGTGATCTGAGTGATCGGATATTGCCTGAGCTTTTTTGCTAGCTCGTTCAACATCCATTTATTTTTCGTGATGGTAGGCTCTGCGCGCTTGTCACGCTTGAGCTTATCGATAAATTCGTCAGCAATCACACCGAACGTATTCCCCGCAGTAGCTGCCGCAGCCAGTTGGTCACGCTTCTTTGCGAGCGACGGGTCCAAACCTTCTGAGAGCTTGTTCTTTGCTTCTTCAAGCAATCTGCGGGCATCTGCCAATCCAACTTGGGGGTACGCCCCAATCGTCAGGGTTTTCCGCTTGCCGAAAAAGTCGTAATCGAACCGCCAGGACTTGCCACCAGCGACTGATATGAACAGATAAAGCCCCCTCCCGTCAGAAAGTTTACGCGACTTGCTGTCGGCTTTAGCGTTCTTAACCTGAATGTCTGTCAGTTTCATTTACGGTATCGACTTCCGACCGTGTTGACGAATACCGCGATTATTACCGTCAAAACTGCTGGATGTCACTGCTCACCGTTGCACGTCGCTACGCGCGCGCGAGGCAAAAAAGTTCAAAAAACAGCGTTTATTGGACTTTGTTGATCTTGTTGGAAAGGTCGCCGGAGCGGGTGAAGGGAATCGAACCCTCGTATTCAGCTTGGGAAGCTGCTGCTCTACCATTGAGCTACACCCGCAACGCCCGAAAACTTCCAATAGAACGTCGCGGCTGTCAAGCGCGGCTGAGACGTGGTCTTTTACTCCGCGCGGAAGTGTTTGGAGAGTTTGAGGCCCTGGGCCTGGTAGTTGGAGCCGAGGCCGGTGCCGTAGAGGCCTTCGGGGGTTGTCAGCATGTGTTCATAGACGAGGCGGCCGACGATTTGGCCGTGTTCGAGGATGAAGGGCACTTCGTGGCTGCGGACTTCCAGCACCGCGCGGCTGCCGGTGCCGCCGGCGCTGGCGTGGCCGAAGCCGGGGTCGAAGAAGCCTGCGTAGTGGACGCGGAATTCGCCCACCAGCGGGTCGAAAGGCGTCATTTCGGCGGCGTAGAGCGGGGGTACGTGCACGGCCTCGCGGGAGACGAGGATGTAGAATTCATCCGGGTCGAGGATCAGTTCGGCGCGACCGCGAGAATAAAGCGGCTCCCAGAAATCCAGCACGTCATGCGCCGCCTTCTGGTCCACATCCACGACAGCGGTGTGGTGCTTGCCGCGATAGCCGATCAGACCATCCTTGCCGAAACCTTCGAGATCGATGGAAAGCGCGATGCCGCCGCCGGAGACGTTGGGGGTATCGCTGGCAACCAGAATTTCGTTTTCATGCAGCGTCTGCAACTGTCCTTCGCTCAGCACCGAATGGCCGATGCGGAAACGGATCTGTGACAGGCGCGAGCCCTGCCGAACGACGATCGGGAAGGTGCGCGGGCTGACTTCCAGATAGAGCGGCCCTTTATATCCCGCCGGAATCTTGTCGAATTCCTGCGCGCAATCGGTGATGACGCGGGTGAAGATATCGAGACGACCGGTAGAGCTTTTCGGGTTTGCCGAGGCAGACATCTCCGCTGGCAAAGCCAAGGCCTCCATCAGCGGCACGATATAGACGCAGCCTGTTTCCAGCACCGCACCTTCGCTGAGATCGATCTCATGCAGGCGAAGCCGGTCGAGCTTTTCGATGACCCTGGTCGAGGGGCCGGGCATGAAGCTGGCGCGCACGCGATAAGCCTTCGCGCCGAGACGCAGATCAAGGCTAGCTGGCTGGATCTGGTCCACATCCAGCTCGCGCTCGCTTGTCAGGTGGCCGGAAGCGAACAGCTCTTTGATTGCGCCATCGGCCAATATGCCCGTCGTTCTCGTCATTTTCATCATCCCTGTTCAGCGCGACAAAACCAAAAGGAAAGCATTGACGCAAGTCGTTAACGGAGTTAAGGCAAGCTTATCCCGTGGTGATTTGGCCGGTCGGCTTGCAGCCACGTTAAACAAGTGGCTAAAAAGACCGGGTGCTTGTAACCGGTCTGCTTTTGCGGCCGGTTTTTTTTGTTTTGAAGGTGATGACATGAGCAAGAAATGGCGCCCGGCAACCCAGTTGGTTCACGGCGGAACGCAGCGCTCCCCTTACGGTGAAACCTCGGAAGCACTCTACCTGACACAAGGCTTCGTCTACGAAAGCTCCGAAGCTGCCGAAGCGCGCTTCAAGGGTGAGACCGAAGGCTTTATCTATGCGCGCTATGCCGGTCCGACCAATGACATGTTTGAAAAGCGCATGTGCCTGCTGGAAGGTGCCGAAGACGCCCGCGCCACCGCGTCCGGCATGGCCGCCGTCACCGCTGCCATCATGTGCCAGTTGAAGGCGGGCGACCATATCGTTGCCGCCCGTGCGCTCTTCGGCTCCTGCCGCTGGGTGGTGGAAACGCTTGCTCCGAAATACGGCATCGAATGCACGCTGGTCGATGGCCGCGATCTTGCCAATTGGGAAAAGGCAATCCAGCCGAACACCAAGCTGTTCTTCCTCGAAAGCCCGACCAACCCGACGCTCGAAATCGTGGATATTGCAGGCGTTGCCAAGCTTGCCAATCAGGTCGGTGCGAAGCTGGTCGTCGACAACGTGTTCGCCACGCCGCTCTTCCAGAAGCCGCTGGAACTGGGCGCGCATATCGTCGTCTATTCCGCCACCAAGCACATTGATGGTCAGGGCCGCTGCCTTGGCGGCGTGGTGCTTTCCGACAAGAAGTGGATCGAGGAAGAGTTTCAGGATTACTTCCGCCATACCGGCCCTGCGCTTTCGCCTTTCAATGCCTGGACGCTGCTGAAGGGTATCGAGACTATGCCGCTGCGCGTGCGCCAGCAGACGGCCAATGCGGGTAAGATTGCCGATTTCCTCGCCGATCAGGGCAAGATCGCCAAAGTCATCTATCCGGGCCGTGCCGACCACCCGCAGGCGAATATCATCGCCCGCCAGATGACCGGCGGCTCGACGCTCGTCTGCTTTGAGCTGAAGGGCGGCAAGGAAGCGGCGTTCAAGCTGCAGAACGCGCTGGAAGTCGTCAAGATTTCCAACAATCTGGGCGATGCGAAGAGCCTGATCACGCATCCGGGCACCACCACGCACAAGAACCTGACAGACGAGGCGCGTGCCGAACTCGGCATTTCCGGCGGCACGCTGCGCCTGTCCTGCGGCATCGAAGATACCGACGATCTGCTGGAAGATTTCGCCGCGGCGCTGGCGAAGGTCTCTGCCTGATAATCGAAAGCCCAGCCTCAGCGCCGGGCTTTTCTTCTTCTGGAGACGACCTGAGGTCGCGAGACCTTTTATTATGCGCCGTGATTTTCGCGCGGAAGATGCGCATTCTTCTACGATCTTTTCACGATTTTGTGTGTATTGGGTGTAGCAACAACCCGGATCGCCAGACATTCAGCGCTCTAACACATTGAAACTACGCATCACCTCACACGAAATCGATTCCGATTTGCGCGCCAATGCGCTAGTGTAGATTGGTGAAGGCGAAATTACTCAAGGCCGCGTACATGTATCGTGCATTGACGAGAGAGATAGAGGTCACAGTCGACCCTTATTATCTTGAAGAACAATCTGACCCGGATGACAATCGTTACGTCTGGGGATACACGGTCGTCATCTCGAACAACTCTGGCAATGCCATCACACTCGTCAACCGTTATTGGCACATAACCGACCAGAACGGACAGGTGGACGAGGTTTCCGGGCCGGGCGTGGTGGGGGAGCAGCCGCATCTCAAACCCGGCGATACCTATGAATATTCATCTGGCTGCCCGCTGGATACGCCGTCCGGCATGATGTTCGGCCATTACGAGATGCAGTCCGATACCGGCGAAGTGTTCATCGTCGCCATTCCCGCCTTCTCGCTGGATAGCCCCGGTCTTGCGCGGGTGCTGAACTGATCTAGCCAACAGCTTTGGTTATGAATCGCGCCCGTTTCGTTATTTGTCCTCGCTGAAACCTTGCGGCACTCTCGGTCCGTCACAGGTTTCTCGGGAGGAAAACACATGACGCGATATTACTTGCTGGCAGCCACTGCCATTGCAGGCCTATTGGTAGCAGCGCCCTCCATGGCGCAAAATCGAAGCCGCTTTATCGATCAGGACGGGAGAGACGATCTGAAATCGGCAACGGTTTCGGCAAACATCTCCTGCGCGATGTTGAACAATCGTCTGATGGACGAGGTGACGACGCTTAGTGCCCGGCATGTGGAGGCAACCGACAAGCTTCCAGGCTATTGCCATGTGACGGGATATATTCGACCGCAAATCCGTTTCGAGCTTGCGTTTCCGGACCAGTGGAACCGGCGTGTCTACATGTTCGGCAACGGGGGATATGCTGGAGAAGATTTGGCCGCGCCATCGCGCATTGAAACCCGCAATGCAGCACTTTCGCGTGGATTTCTTACCGTCCAGCAGAATACGGGACACGACGCGCAGACCTATAATCTCGGCGATTTCGCCTCCGATATGGCGCTTCTGATCGATTACGGCTCGCGCGCGGTGCATGTTACCGTCAATACGGCGAAGGAACTGGCCGAAATCTATTATGACCGGCATCCGAGCTTCTCCTATTGGGATGGCTGCTCTACCGGCGGGCGGCAGGGCTTGATGGCGGCGCAGCGTTATCCGGGGGATTTCGACGGCATTCTTGCGGGCGCTCCGGTGCTGCGGTTCAGCGATACCGGGCTGTGGAACATCTGGAACGCCCAGGCGCTGGCCAAAGCGCCGATCAGGAAGGCGCAGCTTCCCGCATTGGCGAAAGCGGTGATGGAGAAATGCGATGCCATCGATGGCGCGAAGGATGGGCTGATTGCCGATCCGCGACAGTGCACATTCGACCCCGTTGCCGACCTGAAAATCTGCGAGACCGGCGGCGACGACTGCTTCACCAAGGCGCAGGTGGAAACCCTGAAGACCATAGCGGGTGGCGTTCAGGTGAATGGAAAGCAGGTCTTTCCGGGCGTCGTGCCCGGAACCGAGGGTCTGGACCCTGCCGGGGTAAGCGGTTGGGAAGAATGGGTGATCAGCGAAAAAGGCCCGAGCCGACAGCTGGCCTATGGCGAAACCTTCGTGAAGAACATGGCGTTGCTGCCCGCCTCCGGCAAGCAGCTGGACTGGAAGACCTATGATTTCAACACGCAGTTCGAAAAGACGGGCATCGTCAAGGGACTGGTGGATGCGGACAATCCCGATCTCAGTGAATTCCACAAGCGCGGCGGTCGGATGATCACCTATTTCGGCTGGTCCGACCCAGCGCTGAACCCGCTGATGGGCGTGGAATATTATGAAGCCGTGCGCAAGGCGATGGGCGAGAAGGAAACGGAGAACTTCTACCGTCTGTTCATGGTGCCCGGCATGTTCCACTGCCGCATGGGTTATGGCACCGATACGTTCGATGCGTTTACGCCGCTGATGGATTGGGTGGAGAACGGCAAAGCGCCGGAGGTCATTCAGGCCAAACAGGTCATCGCTGGCAAGACAACGATGACCCGACCGCTCTGCCCCTACCCCCAATCGGCCAAATATTCCGGCAATGGCGACGTGAAGGATGGCAGCAACTTCGCCTGCGCGGCTCCTTGATCTCAGCGAAAAGCAAGGGCGGGATGATGATCCCGCCCTTTGCTAAATTTCGAGCCGTCCTGAGGCTCAGGCCGTCAGCTCTTCCACCGGAAAGCGGTAGGTGGTGGAGCAGAATTCGCAGCTCACTGCCACGACGCCGTCTTCCTGGCTGTCTTCGATTTCCTCTGCGGAGAAGCCGGAGAGCACGCCCTTGATCTTGTCGCGCGAGCAGCTGCACTTGTCGATGATGGCCTGCGGCTCGTAAACGCGCACGCCCTGTTCGTGGAACAGGCGGAACAGCAGCCGCTCCACCGGCACCTGCGGGTCGGTCAACTCGTCCGTGTCCACCGTGTCGATCAGCGTGACGGCTTCGGTCCAGGCGTCGTCTTCCGACTGTTCGAAGGTGCCCTCATCGCCATCGCCGCCGTGAAGATCGCGGTTGCGCAGACGCTCCGGTGCCTGCGGCAGGAACTGCGCAATCAGGCCGCCCGCACGCCAGCCATGGCGCGGCTTGCCCTCGGCGTCGCGGTCGAAGAACTCGGCCACACCGAGACGCACCCTTGTCGGAAGCTGTTCCGACTGGCGGAAATAAACGCCCGCAATTTCCTCCAGCGAAGAGCCGTCCAGCGGCACGATGCCCTGATAGGGCTGCATGCCCATACCCTGATCGATGGTGAAGGCAAGGATGCCGGTGCCCAGAAGCTGTTCCGGCGAGGTCTGCCCTGCCGCTGTCGCTTCCGCCAGACGCTCCTCATCGAAGCGGGCATAGGCGCGCATGTTCTGCGGCGCGCTGAAATCCGCCACCAGCAGATCGACCGGGCCATCGCCCTTCGTCTGCACCGTCAGCTTGCCGGAAAATTTCAGCGAGGTGCCGATCAAAGCCGTCAGTACAAGCGCCTCTGCCAGCAGGCGGGCGACGACCGGCGGATATTCGTGGCGCTGAAGAATGGCGTTCAGCAGCGGGCCGACCTGCACGGCGCGACCGCGAACGTCCAGCCCTTCCACCTGAAAGGGGACAACCTTGTCATCGCCAGCGAAATCGAGATCGTCCAGTTCTACGGTTACGTCTGCCATGGTCCTACTCCTTCACGCCTGCTTTCCGATATTGCAGAAAACGGCCACTGCCATAAGCGGCGGCTCTAAGGCTCTAATCGTCAGTTTTCGCAAAGATAGAGCGGAGACTGGCAAAACAAAACCACTCCCGGCTCATTTGTCACGATAAACAATGGATGAAAGGCTGCCGAAGAGACCGGCAGCACTGCTTGGCCTAGAAATGGGGAGCCGTGCCGGAAATTCAAGTTTCCGGCTCAGCCAAGCCTCTAAGGCAAAGCGAAGCGTCAGATGACGCCCATGCACCAGGCGATGACGGCCTTTTGCGCATGCAGGCGGTTTTCCGCCTCATCGAAAACCACGGACTGCGGGCCGTCGATTACCGCATCCGTTACTTCCTCGCCGCGATGCGCAGGCAGGCAGTGCATAAACAGCGCGTCGCCATTGGCCTTCTTCATCAGCGCATCATTGACTTGGAAGGGCTGGAAGATGTTGTGGCCGCGCGCCTTGTGTTCCTGGTTCATCGAAACCCAGGTATCCGTCACAATGCAATCGGACCCGGCAACCGCGCGGTCGGCATCATGGCACAGCATGATTTCGCCGCCATTGTTGCGCGCCCAATTGAGATACTTGTCCAGCGGCTCCGAGCCCATGGGCACGGCCATGTTCATCTTGTAGCCGAAGCGTGCCGAGCCTTCGACCAGCGAATGCAGCACGTTGTTGCCATCACCCGTCCAGGCAATCGTCTTGCCCTTCACCGGGCCGCGATGTTCTTCGAAGGTCATGATATCGGCCATGATCTGGCACGGATGCGTCTCGTCCGTCAGGCCGTTGATGACGGGCACGGTCGCATGTTCTGCAAGTTCCAGCAGGCGCGAATGGTCCGTGGTGCGGATCATGATCGCATCGACATAGCGCGACAGAACCTTGGCCGTATCGCCAATGGTTTCGGCGCGACCGAGCTGCATTTCGGTGCCGGAGAGAAACAGCGTCTCGCCACCCAGCTGGCGCATACCGACATCGAAGGAAACGCGGGTACGGGTGGACGGCTTTTCGAAGATCATGGCCAGCATCTTGCCCGCCAGCGGCTTGTCCGCCATGCCGTTCTTCGTTGCGATCTTGCGTGTCTTGGCGTCTTCGAGAATGACCCGCAGGTCTTCCGAACCGACGGCCGAAAGGTCTAGAAAATGCTTTGCAGATGCCATTTCAATATAGTCCCATGGATGCGGGCCACCCTATGCCGGCCCTCGCGCGCCTCTTTGAAAAATCAGGCGCTCTTTGCCAGTTTGGTGGTGAGTGCTTCGGCGGCCTTTTCGACGCGCGCCAAGCCCTCGCGAGCCTCTTCCGCAGTCACGACCAGCGGCGGCAGAAGGCGGATGACGTTATCGCCAGCCGGAACACCCAGCAGATGCTCCGCACGCATGGCCTGAAGCAGATCGCCCGAAGGCACCTTGGCCTTGATGCCCAGCAGCAAGCCCTCGCCACGGATTTCCTCGATCACGTCGGGATAACGATCCTTCAGTGATGCCAGACCCTGACGGAAGACGAGCGCGACATCGCGCACATGCTGAACGAAACCATCTCCCAGCACGATATCCAAAACTGCATTGCCAGCGGCCATGGCAAGCGGGTTGCCGCCATAGGTCGTGCCATGCACACCCGCCGTCATTCCCGAAGCCGCTTCTGCCGTTGCAAGGCAGGCGCCGAAGGGAAAACCACCGCCGATGCCCTTGGCAACGGCCATGATATCCGGCGTCACACCCGACCATTCATAAGCGAAGAACTTGCCCGTGCGGCCAACGCCGGTCTGGACCTCATCGAAAATCAGCAGCAGGCCATGCTCTTCGCACAGTGCGCGCAGCGTCCGCAGGAATTCCGGCTCAACGACGCGGATGCCGCCCTCACCTTGAATAGGCTCGATCAGCAGCGCCGCCGTTTCCGGCACGATGGCCGCCTTCAGCGCTTCCAGATCACCGAACGGCACCTGATCGAAGCCTTCGACCTTGGGGCCGAAACCTTCCAGATACTTCGCCTGTCCGCCAGCCGCGATGGTTGCCAGCGTGCGGCCATGGAAGGCGCCTTCGAATGTGATGATGCGGAATTTTTCCGGGTGGCCGTGCGTATAGTGGTAACGGCGCGCGGTCTTGATGGCGCATTCCAGCGCCTCTGCGCCGGAGTTGGTGAAGAACACCTTATCCGCAAAGGTTGCATCGGTCAGCCGCCTGGACAGCACTTCCTGACCCGGCACTTCATAGAGGTTGGAGAGGTGCCAGACCTTCTCGACCTGACCTTTGAGCGCCTCGACCATGTGCGGATGGCTGTGGCCGACGGAGGTGACGGCGACGCCTGCGCCGAAATCGAGATATCGCTCGCCGCTTTCCGTGATCAGCCAAACGCCTTCGCCTCGGTCGAAGCGCAAGGGGGCTCTGGAAAACGTATCGAACAACGACCCAGTTTCGGGCGAAGTTTCGGCCATGGCTGCATCACTCCTTACGTCAGGTCGGTCAAGACCTCTGTCAATAGGGCTAAGGGGTTATCCCTGCCCTGAAAATCAAAAATGCCGCCTCGCGGCGGCCTGCATGTTCTCTTCACTGCAAGCGCACTATTGTCACTTCGCCGTCGGATGTCAACAAATCTCGGCACTTGAGCGCTTTCTCAAGCCTTAGTAGAGGCTGGGCGCCGAGCCACCAACTGTTGCCTTTCTGACTCACAGACCAAGCAAGTTGGGGAAAACCGAGAAATCGATTCCAGATGATTCCTGCGACTCTTGTCACGGAGTCAACCGGCGATTAGGTTAATCGTCAATTACTAGACTGCAATGCGGCGGAACTAGTCACCTACAATCTGGCAGATGCTCTGCGCGTGGTTTGCTCCACGGCATTGGAGACGGATTCTGCCTGAGCGACGAGCGGAGAAGCGGTATGAACTGGACGGATGAACGGGTTGAAAAGCTCAAGAAGCTATGGGCCGAAGGCCTGAGCGCAAGCCAGATCGCAGCACAGCTGGGCGGCGTCAGCCGCAACGCCGTCATCGGCAAGGTGCACCGGCTGAACCTGCCGGGCCGCGCCAAGGCTGGCGGCACGGTTGCAACCTCCCGTCCTGCGGTAAAGCGCCCGGCCTCCGCGCCACAACGCCCGGCCAATTTCGCCGCCGCCCGCCCGGCAGCAAACCGCCCGGTTCCAGTGCGCACCTCCGGTGCCGTCGCCTTCAAGGAAGACATGGACATCGACGCGGTCGAGACGCTCGAATATGCGCGCCCTTCCTCCAACGTCGTCATCCCGATCTCCCGCCGCCTGACGCTGACGGAACTGACCGAACGCACCTGCAAGTGGCCGGTCGGCGACCCGCTGAAGGACGACTTCCACTTCTGCGGCTGCGAAGCTTCCGAGTCTTCGCCCTACTGCAAGTTCCACGCCAAGATGGCGTATCAGCCCGTCAGCGAACGCCGCAAGGCCTGATGGATTTGGCGACATTTTGAGTTTTGGAGAGCGGGCTTCGGTCCGCTTTTTGTTGTGTGGGTGGTGGATTTTGTTTTCGTGGTGAGAGGATATCTGGGTGGTAAAAGGTCTGGGTTCTATTATCAGACCCGGCGTCCTATTTTTGCTATGGACGCGATAAAATGAAACCCCTCACTTGCAATTTCTAACACTTAGCTGGCGCTAAGGTGTTGAAATTGCTTTCTCTCCCACCCCTTCGGCGGGCTCAGGATGCTGGGGGAGAGATAACCTGCCGCACCCTTGCGGCGTTTTCTTTTTGATGGCGTTGAAACGGTGCCGCCTTTTCCTCTCCCCTTGTGGGAGAGGATAGAAAACCTCGATCTTCGCAAGGCGAAATCTTAGGTTTTCTTGGTGAGGGGTTCTCCCTCGCAAACAAAATGTCAAAAATCCCGGCCAGCTTCATGCCAAGCTTCGCCGTTCACGCGGCAGCATCTGCCCGTGGCTTGATCTTCTCATTCTCTCCATCGCCTTGTTCGGGCCATGGCATTTCGGACGGGGCGCAGAAAGCTGCCTCGTTGGGTAGTTTAGTATGTGGCACCTCTCAGCGCCCCGTTCGGCTCTTTCGGCAGAGCCGCAATCCTCTTGCCACGGCTGGCATAACCCGGATGGCAAGGGTTAAAAACCTTGCCGGAGAACCGGTCGGACTTGATCAAGGCCCAACCCTTCCCATCCGGGTGCGATGATGGTTGCCCGCCATCGCCCTGCCAGTTCAGCCACACCTGCCTTCGAGGATGCGGGCGCCGAACATCTCGTACAGCCCGCAGTCCCGATCCGTTCTCCGCAAGGCTCCCACTCGCCAGCACGTTTCGAGTGCTGGCCAGATGGTTGCCTTACGATCCGTCCGTTCACCTTTTCGGGGTGAACGCGGCAGATGCAGCGTCTTCCTGTGTACCGCCTGACTTTCGCTTCTATCTTCATGATCGCGTTCGACCATGAGACGATGAGCTGTCGGTACGCCCGGCGGCGAAATCCTGACGGATGGATCGAAACCCGACAGCCGTTGTTCGCACCGCCGCTTGTCGATCCGGCCAGGTCGGGCATCGGGAGAACTGCGCCAGCCGGTCCGAAACCGACGCCATGTCCTCCTCCCGTTGCCGCCGGGGGGATTGCTGCTCGACCCTGGGAATGGAGAGGCCGCGTAACCTCCTCACCCCCAGCACCGACCCCGCCTCGCCGCAACGCCTTGCGGTGTATCCGCGGCGGGATGAGGGGGAGTGTACGGGTGGTTTTGGGGGTGGGGAAAAATGTTGGGGGGATTTTTTTTTTGAAAAATTCTTTATGCTGGGATTTGTCCCATTACGGGGCGGGTCACTATTGGGCGTGCTGATGCGGCCGTAATTCGGCAACAAGGCTAAGGCACCCACTGCCGTCATCCTCGGGCTTGGCCAGCTGCTGTCCGGTTTAAACTGGGCGGCTAGTTTGGAACGAGAACAGCTGCCCCACCCGTCACCCCGCACTTGATGCGGGGTCCAGCAGACGCGCGTCTGCGCGTCGAAAAAGTCTTTCAGACCAAAGACTTGGTCTGGCTGGATCCCGGATCAAGTCCGGGATGACGGAAGTGGGGCTGCACTTTCGCCACCCCGCAGCAAACGCGGTCAAAGCGTGTCCCAACCGGATTTCAAGGATGGAACTGCAATGCATTCAAAGCCTTGCCGCGCATCCGCACATCCGCACATCCGCACATTTAAACCGGACAGCGGTGGGCTTGACCCGAGGATGACGCGGGTGGGGTGTGCGTTGGTGGGCAGAGGTTACCCCTCACCAAGAAAACCTAGGACTTCGCTTTGCGAAGTCGAGGTTTTCTATCCTCTCCCACAGGGGGAGAGGAAAAGACCGCACCGTTTCTACCCCATCTTCGCGTTTACGATCCAGTAAAAGCGGCGCCGCGGGTTACCTCTCCCCCTGAGCTTGTCGAAGGGGTGGGAGAGGAAGAAAAATCATGATCTTAGCTTTAGCTAAGTCATAGATTTTTCAGGTGAGGGGTTGTGCTTCGACCGCGAACTCGCAAAAGGCAAGTGGTCACGTCCGAGGATGGCGATGGCGGTTGGAATGAGTGCCAAAGACCGCAATCACGCTTCCATCGAATATCCAGCGCCGCGCACCGTGCGGATGACGTCCTGCATGCTGGAGAAGTTGAGGGCTTTGCGGAGGCGGCCGACGTGGACGTCTACGGTGCGTTCGTCGACGTAGATATCGTGGCCCCAGACGCCGTCCAGCAGTTGCGAGCGGGAGAAAACGCGGCCCGGCGAGGTCATGAGGAATTCCAAGAGGCGGAATTCGGTTGGGCCGAGGCGGACTTCGCGGCTTTTGCGGTGGACGCGGTGGGTTTCGCGGTCCAGTTCGATATCGCCGCATTTGAGCACTGAAGACAGCACTTCCGGCTTGGCGCGGCGCAGCATGGCTTTGACGCGAGCCATGAGTTCCGGTGTGGAGAAGGGCTTGACCACATAATCATCCGCGCCGGTGGCCAGTCCGCGAACGCGTTCGCTTTCTTCGCCGCGGGCGGTCAGCATGATGATCGGCAGGCGCTCGGTTTCGGGGCGCATGCGCAGACGGCGGCAAAGCTCGATGCCGGAGACGCCGGGCAGCATCCAGTCGAGGATCAGCAAATCCGGCGTGCGTTCCTGAAGGCGAATTTCCGCCTCATCGCCGCGCGGGATCGTATCGACGTCATAACCTTCGGATTCCAGATTGTAGCGAAGAAGAACGCTAAGGGCCTCTTCATCTTCGACAACTGCAATTTTAGGCACCATTGGCTTCAAACTCCGCCAGTCTTCTCTGGAGCGTCAGTCCCCCCGGACCCATGATGACGCTCCAGCGTGTTGATCCAAGCATCGAGCCTTTCGAAGACCTTCCCGATCTTTCCAAGCCGATGCTGCAAAACTTATTCCGTGACAGCGCCGAGCGTGTTGGAGCTATCGTCCTTCGGGCGCTCGCCTTCCGGCTGGCTGCCGGTCGTCATGTAGTAGATCGTTTCGGCGATGTTGGTGGCGTGATCGCCGACGCGCTCGATGTTCTTGGCGCAGAACAGAAGATGCGTGCAGGTGGTGATGTTGCGCGGATCTTCCATCATGTAGGTCAGGAGCTCGCGGAAGAGCGAGGTGTACATGGCGTCGATTTCCTCATCGCGCTCGCGGATGGCCTGAGCCTTTTCCGCAGAACGGGTGGAGTAGACATCCAGCACTTCTTTCAGCTGCACGAGCGCGAGTTCGGAGAGATGCTCTAGGCCACGGGCGAGCTTGCGCGGAACGCCGGTTCCGGCAACCGCGATCACGCGCTTGGCAGTGTTCTTGCCGAGATCGCCGACGCGCTCCAGATCGGCTGCGATACGCAGCGAACCGATGATTTCGCGAAGGTCGGCAGCCATGGGCTGGCGCTTTGCGATGGTGACGATGGCCTTATCGCCGATTTCACGCTCGGCATGATCGAGGATCGTGTCGTCGGAGATGACTTTCTGGGCAAGAGCCGCATCGGAATTGACCAGCGCACGCACGGCATCGGCGCACATCTGTTCGGCCAGACCGCCCATTTCAGCGATACGGCGGGTGAGGAACTTCAGCTCTTCATCATAGGCTGACATGATATGGGAATTTGTCATGTTCGAATTCTCCGGTTTCGAAACGCCTTGCCGCAAGCCCACCTTCTGGGCTCGAGCGGCTGGCGCGGTGTGATGACGTCACTCGTGGCTGATCAGCCGAAGCGACCCATGATGTAATCCTGGGTGCGCTGGTCATCCGGGTTGGTGAACATCTTGTCCGTATCGTTCTCTTCCACCAGGTGGCCGAGGTGGAACATGGCCGTGCGCTGCGAAACGCGGGCGGCCTGCTGCATGGAGTGCGTGACGATGACGATGGTATAGTTGGCGCGAAGCTCGTGAATGAGCTCTTCCACCTTGGCCGTCGCAATCGGGTCGAGTGCCGAGCAGGGCTCGTCCATGAGGATGACTTCCGGCGAAACGGCAACGGCGCGTGCGATGCACAGACGCTGCTGCTGACCGCCGGAGAGACCCGTGCCGGATTCGTGCAGGCGATCCTTGGCTTCGTTCCAGAGACCAGCCTTCTGCAGGCTCTGCTCCACGATCTGGTCCATATCCGCCTTGTTGCGGGCGAGACCGTGGATCCGCGGGCCGTAGGCGATGTTTTCGTAGATGGACTTCGGGAACGGGTTCGGCTTCTGGAACACCATGCCGACGCGGGCGCGAAGTTCCACGACGTCGATGGACGGATCGTAGATATCGTCCTGATCCAGCGTGATCTTGCCGGTGACGCGGCAGCCATCGATGGTGTCGTTCATGCGGTTGAGCGTCCGCAGGAAGGTGGACTTGCCGCAACCAGAAGGGCCGATGAGAGCCGTTACCGTGTTTTCGCGAACATTGAGGTTCACATCGTAAAGGGCACGCTTTTCGCCGTAATAGACGGAAACGTCCTTGCCGATCATCTTGTACGAAACTTCATTCATTTTCTTGTCCAGCGCCTTTTCAACTGCTGCTTCCGACAACATGTTCATAGTTCGGTTCTCCCTCTACCAACGACGCTCGAAGCGGCGGCGCAACAGGATTGCTCCAACATTCATGACGAGGAGGAACAGAAGCAGGATGATGATAGCGCCAGATGTCCTTTCGACAAAGGCGCGTTCCGCTTCGTTCGCCCACATGTAAATCTGCACCGGCAGCGCCGTGGACGGGTCCATGGGCGTCGTCGGATAGTTTGCGACGAATGCGACCATGCCGATGAGGAGCAGCGGTGCGGTTTCGCCGAGGGCGTGCGCGAGGCCAATGATGGTGCCGGTCAAGATACCGGGCATGGCGAGCGGCAGCACGTGATGGAAGATGGTCTGCATCTTGGATGCACCGAGACCGAGAGCCGCAGCACGGATGGATGGCGGCACGGCCTTCAGGGCAGCGCGGGTGGCGATGATGATGGTCGGCAACGTCATCAGGGTCAGCACCAGGCCGCCGACCAGCGAGGCCGAGCGCGGGAAGCCCATGAAGTTGATGAAGACCGACAGGCCGAGCAGACCGTAAACGATGGAAGGTACGGCGGCCAGGTTGTTGATGTTGACTTCGATGAGGTCCGTCAGGCGGTTCTTCGGCGCGAATTCTTCCAGATAGATGGAGGCTGCGACGCCGATGGGCAGCGAGAGCACCAGAACGATCAGCATCATGTAGAAGGAGCCGATGAGGGCAACGCCGACACCTGCGGCTTCTGGACGGCTGGATGCGCCGTTGAAGAAGATGCCGGTGTTGAACTGTTTGCCCAGCTGGCCTTTTTCCACGAGCTGGTTCATCCAGCCGACCTGCTGGTCGGAGATGCGGCGGTTCTGCTGGTCCACCGTCATGTCGATCTGGCCCTTGAAGGCGCTGTCGACATCACCTGAGGCCAGAAGCGATACGGTGCGCGTGGTGCCGATGACGCTTGGGTCGGAGGTAACGATGTCACGCAGCTGGGTGCGCACGCCATCCGAAATCAGCGCGTTGACGGCGCGAAGACCGGTGCGGTCATCCAGCGAAACGCCAAGCACCTTTGCCAGCGAGTTGCGGGCGACGACCGGATAATTGGCGGTCATCAGCTTGGAGGGGTTCTGTGCGCGCACATTGTCCGGATCGATGATCTGCTGCGAGAACTCGACCGGGATGGTGATCATCGTCTGCTGGAAGGCGGTATAGCCTTTGCCGACAACCGACCAGAGCAGAAGGAAGAGAAACAGCAGGCCAAACGAGATGGCGGCAAGACCATAGGCGCGGAAGCGACGTTCTGCAGCGTAGCGGCGCTTGATGCCGATATCGCGACGGACCTTCTTCGTTGCGGCTGGGGCAAGGCTGCCCGGAGTAACGACCTCGGTCATTCGTACTGCTCCCGGTATTTGCGCACGATGTAGAGCGCGTAGATATTGAGGCAAAGCGTGATGGCAAAGAGGGTGATGCCAAGCGCGAAGGCAACGAGCGTCTGCGGCGAGGTGAACTCAAGGTCGCCCGTCAGCTGGCTGACGATCTTGACCGTTACCGTCGTCATCGGCTCGAACGGATCGAGCTGTAGGCGGGCGGCGACACCGGCGGCGAGAACCACGATCATGGTTTCACCGATGGCGCGCGAGGCGGTCATCAGGATGGCGCCGACGATGCCTGGCAGAGCGGCGGGAAGGATGACCTTCTTGACCGTTTCCGAACGAGTGGCACCGAGACCGAGCGAACCATCGCGAAGAGCGCGGGGAACGGCGGTGATGATGTCATCCGACAGCGAGGAGACGTATGGGATCAGCATGATGCCCATGACGAAGCCTGCGGTGATGACGCTCTGTGCCTGGATGAAGTTGGAGTAATCGCCCGTCGTCAGGCCGTTGATCTGGGCGGAAATGTCACGCAGGAACGGGCCGACCGTGGTGAGCGCGAAGAAGCCGTAAACGATGGTCGGGATACCGGCGAGAACTTCGAGCAGCGGCTTTGCGATGGAGCGGAAGCGCGGCGTGGCATACTCCGCCATGTAGATGGCCGAGAACAGACCGACCGGAACAGCAACCAGCATGGCGACGAAGCCGATATAGAGCGTGCCGGCGAGAAGCGGGATGAGGCCGAACTGACCGGAGCTATCGGTGGAGCCAGCCGCGGCGAAACGCGGGTCCCATACGGTTCCGAAGAAGAACTCGTGCGCTGGCACCATGTTGAAGAACTGGATCGCTTCCGTCAGCATGGACAGCACGATGCCGATGGTGGTCAGGATCGCGATGGAAGAGGCGACGAGCAGCGCGCCGAGAATGACCTTCTCCACCGTGTTACGGGCACGGAAGCGCGGAGCGATGCCGCGCAGCGCATAGAAGGCACCGCCGAGGGCTGCTAGAAGAACGACGGCGACCATGGCGAGGCGGCTGGTTGCCGTCAGCGTGTTCAGCGTTTCCGCTGCTTCGACCATATAGGGCTCTGGATCACCGGCGATGGCGACGCCCTTGGAGGCCAGAAGCGCGCGTGTCGTGGCCGGATCGGCCTTGACCTGCGCATATTCTTCCGAAGACAGGCGGTCGAGACCGCGCGCAATGGAACCGACCATGCCGTATGTCAGGCTCTGCTGCGCTTCCGGCTGCGCCTTGATCTCCTCGGGGAAACCGGCACGAACCGAAGACGTAATGATCATGGGGCTGATGACGAGCCACAGCGCCAGAATGAGCGCCGAGGGAATGATCGCCCAGACGAGGACGTACGAGCCGTGATAACCGGCGCGGGAATGCATGCTGGAGGGACGACCGCCCGCAAGCGCCACGGCGCGGCGTGTGCCGAGCACGTAGCTGGCGATGCCAATCAGCGCCAGTATAGCCAAAAGAAGGGATGTGTTCATGGAGACTTTCCTCGGCGCACCTAAAGGTACGATGCGGTATCAGATACTTTGCAAAGATGCGGACCGCTTCAGGCTGTGAAAGCCATCAGCACCGTCTTTCTATTCAGCGCACGCATTCCGGGTTGATACATCATATTTATCGGCGGCTTGGTCTTACGATAAATAGGAACTGTCAACCCTCGGTCCGCACCACCCTGCCCGCAATCGCACATTGCCAACAGGAAGGATGGTAAGCGCAGCAATTATGCTGCGCTTACCGGATATCATTACATGGTGGTGCCGGCTTCGAACTTGGCGCGGATTTCCTTGCGCTCAGCTTCTGGAGCAGCAACCAGGCCGTAGTTAGCCAGCGGAGAGTCAGGGCCGATCATTTCGTCGGACGTGAAGAACTCAACATATTCCTTCAGGCCAGGGATCACGCCGAGGTGAGCCTTCTTGACGTAGAAGAACAGCGGGCGAGAAACAGGGTACTTGCCGGAAGCAACGGTTTCCGTGGAAGGAACGACGCCGCTGACGGTTGCAACCTTCAGCTTGTCCTTGTTGTTTTCGTAGAAAGCGAGGCCGAATACGCCAACGCCGGTCTTGTTTGCAGCGATACGAGCAAGCGTTTCGGTGTAGTCGCCGTCGATGTCGACAGCAGCGCCGTCCTTGCGAACTGCGATGCACTTTGCAGCAGCCTGCTTGGCATCTGGAACCAGACCCTTGATCGCGTCGGTTGCCTTGGCTTCCTTGCAGCCGTCAGCCATGATCTTCTCTTCGAAGACTTCGCGCGTGCCGTGCTTGGAGCCAGGGATGTAGGCAGCGATTGCTACGTCCGGCAGTTCCTTGTTGATTTCGGACCACTTCTTGTAAGGGTTGGCAACGAGCTTGCCATCCTTGACGACTTCAGCGGCGAGACCGAGATACAGATCCTTAGGCTCGAGCTTCACGTCCTTGTTGGACGAGTCCATGGCGAAAACGATACCGTCATAGCCGATCTTGACTTCCTGAACGTCTGCAACGCCAGCGGACTTGCAAGCTGCAAGCTCATCAGCCTTGATTGGGCGCGAAGCGTTCGCGATGTCGATGGTGCCTTCACCAACGCCGGAGCAGAATGCCTTCAGACCACCGCCCGTGCCGCCGGACTCAACAACAGGAGCCTTGAAGTTCGGGAATGCTTCAGCGAAGCTTTCAGCAACGATCTTTGCGTAAGGCAGAACCGTGGAGGAACCGGCAACCTGGATCTGGTCGCGAGCAGAAGCGGCACCTGCGAAGGCAACGGAAGCCACCAGAGCTGCTGCGGACAATTTAACGATATTCATGTGACTCTCCCGTCGTGGGGCCCTTAAGGGCATTTGTGAACTCTGCCGGCAAGAGACTTACCCCTTAAGTCCTTTTCTGGACTGCCCCGGCGGCCTCTTCATAACCAGTCTTGCCACACCCTTTTATGTCACTTCGATGAAAGATTTGTGACATATCAACCTATTGGTTTAAAAGGAGAAATTAAGATGACACAAAACCACATGAGGGTTTTATGTCAAAAACGCACGGTGAAGTCCGTGCCCACATCGATTTCCGAGCGGATGATGAGGCGCGCGCGATGGCGGGTGAGGATATGCTTGACGATGGCAAGCCCCAACCCGGTGCCTTTTTTCGATCTGCTATCGGCGACGCTGACGCGATAAAAACGCTCCGTTAAGCGCGGAACATGCTCTGCGGGAATGCCCGGACCCTTGTCCAGCACGCTGACTTCGACCTGCTGGCCCGTTTCCGCGCGCAGGAAAACATCGACGGTTTTGCCATCCTGACCATATTTACAGGCATTCTCGACAAGGTTCTGGAACACCTGCACCAGCTCGTCCCGATCACCCGTTATCTCCACCGGACCCTCCGGCATATGGAGGTTGATCGCGACTTCGAGATCGCTGGCGAGCGGCAGAAGACTATCGCGGACATGGCCGAGAAGCGGCACCAGATCCACCTTCTGATCCGGCGCGATGTTGGCGCGAAGCTCCAGCCGCGACAGTGACATGAGGTCATCCACCAGACGGCTCATGCGGGTGGCCTGATCCAGCATGATGCCGAGGAAGCGCTCTCTCGCCTTCGGATCTTCCTTTGCCGGTCCCTGCATGGTTTCGATGAAGCCGCGCAGCGATGCGAGCGGCGTTCTGAGTTCATGGCTGGCATTGGCAACGAAATCGCTACGCATGCGGTCTATGCGGCGCAGATCCGAAATATCGCGGAAGGAGAGGATATAGAAAGGCGCACCTGCGGCCTGCGGCATATCCGCCGGTGCGATGCGGACGATGAAGACGCGCTCCGAAGGCAGCCGCTCCGAATGCTCCACCTGATTTGGCGTGCCGGTGGCGATGGTTTCGCGAATGACATCGAGAAGACCGGGAGAGCGCAGGCGACCGGAAATATGCGAGCCGACCGGAAGCGTGCCGAAGGCACGTTCGGCAGCGGTGTTTTCAAACAGCACGCTGGCATTCTGATCCAGAATGAAGACGGGCGTATCCAGCACGGCAAGCCCTGCGCGCACGCCTGCAATCAGCCCCGGATTGACGGCTTCCTGCGGCTCCGCCTCTACCTTCTGCTTCTTTTCCTCCCGGCTTTTTGCCGAGGAGCCGGTGTTGATGGAGAAGATGGCGACAATCGAGGCCAGCCACAGGGCAACCGGCAGATAGGGCGTGCGGAATTCCGTGAGCGCGACGACGGCAAGCATGGAGACGACGAGAACGGCAAGCCAGTTGCTGCGCATTCTGCGCCAATACCGCCGGAATGCACTATCTCCTTCCATGACTGCCATTGCCATTGCTTTCGCTGCCCGATCTGCTCATGTCCCAATCTCCCCCTCATAGACCCCTTTCATGACAGAGATTCTTCGCCCTGTCTTTTCCCTTGGTGAAGGCGCGAAGAATTATGTGGACAGAGCTAGGGAACGGAAGCGACCGTTTCGCTCTTGAAATCCATGTTCTTCAGGCTGAAGTTAGAGAAAGAAGCCGACGCGTTTCAAAAGGGAGAGATCATGAGCGAAACCGCCAAGGACCGGTCCGTCACACTGAAAATCGACGGCAAAGAGCGCGTCTTCAACATCGACGATCCGGTTCTGCCGGACTGGGTGGAGGACCAGAAGCTGACCTCCGGCGGGTTTCCCTATGACAAGAAGCTTGATCGCAAGGAATATGAGGAAGCGCTAGAGGCTTTGCAGGTTGAACTCGTCAAGGTGCAGTTCTGGCAGCAGGCCACCGGCCACCGCATCATCGCCCTTTTCGAAGGGCGCGACGCGGCTGGCAAGGGCGGCTCGATTGGCGCGGTGCGGGAATATCTGAACCCCCGCTATGCGCGCATCGTGGCGCTGACGAAGCCGACGGAAACAGAGCGCGGCCAATGGTATTTCCAGCGCTACATCGCGCATTTTCCGACGGCCGGAGAATTCGTGCTGTTCGACCGTTCCTGGTATAACCGCGCAGGCGTGGAGCCCGTGATGGGGTTCTGCACGCCGGACGAACACAAACGCTTCCTTAAGGAAGTGCCGCGGCTGGAAAAGATGCTGGTGCATGAGGGCGTGCACCTGTTCAAGTTCTATCTCGATATCGGCCAGGAAACCCAGCTCGAGCGCTTCCATGACCGGCGGCAAAGTCTGCTGAAATCCTGGAAGCTTTCCGACATGGACATCGCGGCACTCACCAAATGGGACGACTACACCGCAGCCCGCGACGAGATGCTGGACAAGACCAACATAGACGACGCCCCCTGGACCGTCATCCGCGCCAACGACAAACGCCGCCTGCGGCTGAACCTCATCCGCCATATTCTGACGTCTCTGGATTATGACGGTAAGGATAAAAAGGCGATTGGCGAGATAGATGACAAGATTTTGGGAAGCGGGCCTAAGTTTTTGAAGTGAGGTGGAGTTTAAAGCGTAACCCCTCTACCGAAAAAAATCTATGACTTAGCTGAAGCTAAGATCATGATTTTTCTTCCTCTCCCACCCCTTCGACAGGCTCAGGATGAGGTAGAGGTAGCCCCGCGGCACTGTTTCTCGTCCCATAACGCCTAAGAAGGCCGAGACGGTGAGGCAAATTTTCCTCTCCCCTTGTGGGAGAGGATAGAAAACCTCGACTTCGCAGAGCGAAGTCCTAGGTGTTCTTGGTGAGGGGTTTTTGCCACGCGGTCTCCCCTCACTCCCCCGGCAAAATCCTGACCGAATAGAGATTGATCGGGCGCGCGCTGCCGTCGATATCGCTGTTGATGAGGATGCGGCCCGGGGTGTTGGGAGCCATGGCGCGGTCGAAATTGACGTTGATCAGCATATCCGCGCGCTCCTGCGTGGCGGTGAAGCGGTGGCGGGAGCAATCTCCGAGGCTGCCGAAATCACAGGCGACGGAGACCTGGGTCTGGCGGTCGCTGGCCGATTGCAGGGTGATGGCGATGGTGGAGGATTTTCCGGCCATTTCGCGTAGCACGTCCACGGGAACGGCGATGGCGATATTGCCGCCCTGTTCCGCCGTGCGGGAGGTGACGCGCACGGCCTTTCCGCCGCCGGTGACGACATCTTCGACGCCTGCAAGCGAACCGGGCTGAAGCCCGGCATTGCCGCGTTCGGCATTATAGACTTCCTGCCAGTCCGAGGAGAAACCGCGACCGGCCGACAGCGTTGGCTCCGGCGTTGCCTCATGGCCGTTGAAATCTTCCGACTGCACCTGTGGCGGCGGGTTCGGCACGCTGGTATCGCGATCCGCCGGGCTGAGCAGCAAGCCGGAACTATAGACCCACCATGCGCCCAAGGCGATGAAAGCCAGAAAGGTGAACCAGATGAAAAGACGGGTGATGATGCCCCTCTTGCGGCGCGCCTTTGCAGCGCGCTCCGGCTTGAAGGCAAGCGAAGACGCTTCGAATGACGGCCCGGCAGACGATGTCATGTTGCGAAGCGCGTCATCGGAGCGCTCGACGCGGAAATCATCCATGCTCGGGGCTGGCTGCGGCGCAACATGACCGCGCTTCTCGCTGCGCAATTCGGGCTCCACCGCCATGGCGGCCTCATCGACATCATCCTCGTGCCGACGCTCTGGCGCGACGGAGGGGGCGGCGGACGAATCGGCGGGTCGCTGGGTTTGCTGTGGCACGGGCGGAGGGGGCGTTCGGGCAGCTTCGCGGCGGACGTGATCTTCCACCACATCCAGAAGCCGGTTGCGCTCTTCCGTTTCGATGGCGTGGATGAGGCCTTCGAGACGCTGGCGCTGCTGGGCAACCACATTCGGATCGTCTACGCCCTGCTTGCGCAGCCCCGCTTCCAGCGCCTGCCGGGAAGACTGGTAAATGCGCGCGCGCACCTCGGCATTCGATCTATCCGATTTTTCGAGGGCATTCCTGATTGCCGTTTCCAGTCCGCTCACTCTCGGTCCTTCTTTCTCGAGGCCGCGCGAGGCCGCTGTCTCGCCATGCTGTTTACGATTCGGTAACGTTTAGCGCGCGCAACCGCAAGCCACCTCGCCCGTAAAGCGCAGATTGGCTTGGGGAAAACGTCACCACTATGGCGAGGCGGGAACGAAGTGTCTGCAAACGGACAGCGAAGCGGCATGGCGGTATCGGCGTTCCAGCGCAAAAGGGTTTGCGACGTTCATCGAACTTTTTCGCTTTTCAAGCTCTGCCCGCTTCGCTACATCTTACGTGCGCGTAAACGTCAATTCTGTGGGAGGAACCATGCTGCCGTCCATTCTCAAGGACAATCTTCGTCTGCCGGTCATCGCATCGCCGCTTTTCATCATTTCGCACCCCGAATTGACGCTGGCGCAGTGCAAGGCGGGCGTCGTGGGTGCGTTCCCCGCCCTCAATGCGCGGCCCGAAAGCCAGCTGGACGAATGGCTGGCCATGATGACCGAAGAACTGGCAGCACACAATGCGGCAAACCCGGACCGCCCGGCGGCGCCCTTTGCCGTGAACCAGATCGTGCACATGTCCAACAAGCGGCTGGAACATGATCTGGGGCTGTGCGTGAAATACAAGGTGCCGATCGTGATTTCGTCTCTCGGTGCGGTGCCGGAGGTCAACGCCGCGATCCATTCCTATGGCGGCATCGTTCTGCATGACGTCATCAACAACCGCCACGCCAACTCCGCTATTCGCAAGGGCGCGGATGGCCTGATCGCGGTTGCGACCGGCGCTGGCGGCCACGCGGGAACGCTGTCTCCGTTTGCGCTGGTGCAGGAAATCCGCGAATGGTTCGATGGGCCTCTGCTTCTTGCGGGCGCGATTGCCAATGGCGGCGCGATCCTTGCGGCACAGGCCATGGGCGCGGACATGGCCTATATCGGCTCACCCTTCATCGCCACGACGGAAGCCCGCGCTACCGATGCCCATAAGCAGGCCATCGTCGATGCGCAGGCCAATGACATTGTTTACTCCAACTATTTTACCGGCGTGCACGGCAACTACCTGAAAGCCTCGATCCTCGCCTCAGGCATGGACCCAGACAACCTGCCCGTGGCCGACCCCTCCAAGATGGACTTCGCCGCCGCCTCGACCGGCGCAAAGGCATGGAAAGACATTTGGGGCGCGGGCCAAGGCGTGGGCGCGGTGAAAGCCGTAGAACCCGTGTCCGCTCTGGTCGACCGGCTGGCCGCGGAATATCAAAGCGCAAAAGCCCGCCTGCTCAACCTTTGACGCGTCGGGACGCGCAGCAGGCGGGGAAAATTTCAAGAAGCCGAATTTGAACACTTGAAATCCTCCGCCAATGGCTGTATCAGCCCGCCATACGCCACGCCGAAGCCTTATTCGGCGCAACGGCCAGGCCGCTTTAGCTCAGTTGGTAGAGCACGTCATTCGTAATGACGGGGTCACGTGTTCGAGTCACGTAAGCGGCACCATTTCCTTTGAAATCAAAAACTTCCGTTGCACAAGAGGCCAAGTTATCATCGCTGGTGACAACGTATTTCAGCATCTCGATTTGCTAATGGTCTCAATATTTAGAGGATCACGGAGTTAATCGTCAACATGCTGATTCGACAGCTATAAGGTCTCATTCTCACTTTATAGCTAAACCCGATTTTGCTATAAGGTTGGTTCAAACCTTATAGGAAGCTATAAATGCACCGTTCATCGTTTACATCTAACGAAACAGGTATCTTGGTCCCGACTATCCAGAACCAGTATGCGTTTGTCCCTGCACCTCTCCCTCCTCCGTTGGATTTTGCGACTATTGCAACATGCGTCGGAGAAGCGCTTCAAAAATTGGGCGAATTGAAAGGCGCATGTAGGCGTCTCACCAACCCTTACATTCTTGTCCGCCCTTTACAGCGAAACGAAGCGCTCACATCATCAGCGATGGAAGGAACCTTCACCACGGACAGTCATCTACTCCTAGCGGAAGCGGGTCTGGAAACAGACAGCGACGACTCTACAAGAGAAGTAGTTAACTATCTAAACGCGTTGAATGCCTCGCTTGAGATGTTAGCATCCCTTCCTATCTCTCACCGAGTAATAAAAAAAGGCCATGAAATTCTTTTAAGTGGACTCAGTTCTACTCGTGGCGCGCAAAAGCGACCGGGAGAATATAAAAGGGATCAAAACTGGATTGGCGGCCGTACTATTGACGGCGCTCGGTATGTCCCTCCACCGCCAGCAGAAACTCAAAAATGCATGGATGACCTTGAAGCCTATCTTAATCGAGATACGGAAGCATCTGCTTTCAAAAAACTTATCGATTTAGCGCTCGTTCATTATCAAATAGAAGCCATTCATCCGTTTGCTGACGGCAATGGAAGAATGGGTAGAATGCTCATTTCACTGATGGCCGTGCATAATGGTCTGCTAGACATGCCAATCTTATATATTAGCCCCGCGATGGAGCATCATAAAGATGAATATATAGACAGAATGTTCAATGTCTCAGCAAAAGGCGAATGGGCGTCTTGGATTCACTTTTTTTGCGAACGTATTTGCGAAACATGCACCAGCGTTATCGTCGCTATCGATCGAATTATCTCACTCCATGAAAACTTTAGAGCACTCGCATCCAAATCCAGTCGCTCTTCAAATCCGTTGATTATAATCGATTCTCTTTTTGAGAGACCTGTGATTACAGTTAGTGAAGCAGCAGAGAAACTAAACGTGACCTATGCAGCAGCAAAGGGAACAATCGATAAACTAATCGAACTCGGTATAGTAGAGGAACTACCTGGGCTCTACCCGAAGGCATATTATTCACCAACCATCATGCATGTAAGTCGACCGGACCCTCTAACGGAGGCCGAAGTGCGTTGAAGGCATCAACGGGTTGGTGGCATTCCAGTAATGTAGTCGATTACTAAATTACTGCTGCTGTGGCACCGTTCTCGGTATCAGCGAGCCATCCTGCGTCTGGGGCGCGAGTTGGATTTTGTCGTCGAAGAGGACGATGCTCAGGACGAGGCCGATCAGGACGCATAAGAGTGCGACGAAGATCAGTCCGGCTTTGTCTATCGGCTTTCTCATGAGCGCTAACATAGACGTGAATGTGGAGATGGTGGGGCGAAACTCACAATCTCTTACCGGCAGACATATTTGGTTACAGAAGGGTGAAGGCGCATCGGTTCGCATGCTGGTTTGTTAATGGTTTTGACGCGAGTTCGACGTCATTCTCGCCCGAGATGAATGTCCATAGCTGCGTGGTTCGTGGATCCTCGGGTCAAACCCGAGGACGACGGTGGGTGGGGTTATCGTAGCGTGCATCTTACCAAGGTTTAGATGATGCCGCCGCTGCCAGCCTTGGATTCGGGGCGCTCGGAAGCGACCTTTGCGCGGTAGCCGCTGGCGCGGTAGGTGGCGATGGGGTCTATGGCGGCGTTGGCGCGTTTGCGGGCTTCGGCCAAAATGGGTTCCACGTCGGTTCGGTACGCGCGTTTCAGTGTGTCGGATGCCATGAGGGCATCGTTTTCCTGCTGGAAGCTTTCAAGCGCGGTGCGGTCCACCAGCAGGGCTTGAGCGTAGGCGCGGCGGATTTCGTTGGCGCTGGAGATCAGGCTTTCGATAGGGTCGGTCACGTTGTGTGACTGGTCGATCATGTGGGCGGGGTGGAAGCCTTTTACGCCGCGATGGTCCGCATCCACCAGCTCATTGAAGACGAGGAAGAGGCGGTAGGGTTCGATTGCGCCCGCATCCAGATCGTCGTCGCCATATTTGCTGTCGTTGAAATGAAAACCGCCGAGCTTGCCGAACTGGATGAGGCGGGCGACGATCATTTCGATGTTGGTGTTGGGCGCGTGGTGGCCGAGATCTACGAGGCAGAAGGCCTTTTCGCCGAGCGTGTTGGCGATGAGGTAGTTCGTGCCCCAATCCTGCACCACCGTCGAGTAGAAGGCAGGCTCGTACATCTTGTGTTCGGAGAAGATGCGCCAGTCATCCGGCAGCGCCTTGTAGATTTGCGCCATGCCATCGAGATAGCGCTCGAAGCTTCTGGTGAAATTGCTCTGGCCGGGGAAGTTGGAGCCATCGCCGATCCACACGGTCAGTGCTTTCGAGCCAAGCGCGTTGCCGATCTCGATACATTCGATGTTATGTTCGACCGCCTGTTGGCGCGTGGCGGCATCGGTGTGGCTGAGCGAGCCGTATTTGTAGGAATGCTTCTGGTCCGCGCTGTCCGAAAAGGTGTTGGAATTCATGGCGTCGAAGCCGAGGCCGAGCGCGCTTGCGTGCGACTTTAGGCGCGCCGGGTCTTGCTTGTCCCATGGAATATGGAGCGAGACGGTGGGTGTTGCGGCGGTCAGTTGGTTGATGACGGCGCAATCATCCAGCTTGTCGAAAATGCCGCGTGGCTCGCCTTTACCGGGGAAGCGGGCAAAGCGCGTGCCGCCGGTGCCGACGCCCCAGGACGGGACCGCGACGAAGAATTCGGAGACTTTGCGTGTGATCGCATCTATATCGATGTTGCGGCGGGACAGGTGCTCGCCCAGCGCCGCGTAATCCGCGCTGTGGGCTTTTTCACGCTGTTCGTTTTCGTGGGCGACGATATCCGCCGCAATCCTCAATTCCGTCATCTCTTCCTCCCTTTGCTCCACGCTGTCATTGAACCATTCCCGCCCTCTTCACGTTACTGGCACGGTAACAATCAGACGGGATTATCAATCGTGGACGTCATTCGCATTCTTCTCGCCATCATCCTGCCGCCGGTCGGCGTGTTTTTGCAGGTTGGCCTCGGTCTTCATTTCTGGCTCAATATTCTTTTGACGCTGTGCGGCTATCTGCCCGGCATCATTCATGCGATTTGGGTTATTCTGCGTAAGTAGACACTTACTCCGCTCCCCGTTGCCGTCATCCTCGGGCTTGACCCGAGGATCCACTACCGATGGATTGGGTAGGCTTGGATGGATCCTCGGGTCAAGCCCGAGGATGACGGGTGGAGGAATGGTCTCCGCCACTCTCCCTCACCGCGTAAAGCTCTGCGCATTCCCCGCATCGACATTGATAATATTGCCGGTAGACTTTGCCGATACGTCCGAGGCCAGGAAGTAGATCGCCTCCGCTATATCCTCCGGGAACACGTTCAGCTTCAGCATGGAGCGCTTGCGGTAATGTTCCTCGAGATCGTCCACCTCGATCTTAGAGGACGCCGCACGCTGCTCGCGCCACTCGCCGTTCCAGATTTTCGAGCCACGCAGAACCGCATCCGGGTTGACCGTGTTGACGCGGATGCCGGCGTCTGCGCCTTCCAGTGCGAGGCAGCGGGCGAGATGGATTTCCGCGGCCTTTGCCGTGCAATAGGCGGATGCGTTGGGCGAAGAAGCAAGGCCGTTCTTGGAGGCAACGAAGACGACGTTGCCGCCGAGCTTCTGGCGGCGGAACAGGCGGAAGGCTTCGCGCGAGACGAGGAAATAACCTGTCGCGAGAATGTCGATATTCTTGTTCCACATGGCAAGCGTGGTATCTTCCACCGGCGCGGATGAGGCGATGCCTGCGTTGGAGACGAGGATATCGACGCCGCCGAATTCGACGCTGGCCTCGGTGAATGCGGAAAGGACCGCATCTTCCTTGGTCACGTCCAGCTTCACGGTGCGGACGGCATCGGTGCTGTAACGCTTTTCGAAATCGCCCTTGGTCGTTTCCAGAGCGCCCTCATCGATATCGGCCAGCACGACGCAGGCGCCTTCGCTTGCCAAGCGCTCCGCCGTGGCGCGACCGATGCCACCGGCACCGCCGGTGATGAAGGCGACGCGGCCTGCGAGGCTCTTGGGCTTGGGCATACGTTGAAGCTTCGCCTCTTCCAGCAGCCAGTATTCGATATCGAAAGCTTCCTGTTCGGGAAGGCCCTGATATTCGGACACGGTGGAAGCGCCACGCATGACGTTGATGGCGTTGACGTAGAACTCACCGGCGATGCGGGCCGTCGCCTTGTCCTTGGCGAAGGAGAACATGCCAACGCCGGGGATGAGGAAGATGACGGGATTAGGATCGCGGATTTTCGGCGAATTATCGTGTTTGCAACTCTCGTAATAGCGAGTGTAATCGGCGCGGTAGTCCTCCAGCGCCTTGTCCAGACCGGCGAGCAGCGCATCCACATCCGGCTTGGATGTGTCGAGATCGAGGATCAGCGGGCGGATTTTGGTGCGCAGAAAGTGGTCCGGGCAGGAGGTGCCGAGGCTGCCTAGCGGTTTCAACTGCGCGGAGTTGACGAATTCCAGCACGGCATCCTGATCATCGAAATGGCCGAGCTTGCGCTCATCGCGGCCAATGCGGCCACGGATTTCCGGCATCAGGCGGGCGGCGATGGCGCGGCGCTCTTCCTGCGGCAACGTCTTGGCGACAGCACCGCCGAAGATGGTCTTGCCTTCGGTTTCCCTGGCAAACCACTCTATGGCCTTGTTGATGATGGCGAGCGTCAGTTCGTAGCACTTTTTCGCGTCATTATCCCAGGTGAAGAGGCCGTGGCTTTCCAGCACGACGCCCTTGGCGTTGGGGTTGGCTTTCACGAAGGCTTCGAGATCGAGACCCAGCTGGAAGCCGGGGCGACGCCATGGTAGCCAGCCGATGTCCTCACCGAAAATCTGTTGCGTCAGTTCCTTCGAATTCTTCGAAGCGGCGATGGCGATGATCGCATCCGGGTGCATGTGATCGACATGATCGAAAGGGACGAAACCATGCAAAGGTGTGTCGATGGAGGCGGCGCGCGGGTTGAGATTGAAGGTGCAATGGGGCAAGAAGCCGACCATGCGGTCTTCATCTTCCACACCCTTGTAGATGCCCTTCAGCGCTTCCAGCTTTTCCATGTAGAGCGTGGCAAAGCCATCCAGCTTGATGGTGCCGACATCACCGCCGGAACCCTTGACCCACATGACGCGGACCTTTTCGCCCGTCAGCGGATCGGTTTCCAGTACCTTGGCGGAGGTGTTGCCACCGCCGTAATTGGTGATGCGCTTGTCTGCGCCCAGCAGGTTGGAGCGATAGAGCAGCTTTCCCGGCTCGTTCAGCTTTGCCGCGTAAGCATCGTCCCAGCGGTTTTCGAGAAGACGGGATTGTCCCATCGCGATATCCTCCCACATCGATTGCTGCGGATTTCGAATGAACCCGCCTCCCTTGATGTGCAGGTATCGCGCATTCAAAAGCGCAATGTCAATCATAAACGATCATAATTTTTCATTGTGCGGCGCAACATTAAACAATTTGATCGTTCTTGATTGACAACATAAGAAGTTTGCGAAAGATTGCGAGCAGGAGGACCCCATGCACGAGAGCGAACGCCATCGCATTATCCTAAGCGCCGTACAGGAAAAGCCTGTGGTGACGGTACAGGATATTGCCGAATTGACGGATGCGTCCGAGGCGACGATCCGGCGCGATATCGCATCTCTGCACGTTCAGGGAAAGCTGCGCCGCGTGCGTGGCGGAGCCGAAGCGGTGCACCCGCCGCAGCTTGGGAATCTCGCGGCACGCCCGTTCCGCGTGTCGGAATCGGTCAATATCGACAAGAAACGCGCAATTGCACGCAAGGCGGTGGACCTTTGCGAAGAGGGTGACGCCATCATCATCAATGGCGGCACCACGACGTTCCAGATGGTGCATTACATGTCTGCGCGGCGCTTGCAGGTAATGACAAATTCGTTTGCGATTGCCGAACATCTGGTGAAGCATTCCAAGTGCAATGTCAGTGTGCCGGGCGGGGCGATCTATCGCGACCAGAGCCTGATCCTGTCGCCTTTCGAGAATGACGCGATCCGTAATTTTTATGCGCGGCGCATCTTCATCGGCGCGCAGGGTGTGGGCGCACTCGGCATCATGGAATCGGACGCGCTGGTGATCCAGAGCGAGCAAAAGCTGATGCGGCAGGCGGAAGAGCTGATCGTGATGATCGACAGCTCCAAGTTCCGCAAACGCTCAAGCCTCATCCTGACGCCACTGGAAACGGTTTCGACCATCATTACCGATGAGGATATTTCAGACGAGGCGGCGCGCATGGTGGAAGCCGCTGGCGTGACGCTGGTCATTGCCGGGGCGACAGCTTCGCAGGCGGGAAGACCGCCGACAGAGGAGGATTCCGCTTCGGTTGCTTGAGGAGCACCGGGGGGAAGAGTTTCAAACGGGAGGAAAAAGGGAATGAAACTTACACGCAGAAAATTGACACAAGCGCTGGCCCTTAGTGTTGCGATCGGCGTAGCAGGCTTCGGCGGCATGGCGCAGGCCAAGGACATGAAGATCGCGCTGGTCGTCAAGTCGCTCGGCAACGGCTTCTTCGAGGCGGCCAATAAAGGCGCGCAGGAAGCAGCAAAAGAACTTGGCGGCGTAGAAATCATCTATACCGGCCCGACCACCACCACCGCCGAAGGCCAGATCGAAGTGATCAATTCGCTGATCGCTCAAGGCGTAGATGCAATCGCCATCTCCGCCAACGACCCGGATGCGGTCGTGCCTGCCCTGAAGAAGGCCGCGCAGCGCGGCATCAAGGTTATTTCCTGGGATTCGGGTGTAGCGCCTGAAGGCCGTATTCTTCAGCTCAACCCTTCTTCCAACGCCCTGATCGGCAAGATGTGCCTGCAGCTGGCGGCAGACCATCTGGAAGGCGGCAAGGGTGATTTCGCCATTCTGTCTGCCACCACCACCTCCACGAACCAGAATATCTGGATCGATGAGATGAAGAAGCAGCTGAAGGACTTCCCCGGCCTCAACCTCGTAACCACGGTTTACGGTGACGATCTGGCCGACAAGAGCTACCGCGAAGCGCAGGGCCTGCTCACCTCGCAGCCGAATGTAAAGGTTATCGTTGCCCCGACCACAGTCGGCGTTCTGGCCGCCTCTCAGGCGGTGAAGGATGCGGGCAAAATCGGTCAGGTCTTCGTCACGGGTCTCGGGCTTCCTTCGGAAATGGCGGGCGCGATCAAGTCCGGTGCAACGAAGGAATTCGCCATCTGGAACCCGATCGACCTCGGCTACTCCGCCACCCAGATCGCCTATCATCTCGTGAAGGGCGATGCCGATGGTAAGCCCGGTTCGGAAATCGAAGCCGGTCGCATGGGCAAGATCAAGGTCGGTGAAAACAGCGAAGCGGCCATGGCTGATCCGTTCGTTTACGATGCGAAGAACATCGATCAGTTTTCGAAGATTTTCTGATTGTTGACGAGTGCCTCACTGACCGCGTTGATGAGGCACTCTCACTCACCCCACCCTCGGCGTCATCCTCGGGCTTGACCCGAGGATCCATTGACGTCGCAGCTGTGGATACGGGGATGGATCCTCGGGTCAGGCCGAGGATGACGTCGAGTGTGTGGGCTTCACCTACTCCAAAGTGAGCCTCTGGATTTCTGAAAATGACGATGGCTGTAGAACAAATGACCGATGCGACAGCGCCTTACGCACAGGCAATGGGAAGTTCAGCTCCCATTCTGGAAATGCGCGGCATCAGCCAGATTTTCCCCGGCGTCAAAGCGCTGGATGGCGTCGACATCCGGCTCTATCCTGGCAAGGTCACGGCGCTCATCGGCGAAAACGGTGCGGGGAAATCCACGCTGGTCAAAATCCTGACCGGCATTTACCGGCCCAATGAGGGCGAAATCCTGCTGGATGGGCAGCCGGTGAATTTTCACAGCGCGCAGGATGCCATCGATGCGGGCGTGACGGCGATCCATCAGGAAACGGTGCTGTTCGATGAGTTGTCGGTGGGCGAAAACATATTCCTCGGCCATGCGCCGAAGGGTAAATTCGGGCTGATCGACTGGAAGACGATCAACGAGAAATCGCGGGCGCTGCTGGAACGGCTGGAAAGCAAGATCGACCCGACGATACGGCTGAAGGATTTGTCGATTGCGCAGCGGCATCTGGTGGCGATTGCGCGCGCGCTATCGGTGGAAGCGCGCATCGTCATCATGGACGAGCCGACGGCGGCGCTGTCGCGCAAGGAAATCGATGACCTGTTCCGCATTGTCGAGAACCTGAAACGGCAGGGCAAGGCGATCCTTTTCATCAGCCACAAATTCGATGAGGTCTACGAAATCGCCGAGAATTATGCCGTCTTCCGCGATGGGCGGATGGTGGGTGCGGGCGAGCTTGCCGCCACGCCGCAGAACGAGATCGTGCGGTTGATGGTGGGTCGCGATGTGAAGGATGCTTTTCCCAAGCAGAGCGTGAACATTGGCGGCACGGTGCTGTCGATCCGAGATTACAGCCATGAGACGGAGTTTCGTGGCATTTCGCTCGATCTGCGCAAGGGGGAAATTCTGGGGCTCTACGGGCTGATCGGCGCGGGGCGCTCGGAGCTTTGCCAGTCGCTGTTCGGCATCACTCGGCCAGCCTCCGGCACGCTGGCGCTGGACGGGCAGACGATTTCCATCCGCTCGCCGGAAGATGCGATCCGGGCGGGCATCGTCTATGTGCCGGAAGAGCGCGGGCGTCATGGGCTGGCGCTGGAGATGCCGATTTACCAGAACATGTCGCTGCCTTCGCTGGCCCGAACATCGCGAAAAGGCTTTCTGAAGGCTGCGGAAGAGTTTGCACTGGCGCGCAAATATGCCTCGCGGCTCGATCTTCGCGCCGCCGCCTTGTCCGTGCCGGTGGGCACGCTGTCTGGTGGCAACCAGCAGAAGGTGGTGATCGGCAAGTGGCTGGCGACGCAGCCGAAGGTGATCATTCTGGACGAGCCGACCAAGGGCATCGATATTGGCTCCAAGGCTGCCGTCCATGGTTTCATCAGCGAGTTGGCGGCGGAGGGGCTGTCGATCATCATGATTTCATCAGAACTGCCGGAAATTCTCGGCATGTCCGACCGCGCCATCGTGATGCGCGAAGGGCTGATGGCGGGCACGTTCGAGCGGGCGGAATTTTCACCGGAAAAGCTGGTGCGCGCCGCCACAGGAAACGCGTGATTTGGCAATGCGTGGGGGGGCCTAAGCCATGAAAACACTTTTGAAAAACCGCGAATGGCTGCTGGCAGGCATCATCGTTTTGCTGATCATCGGCTTTTCGCTGCGTTCTCCGGGCTTCGAGCGCCCGGCAAATCTCGTCAATATTTTCAACGATACGTCGATCCTGATCATTCTGGCACTGGGCCAGATGACGGTGATCCTGACGAAATCCATCGATCTTTCCGTTGCCGCCAATCTCGCCTTTACCGGCATGGCGGTGGCGATGACGAATGCGGCCTTTCCCGGTATTCCCCTGCCCTTTCTGATCGTCATGGCCGTCGCCATCGGCGCGTTTCTAGGGTCCATCAACGGTATTCTCGTCTGGTGGCTAGGCCTGCCCTCCATCGTGGTGACGTTGGGAACGCTAACGATCTATCGCGGCATGGCCTTCGTTCTCTCTGGCGGGGCATGGGTGAATGCACACCAAATGTCGCCGACCTTTCTCAACGTGCCGCGAACGCCGATCCTTGGAATGCCGGTGCTTTCATGGGTGGCGATCCTCATCATTGCGGGTGCCTGGCTGGTTTTGAGCCGCACATCCTTCGGGCGCTCGGCCTATGCGTCTGGCGGCAATCCGAGTGCGGCGGTCTATGCGGGTATCGATGTGGGGCGCACGCGGTTTCTGGCCTTCGTGCTGTCTGGCGCGCTGGCCGGGCTCGCGAGCTATCTCTGGGTCTCGCGCTATGCGGTGGCTTATGTGGATATCGCAGCCGGGTTCGAGCTGGATAGTGTCGCGGCGAATGTGATCGGCGGCATTTCGATTGCGGGTGGCATCGGCTCGGTTCTGGGTGCGGTGCTGGGCGCGCTGTTGCTCGGCGTCATCAAGAATGCGCTGCCGGTTATCGGCATTTCACCCTTTGCGCAGATGGCGATTTCCGGCGTCGTCATTGTGCTGGCCGTGGTGTTCAATGCGCGGGCCGAAGCCAAGAAGGGCCGCATCATTCTGCGGGATAGAGCGGCCACCGAAGAGACGAAGGAGGCCGCGGCATGAGCATGGTACACCCTGAAACGCAAGCGACAGCCCGCATCATTCCCGACAAGCTCGGCACGCCTTTCCGCCGTGTGATGGCAAGCTGGGAAGTGCTTTTGCTGGGCGTCGCGATCCTGATCTTCATCATCAATTCCTTCGCCTCGCCTTACTTCCTCAACGCCTTCAATCTTTCCGACGCGACCTTCAACTTTACCGAAAAGGCGTTGATTGCCTTTGCCATGGCGCTGCTGATCATCGCCGGAGAAATCGATCTTTCGGTGGCGGCCATTATCGCGCTTGCCTCCACCGCCATGGGCTATGCGGTGCAGATGGGTGTGGGAACGCCGGGACTGGTCGCTATCGGCATCGGTGTCGGGCTTGCCTGCGGTGCGTTCAACGGCTTTCTCGTGGCCGGGCTGAAGCTGCCCTCCATCGTCGTCACCATCGGCACGATGAGCCTGTTTCGCGGCATTTCCTATATGGTTCTGGGCGATCAGGCCTTCGGGAAATATCCGGCGGATTTCGCTTACTTCGGACAGGGTTACGTGTTCTGGGTGATCTCCTTCGAATTCGTCCTCTTCGTCGTCATGGCGGTGATCTTCGCCATCCTGCTGCATGCAACGAATTTCGGGCGGCAGGTCTATGTCATCGGCAACAATCCTTTTGCCGCCCGCTTTTCCGGCATTCCGGTGGAGCGCGTGAAGTTCATTCTGTTTTTGCTGACGGGTCTGATAAGCGGCATTGCCGCCGTTTGCCTCACCTCGCGGCTCGGCTCCACGCGACCTTCCATCGCGCAAGGTTGGGAACTGGAGGTCGTGACGATGGTGGTGCTGGGCGGCGTATCTATCCTTGGCGGTTCCGGCACCATAGGCGGCGTGGTGATTGCGGCCTTCGTGATGGGGCTTGTGACCTTCGGGCTGGGGCTTCTCAACGTGCCGGGCATCGTCATGTCGATCTTCGTCGGCCTGCTTCTGATCATCACCATCGCCATTCCAATCGTCGTTCGCCGCCTGCGGGCCATGAGGTAAACATGCCGGAACTTGAGAAACATGCCTTCAAGATGAAGCTCTTTGCGGGCAGGCAGGCCGAGTACAAAAAGCGTCATGACGAGATCTGGCCGGAGCTGGTGGCGCTGCTGCATGAGGCTGGGGTGAGCGATTATTCCATCCATCTCGACCCCGAAACCAATATCCTCTTCGGCGTGCTGACACGCCCCAAGAACCACGGCATGGCGGCGCTGCCCGAGCATCCGGTGATGAAACGCTGGTGGGCGCACATGGCCGACATCATGGAAAGCAACCCGGACAATTCCCCGGTCGCGACCGATCTCGTCACGCTGTTTCATCTGCCATGAGCGAAGCCATCCGCAACGTCGCCGTCATCGATATCGGCAAGACGCACGCCAAGCTGATCGTGGTGGATGGCGCAAGCGGCGAGGAGCTTGCATCCCTCAGAACCGCCAACCGGGTTCTGAGCGGCCCGCCCTACCCGCATTACGATATAGACGCTCTGTGGAATTTCATTCTGGAAGGGCTGACTGCTTTCTCGCAAGCGCCCGGCTATCAGGCGATTTCGATCACGACCCATGGTGCGAGTGCCGCGCTGATCGATGCTGCGGGCGCGTTGGCGCTGCCGGTTCTGGATTACGAGCATGCCTACCCGCTGGATATCCAGAAGAATTATGCCGAATTGCGGCCAGCCTTTCGCGAAACCTATTCACCGGGTCTGCCCATCGGGCTCAATCTTGGCGCACAGCTGCATTATCAGAAGAGCGCTTTTCACGATGCCTTTGCGCATGTCTCGGCCATTCTCACCTATCCGCAATATTGGGCCTATCGGCTGACCGGCATCAAAGCCAGTGAGGCTACGTCGCTCGGGTGCCATACGGACCTTTGGCGGCCGGATGCGGGCGTGTTTTCGAGCCTGCCGAAACGGCTGGGCATCGACGGACTGTTCCCGCAGGTGCGGTCGGCTTTCGATAGGCTCGGGCCGGTCTTGCCGGAGATTGCAGGGCAGATCGGAATTGGCAGCGACATGCCGGTCTATTGCGGCCTGCATGATTCCAATGCATCGCTGCTGCCGCATCTGATGGTACGGGAAGGTTCCTTCGCCGTCGTTTCCACCGGAACATGGGTCGTCTGTTTCGGCGTCGGCGCTTCGCTGGAAAAGCTGGACCCGGCACGCGATACGCTGGTCAATGTCGATGCTTTCGGCAAGCCTGTACCTTCGGCCCGCTTCATGGGTGGGCGCGAGTTCGAAATATTGACCTCTGGCATTGGTCCGGTCTCGCCGGATGCGCTCGAGCGGGCGTGTGAGCGTGTCGTGATGGAAGGGATCATCTATCTTCCGAGCGCAGTCGATGGTTCGGGGCCGTTTCCGGGGAAAGCCGGGTACTGGCTACGTGAGCCAAGAGACGATGCGGAGCGGTATGTCGCGGCTTGCCTCTATGCGGCGATGATGACGGGCACATGCCTCGATCTGGTGGGGAATTCCGGACCTGCCATCATCGAAGGGCCTTTTGCTGGGAACCTTGTTTATGCGGGCGCACTGGCCGCCGTGACGGGTGCGGAAGTTCTGGTCGCGGATGGAAAAAGCCCTTCCGGCACGGCGCTGGGCGCAGCGCTTCTCGCCACCCGCCATGCCCCACGTCAGTCTTACCATCCGGTAAAGCCGCTTGCGGGATTATCGGACTATCACGTAAAATGGCGCGGCATGGTGGACGCCGTTCAGATGAAGGCCTGAGTGAGGAAGAAACCAGCAATGGCGGCACCGCCGGTCAGCACCGTGCCCCAGATGATATCCACGACGCAAAGACGCCAGGTCCAGCCCTTTAGGGTCGAGAGGTTGGTCATGTCGTAGGTGCCATAGGCGAGGAAGCCGAAGATGGCGCCGGAAAGGAGTGCTTCACCAGCATTTCCATCCCGCAGCGCGGGCGCAACGGCGAAATAGACGATACCGGCAATGTAGAAGAGGTAGAAGATACCTGCTGCAACGAAATTCGGCTTTGCCAGCATGAGACCGCCGATCTCCCGCTTGTAGAAGTTGACCGCGAGTTTCGACAGCCAGATGAAGTCTATGCCGAAGAAGACGATGGCTGTGGTGATGTAGGCGATGAGGAGTTGCATCATATGTGTTTCCTTCTTCACCGCCTTCATTCCCGTGCCTGTCACGGGAATCCAGCTGGCTCGCGTCTGCGAGGCGAGATTAGTCTTTTCAGCCCAATGACTTGGGCTGGCTGGATTCCTGTCACGAGGACAGGAATGAGGGAGCGTAGAGAACGCCTATCACCCCTCAAATCCCCAAAACCGGCTGGACCAGCCGCACGATCCAGCTTTTGAACTTGAGCGGTGCGTCCGTGACCGCGAGACAGATGCAGTCTTCCCCCTCGCCTGCGATCGGCTGGTGGGTCAGGTCTTCATCCGCCTCTTCGAAATCGCCGCGGTGGAAAACGTCGTCGCCATCGCGGAAGCAGCCGGAAAGGACAACAGTGAGTTCGCGACCGCCATGGGTGTGTTCCGGCACCGGCTTGCCCGCAGGGATGCGGAGCAGGCGAACCTGCGCTTCACCATCGCGCGTCGGGATGGGGAAATGGTAGGCACCGGGGCCGAGTGGTTTCCATTTCAACTTGTCCACATCACCGCCCGCATAGGAGCGGAGGGGTTCGGGCAGGACGGACATTCTCACGTCGGAAGACGAAGCCGTGGCTGGTTTTGGCGATGGTGTTTCGCGAAGACGGGCCTTCATCGATTGCCACTGGTCGTCGGAAACCTCTTCTGCTGGGCCAATCTCGCTTAGAAGCGCGCCACCTGCCATTTCCATGGCGGCGAGACGCTTGCGGCAAGCGGGGCAGAGCGCCAGATGCGTGGCGACGGCCAAGCTCCAGCTTTCGGCCAGGCTGCCGGATGCGTAATCCAGCAGCAATTCGTCGCTCATGTGGTGCTGAATATTCATGTGCGTGACTCCAGCGCCGTGCGGAGTTTCGCGAATGCCAGCCGGATGCGCGATTTGACCGTGCCAATAGGAAGGCCAAGCTGCTGCGCAATGACGCTATGGGATTTCTCTTCGAAGAAGGAGCGCTTCAGCAGGTCCCGCTGCTCGGGCGGCAGTTCCGCCAGTGCGCGGTGCAGGCGCTCGGCATCCTGAACCTCTTCCATCTGCGCATCCGCAGGCGGCGCGTCATCGGCCACGAAGGCCGGGTCGTTCATGTCGAATTCCGGGCGCTTGTCGCGACGATGCGCATCAATTCTCAAGTTTCGGGCTATTCTGAAAATCCAGGCGGAGACATTGCCCCGCGCCGGATCGAAGAGGGCGGCCTTGTTCCAGACCGTCATCATGGTTTCCTGCATCAGTTCCTCGGCGGCCTGTGCATCGCGCACCTGCCGTAACATGTAGACCCGCACGCGTGGCCCGAAATATCGAAAGACTGTTTCGAATGCTTCGACACTTCGATCCGAAGCAATCGCTCTCAGCAGGCCGGGGAGTTCGACCTCGATATTGTTCTGGACCGTTTCACCCATGCGGATCGGCTTTATCCTGCTTCCATGCTTTTTCCGGGCAACGGGCTCTTGCCCGTTACTGCTAATATAGTGGCACGACGCCGTAGCTATGGAAACGTTTATTGTCATGACCACGATTACGGGTCGATAATTCCGGTGGATCACCAAAAGTACGGTAGATGACAAAATTTTCGCCTGCCGGAAATCCATCCCGCTGCATGCTGCGTAAAACCCGACATGAAGAAGATGGACCTTGATGTCATGAATATTTCGGCGCGGACAGAACAGGGGCGGACACGGCGCAAGGTCGCCGTCATCGGCTCCGGCATCTCCGGACTTTCAGCCGCTTGGCTGCTGGATAAATCCGCCGATGTGACGCTTTTCGAAGCCGATAGCAGGCTGGGCGGCCATGCCAACACGGTAACGGTGGAGCGCCCCGGTAAAAAGCCTATCGCCGTCGATACGGGCTTCATCGTCTATAATGAAAAGAACTACCCCAATCTCGTTGCGCTCTTTGCCCATCTGAGTGTGCCGACACTTGAGACAGAAATGTCCTTTGCCGCTTCCCTGCATGGCGGCAAGCTTGAATATTCGGGTTCCGGCCTCGGCGGTCTTCTTGGACAGAAAACCAATCTGCTGCGCCCGCGCTTCTGGAAGATGGTGCGCGATATCATGCGCTTCTACAAAATCGCGCCCGATCTGCTGAATGATCCGGCGCTGCAAGGTGTCAGCCTTGGTGATTATCTGGATCGCAACGATTACTCCGACGGCTTCGTGGATGACCATCTGCTGCCCATGGGTGCCGCCATCTGGTCGATGACGGCGAAGGATATGCGCGATTATCCGTTGCAGGCCTTTATCCGCTTCTTCGTCAACCATGGTCTGGTGCAGCTTTCCGGGCGTCCGCAATGGCGCACGGTGAAGGGTGGTAGCCGGGAATATGTATCGCGCATCATGGCGGAATTCCGGGGAACGGTGGTTCTCGACAGCCGAATTTCCGGCATCAAGCGCACCAATGAGGGCGTGAAGATACTGGATCGCGCCGGCCATCTCTCCATGTTCGACGATGTCGTGATCGCCACCCATGCGGATCAGGCGCTTTCGCTTCTGGCTGATGCGGACGAGAGTGAACAGTCTTTGCTCGGCGCTTTTCAATATACCCGCAACGCAGCCGTTCTGCACAGCGATGCGCGGCTGATGCCGGACCGGCGCGCGGTCTGGTCCAGTTGGAACTACCTGAGCGAACCGGGTGCGAAAGGCACGGAACAGCTTTGCGTGACCTACTGGATGAACAAGCTCCAGCATTTAGACGAGGCAACGCTGCTGTTCGTGACGCTCAACCCATCCCGTCCGATCGACCGGGCGAAGATCATCCAGACCTTCGATTATGCCCATCCGCTTTTCAATGCAGACGCGATGGAAGCGCAGAAGACGCTCTGGTCGCTGCAGGGCCGCCGTAATACGTGGTTCTGCGGCGCGCATTTCGGCAGTGGTTTTCATGAGGATGGAATTCAGTCGGGTCTGGCAGTTGCCGAAGCGCTTGGCGGCGTGAAGCGTCCGTGGAACGTCGAAAACGAATCCGGTCGTATCTTCCTGACACCGGTCAAGGAGCGCGTCTGATGACGTTGCGCTCTGCGATCTATGCCGGAAAAGTGGCGCATGCGCGCCACCGCCCGCATGCGCACAAGCTCAATTACCGCGTCTTCTCGCTGCTGCTCGATCTGGATGAACTGCCGTTGATGGACGCGACGCTGCGGCTGTTTTCGCATAATCGTTTTGCCGTCTTCAGCTTTCACGACAAGGACCATGGCCTTGGCGAAAAGGGCGGACTGAAGGACTGGTGCGGAACGCGGCTGCGCGATGCGGGCATCGAACTCAAGACCGATGACCTGCGGGTGGAGATGCTTTGTTATCCGCGCATTTTCGGCTATGTGTTCAATCCGCTGACGGTCTATTTCTGCCATGACCGCACGGATGGAGACCGGCTGGTCGCCATTCTCTATGAGGTGTGCAACACCTTTCACGAGCGCCACACCTACATCATTCCCACGCCGGATGCCGAGGCGAAAACGGTCCGCCACTCCTGCGGCAAGGAGATGTATGTCTCGCCCTTCGTGCCGATGGACTGCACCTATGATTTCCGCATCCAGCCGCCGCAGGAGGCGGTGCAGATCGCCATCAATGAACGCGATGCGGAAGGCGATCTTCTGTTTGCATCCTTTTCCGGCAAGCGCCGCCCGCTGACCGATGGCGCTCTGGCCAGATCTTTTCTTTCTCACCCGCTGATGACGCTAAAAATCATGGGCGCCATTCACTGGGAGGCCCTGATCCTCTGGGTGAAGGGCAATCCGCTTTACCGGCACAAGGCGGCTGAAAGCCGCATTGCGAGCTCTGTGCCCGCAACTGCCGCAACTTTGGGAGGCATGAACAATGAGCCACGCTGAACAGGAAACGCGTCCGTTTCTCACCTCCAGTGCGCCTCTGTGGCAGCGAATGATCTGCCGCAGACTGAGCGGCCTGACCCATGGACGCCTTACCCTGGTGTTTCCGGGGGGGCAGGAATATGTGCTGCAAGGGGCCGAGAACGGCCCGCATGGCGTGATTTCGATCAATCGCGGACGGCTGGTCCGGCGTCTTCTGACCGGCGGCAATATGGGATTTGCCCGTGCCTATATGGATGGCGATTGGGACAGCCCTGATATTTCCACGCTGATCGAAGTGACGCTGGCCAACGAACACAACTGGCTTTCGCTTTCCGAGCCATCGCGCCTCGTGGCCGCGATAGACTATCTACGCCACCGCCTGCGCCGCAACTCCAAGGCGGGCAGCCGCCGCAACATCGCTTTCCATTACGATCTGGGCAACGATTTCTACCGGGCATGGCTGGACGAGACCATGACCTACTCCTCCGCGCTGTTCACGCGTCCCGGAGAAACGCTGGCGGAAGCGCAGAATGCGAAATATGACCGCATCGTTGAGGAGTTGAACATCGGTCCTGACGATCATGTGCTGGAAATTGGCTGCGGCTGGGGCGGCTTTGCCGAATATGCCATGGCCAAAACCGGTTGCCGCGTGACGGGGCTGACGCTTTCGCAGGAACAGGCAAGTTTTGCCCGCAACCGGCTTGCCGAAGCGGGTCTCTCCGCCCGGTCCGATATCCGGCTGGAAGATTACCGCGACTGCCAGGGGCAGTTTTCCAAGATCGTTTCCATCGAGATGTTCGAAGCCGTGGGCGAGGAAAACTGGCCGACCTATTTCCGGCGCGTGCGCGAGCTTCTGGCACCGGGCGGCAAGGCCGTGGTTCAGGTCATCACCATCGATGAGGCGCGGTTCGATGAATACCGGCGCAATGCCGATTTCATTCAGACCTACATTTTCCCCGGCGGCATGCTGCCCTCGATCACCGCTTTCCGCGAGGCTGCCTCTGCCCAAGGCCTGACCACCACCGACGAGTTGCGCTTCGGCAAAGACTATGACCGCACGCTGATGCTCTGGGACCGCGCCTTCATCTCCAACTGGGAGCGGATCGAACCCCTCGGCTTCGATGAGCGCTTCCGCCGGATGTGGCAGTACTACCTGCATTATTGTGCGGCTGGCTTCCGCACAGAGCGGATCGATGTCGTGCAGTTTACCCTGGAGAACTGAAGACAGGCACGATCCACTCGACACAACGGAAAATATGTCTTTTTCGGGAACTTCGCGCCTCCGTTCACGTTACGGTGAATATTAGCATAGGTATCAGGATGACACCTGAGCCGTTACGCGGAGGCAAGCCTTATGAATCAGATCATCTACATCGTCGGCCTGGTCGTCATCGTTCTGGCAATCCTTTCTTTCTTCGGTTTTCGGTAAGGCGCATAAGCCAGTTGTAAATTTCAACTTTTGCGCATAATCTCACTAATGGGAACCATGTCATCGTGTGGAGCGTTGACATGGGTTGTTAGGGAGGTGTCCGATGAAACAGACTGTATGGACAGAGCCTGTCGAAGTGAATTTCGACAAAAATACCAGAAACGTTATTTCCGGCCCATTTGATGCACTGGCGCTGATGTCGGAAAATTGGCCGCATGTGCGTGGCCTGACGTTCGTTCGGGCCAGAAGCGCGTGCCGCGCGGCGCTTGACGGGCGCAAGACCCCGGAAGAAGCACGCCGCTGCTTTGAAGATGCCATTTCGGAAGCGAAGTTGAACGGGCCGCATTAAGCGGCCCTTTTCTTTGCAACATAAATTCGAACATAAAGAAACGGCCCCTTTTGGGGCCGCATCCTCATGAGTTTTACATCCAGTATGGCGGCACGCCGTAATAGTCATAGACCTTGCGGTCATCGCGGCCATACCAGCTATCGTCTTCACGATCTGCAAAACGCGGTGCGTTTTCGATCTGGTCCTTGGTGAGATCGACGCGATAGCCATCCAGCTCTTCATCGTAATGCAGCTTTTCCCACGGCAGCGGATAATATTCATCACCGATGCCCATGAAACCGCCGAAGCTCAGCACCGCATAAGCCACGCGGCCGCCGCGCTTTTCCAAGATGATGCGCTGGATGGAGCCGATCTTCTTGCCATCTGCGCCATAGACATTCGTGCCTTCGACCTTGTCGCTGGCAATGAAGCTTGGCGTGTCCTTCACATAAGGATCCTGACCGGCGCGGGGTTCATGATGGACCATGATGCAATCTCCTCTTTTTGCATGTGTGATGGTGGACTAACCGCGTTGGGCGGAAAATCGTTCCTTCACGCATTGCTCACATAGACGGAATCGCGCCACGTCTTAGTGGTGGTGGCGCTGCCAGATGGAGGGGGAGACGCCGACCATCTTTCTGAAAACACGGGAGAAATGTGCCTGATCCGAAAAGCCGGTAAGCATGGCGACCTCGGTGAGCGGCATCTTGCCCTCGCGTAGCATCTCCTTCACCCGGTCGATGCGTGCGCGCATCTGCCATTGATGTGGAGGCAGGCCGGTGGAGGCCTTGAAAGCGTGGCTGAACTGGGATTGGGAAAGGTTGGTAAGCTCAGCCAGTTCCTGAAGGCGGATGCCGCGCAGGCAATGTTCGCGCATATAATCGGTGGCGCTGCGCAACTGCCATGCCGCAAGCTTCGTGCGCTTTTTCGCAGGGCCGGGCCGGACTTTCAGGAAATCCGTCAGCAGCGCCAGCACGAGGCTTTCACCGTAAAGCTGGTGCAGCGGATTGTCGTTATCGCATTCGGAGGCGATGAGACCGGCCAATGCGAGAAGTCGCTCATCATGGAACATCAGGCGCGGGCTGAGCAGCGCCTCCTGATCGAGATCCTGCATCAGTCGTTTGCTGAGGGCTGCTGCATCGAAATGCAGATCGAGATGTCTTAGAAAACGCACGCCGGAGAGATCGGTCCAGAGCTGCTCATCGGCGGGAACATAGGTGATCGGCTCGGCGATGGAGAAATTATGCTGGCCGCGCTTGCGGTGCTGCATGGTGAAGCGCCCGCCCGCATCCGCCTGCACATCCAGCATGAAAACGAGCCGCGGGTCCTTGCCGACATAATGGCCGCCTGCATTTGGCGAGCAGCGCACATCCCAGAGATCCGCCACCACGCCATCCCAGACACGGGTGCGCGGCCCTCCGATGACGGAGAAGCCGCTGATATCAGTTTCCATTCGGGGGCGGAACGCCATTGCGTGTTACTCGGCAAACATGAATTGATTGATCATGTTTATACCGGGCAAGCCCTGCCGCCGCAAGGTGCGGCGCGAGAACGGCTCAGTGCCAGCTCAGGCTCTCGATTTCTTCGCGAAACGCGAAGCGCAGGAGGTGGCTTTCCACCACGGACTTTGCCCGCTCCAGCTTTTCCTGATCGGGTGCCGAGACGAAGATATTCAGGCGTTCTGCTTCCGCATCGAGCTTTGCCGCACCGAAATCGAACTGGCATTCGCCATGCTTTTCGTCATAGGTGACATCGATCTTGTGGGCGAAATGCTTGAATAGCTGAACGAGATATTTGGAACCGCTCTCCGTCTTGAGCTCCGACCTTGCTTCCAGCATGACGATACCTTTCTAAAGAAGATTAATTCACTCATCTTTTATCGCCGTGATACGGGCAGCGCAAATGAATTGATGGTAATGAAGGGCAGGAGCGCCCTGCCCTTCCCGCGTTACCACTTTTTGGAGAGCTTGAAGGTGATGGTGCGGCTATCGCCCCATGCGCAGACATTTGCGCCAGCGCAACCTGCGACATATTCCTTGTCGAACAGATTTGCGACATTGACCGAAGCCGTCCAATCATTCTTCTCGTAGCGGATCGCTGCATCGAACACTGCCGCACTTGGAACTTCCAGCTGGTTCAACTGATCAGCATAGGATTTGCCCTTGAAACGCACTCCACCACCGAGGCTCAAGCCCTCGAGTGTATCGTTTGTAAAACTGTAATCAAGCCAGAGAGACGCGGTGTGGTTGGGAATGAGCCAAGGGGACTTGCCGATGAGATTAGGATTGGCGTCTTCCGTGATTTCGATATCCGTATAGGAATAAGCTGCAAGCGCCTTCCAGTTTTCATTGAGATTGACCTTGGCTTCAAGCTCAACACCTTGAGACTCGACCTCTCCGAACTGGCCGCTGACGAACTTATTGTTACTGTCGGTATAAGAAACAATGGCGTTCTGCTTGACGAGTTTGAAGACAGAGGCGTTCAAGGTACCGTCGAAGAAGTCCGGCTCATATTTCACGCCGGTTTCGAATTGATGTCCTTCTTCCGGCTTTGCGGTTTCGCCGTTTGCGAGACTATCGACCAGCGGATTGAAAAAGGTGGAGGCCGAAACGTAAGGCGTCAAACCGTTGTCGAATTCATAGGCAAGCCCAGCGCGACCGCTCAAGGCGCTGTCGTTGGAGCTTCTTGATGCACCTATCCGGTTTTCGACATCCGTGTCGACATAGTCATAGCGGCCATTGAGCGTAACCAGCCAGCCATCACCGAACCGAATGCGGTCCTGCGCATAAACACCGAGTTGCTGCTGCGTGATGAGTTCATCCGCATAGGGCGAGCCGAGCGTGTAATTTCCCGTATAGACAGGGTTTACGACATTGATTGGGTCCGCACTGCCAGCGCGCTGAACGCGGTCCAGCTGGAAGTGTTTGTAATCCAGACCCAGCAGTAGATTGTGATCGAGCGCGCCGGTTTCGAACTCTTTTTCCGCGCGATTGTCGATATTGAAACTGTCGACTTTACTCACTTCGTCAGACGCAAAACGATTGAGGGTATCGGAACCGACAGCTGTCAAGCCGTTACCGAAGACGCCAGTCTCGTGCTTGTTCAAATATGCGTAGCGAGCGTTCTGGCTTAGCTTCCAGCCATTGTCGAATTCGTGGCTGATTTCGTAACCGACCAACGACTGATAGGCGCGGCCCTTGTCCATGTCCGGTTCCGAGAAGAAACTATCCCGAGAAATCTTGCCGAAAGAACCGTTCACCACAGTTCCTTCATATGGAAGGAAGCTGTTACCTGTGTGCACCTGATCCAGTGCCGAGAAGTAGCCGTACACCGTAGCGCTTGTCTGCGCGTCCGGCTCGAATGAAATTTGCGGCATGATGAAGCCACGAAGATCATTGGAATAGTCGGTGTAGGTATCCCCACCGGCAACCTTGCCCGTTACGCGATATTTCCAGACACCCTCTTCATCGATCTTGTCACCCAGATCGAAACCGAAGAATGCGTTGCCAAAATTATTGATGCCGACTTCAGTCTGACGGATCGGCTCGTCCTGCGGACGTTTGCTGGTCAACTGAACGATACCGCCGGGATTTGCGCCACCGTAGATTACTGAAGACGCACCCTTCAATACCTCCACGCGTTCGAGGCTGTAAGCATCGATTTGAAAGTTTCCAAACGCGTAAGAAAACAGGTTGAGACCGTCGAGAAAAACCCCTGTCTGGCTCGCATCGAAGCCTCGCAGATAGAACCAGTCAGTATCCGCATCGACACCGAATTGCTGGGTCAGAACTCCCGGTGTGTAGCGCAGTGCTTCGTCTACCTTTGTGACGACTGCACGGTCATCGAGCTCTTCGCGACCAATGACCGACACCGACTGCGGAATTTCCTTCAGCGGCGTGTCCGACTTGGAGCCGGAGGTGGATTTCTTGGCGACATAGCCATCCACGGGGCCGGTGCCTGTCGCGTCTCCTGCGCCCTGCACGGTGATCTGTTCGAGGACAGTCGTGCCGGCTTCTTGGGCAAAGGACGCATGCGGCACGCCGAGAACGAGGAGTGCTGTTCCCGTCAGAAGACGGGTGAGGAGGATATGGTTGGTCTTTTTCACGTAACGCCCCGGAGAAACGCGCCGAGCATGGGCTGGCGCGCGTGATGTAATTAAGATGAGTAATTACATCAAGATTAAGGTGTAACGCTTGTTCGCTTTCGGGGAGATTTGAACATTCTTGGGCGAAAAATCGCTCGCCAACAGATTATTTCTGCCGCTCTTCTCAAGGCTTGCCTGTTTGATGCCTGCCGATGCGCGCAAGAAGCATGACCGGAAGAATGCCGATGAGGACGATTGCGAGGGCTGCGATGGAGGCTTCCTCATAGGTTCCGCGCGCGGCTTCGCCATAAAGCTGGGTGGAGAAGGTCTCGAAATTGAGCGGGCGCAGGAGGAGAGTTGCCGGTAGTTCCTTCACGCAATCCACAAAGACCAGCAGCCCTGCTGCGGCAAGAGCGGCTTTCGACAGGGGCAGATGGACATGGCGGAACGTTGCGCCCGGCGTGCGGCCAAGGGTGCGGGCGGCATGATCGAAAGACGTTGGAATGCGGCTGAGCCCGGCATCGATGCCGCCAGCGGCAATCGTCAGAAAGCGGGCCGTATAGGCAAAGATGAGTGCTGCGCCGCTGCCGATCAACAACAGGCCGGTGGAGATGCCGAACAACGTTTGCATGGTTTGATCAACGAAGCGGTCGAAGCTGCCAAGCGCGATCAGGACGCCGATGGCAATCACCGTGCCGGGGGCGGCATAGCCGACCGTTGCCAAACGGAAGGACCAGAGAGAGGCTTTTCCGGGAACGAGGCGCAGGGCATAAGCCACCACAAGGCCGAAGAAGAGCGTGACGATGGTAGCTGTGCCTGCGAAGGCGACAGTGTTGAAGGCTTCCGCGGCAAAGCGCGAAGAAAGCCCGCTGAACTGATAGCGCTTCCAGGCTTCCACGACGAGGTAGAGTGCGGGACCGGCAAATCCGATGAGGATCGGCAGGCCGCAGAGGCCGAGAGCCAGCCAGCCATACGCGCCCTTTATTCGCAGAGGCTCCAGCACCTTGCTTTTTTGGGCAGACAGCGAGTAGCGCTGCCTGCGTCGCGCCCAGCGTTCCAGGGCGACCAGCGCCACGACGAGCAGCAGCATGCAAAGCGCAATTTGCGCTGCCCCCGGCAAATCCGATTTGGTGACCCAGGTCGTATAGATAGATACGGTCAACGTTCGAACACCGAGGAATTCGGAGGCCCCGATATCGTTCAAGGCTTCCATCAATGCCAGGCTGACGCCGACTGCGATCGCCGGGCGGGCGAGCGGAACGGCAACGCGAAGGAACAGGGAGCGTCGAGAGGTGCCGAGCATGCGCGCGGCTTCGAGCAGATTGCCCGCCTGCGTGAGAAACATGGCCCGCACGGGAATATAGACATAAGGGTAAAGCACGAAGCCGAGCAGCAGGATGCAGCCAGTCATGGAGCGAATATCGGCGAGGCGAAATTCTCTCGGGCTGGAATAGCCCAGCAGCCAACGGATTGCCCCCTGCACCGGCCCGAGCGGATGGAGAATATCGAGATAGGCGTAGGCCATGATATAGGTCGGCATGGCGAGCGGCAGAAGCAGCGCCCATTCCAGGATTTTTCGACCGGGAAAATCATGCGCCGCAACAAGCCATGCGGTTGCCGTTCCCAGCACACCGGCAAGAAGACCGACGCCTGACAGCAGGATCAGTGTTTCAGGCAGGGCATTGGCAAGTACCGTTTCGCCAAGATGCGCCCAAAGCCCTTGCGAGCCCTGAACCGCCTCCGTTACCAGTGCCAGAATTGGCAGAAGCGCCAGCGCTGCTACGCAGACGGACGCCACCAGCCACCAGATCGCCGATGTGACGCGCGGTCTGGAATTGATCGGTGTGTGGCTGGCAGTTTCGGAGACCATGCGGATTTTAAGGCCTTGTTGCGCTCGTCACGCGGGGATGCTTGAAACGGTGAAGGCGCCCGTGTGAAACGGGCGCCTGAGATTGGGTCCTGTGCTCATTCCCTCTCCGTCATCCTCGCCCTTTATGCGAGGATCCATGATCGGGATGCCAGAGCGTAGATCCTCGGGTCAAGCCCGAGGATGACGACGCGTGTGGGTGAGCCGACCCGAGAGGACGTCGAGCGACCTTTGTCTTAATTGTCGAAGCCGACCTTATCCACCAGCTGGCTGGCTTCCTTGCGGTGGGACACGATTTCCGTCAGCGGCTTGTTGTCGATCTTGAGCGTGCCGAAGGAGGCGACGATTTCGTTGAGGGCGGCACCCTGCTTGACCGGATATTCGTAATTGGCTTCGGCATAAATCTTCTGCGCCTCATCGGAAGCCAGATATTCGAGAAGCTTAACGGCCTCAGCCTTGTTCGGCGCATTCTTGGCAACGGCTGCACCGGAAATATTGACCTGCGTGCCGCCATCCTTGAAGGTTGGCAGAACGACCTTGATCGCCTCGCCCCACTTCACCTGATCCTCGCCGCCCTTGCCGGAGCGCATAAGGCCGACATAGTAGGAATTGGCAAGGCCGATATCGCAAATGCCGCCGAGGATGTCCTTGGCCACGTCGCGGTCACCGCCGCCAGCCTTGCGGGCGAGATTATCCTTCACGCCCTTCAGCCATTCTTCGGTCTTTTCAGCGCCGTAGTGAGCGACGTAATCGGCAAAAAGGGCGGTGTTGTAGGGATGCTGGCCGGAGCGAATGCAGACCTTGCCCTTCCACTTGGCGTCCGCCAGATCTTCGTAATTGAAGCTGCTCAGGTCCAGATCCTTGGCGGCATAAAGAACGCGGGCACGCATGGAAAGCGCAAACCAGTTGCCCTTGGCATCACGCAATTCAGCCGGAATAGCCTTGGTGAGAACTTCGGACTCGACCGGCTGGGTGACGCCCTTTTCGACCAGATCGACCAGATTGCCCGCATCCACCGTCATCAGAACATCTGCCGGAGAGCTTGCGCCTTCGCTCAAGACACGCTCAGCCAGACCGTCCTTCAGGAACACGGTGTTGACCTTGACGCCGCTTTCCTTGGTGAAGGCTTCCAGCAATGGCTGGATCAGGGCCGGTTCGCGCGTGGTGTAAATGTTCAGCTCTGCCGCATTGGCAGCGCCGGACAGTGCGATAGTGGCGGCACCGGCAAGCAGTGCAATCTTCTTGGCGTAGAAAGAACCCATGTCCATCCCCTTTAGACTCAAATGGTGTCGGGGAGGCATCGACCATACATGACGAAACAAATCAAGTTATTTCATCGGCCAATTCCTATGTTCGAAATCACTTTGAGTTGAAAATGGGGCTCTTATTTTAGTAGGAAATTCTTATATTCAATCCTGGGTAAATATCAGTACGCGACTGGGATCGACGGAAAGACGGACGTCTCTCAGCCCTGCGGGGGCGCGTTTCATGCTGCGAACGCGCAGATCGTCGGCAAGGCCGGGGACGCGGATCGAGAGCTGCTCGATCTCTCCCATGAAGACGCGGGAGGAGATGTGGCCGTTGACCGCAGCGGCGTTCGGATCACCCGAAATATCGATCGCGCCGGGGCGAATATAGGCGAAGGCGGAGGTGCCTTCCGGCAGATTTCCGCCATGCGGGAAATGTCCGAGCGGCGTTTCGAGATGGCCGTTTCGCACCCTGCCCTCCACCTTGTTGAAGGCGCAGAAGAAATCCGCCGCGTAACGGCTGACAGGATTGTCATGCACCTCATATCCCGTACCCGATTGCACGATGCGGCCTTTCTGCATGAGAACGACGCGATCTCCGGCGGAGAGCGCCTCTTCCGGATCGTGTGTGACCATGATGGCGGTGGTGTTCAGCGCACGCAGAAGCCCCAGCGTCTCTTCACGAACGCTATCGCGAAGGCCGCGGTCGAGGTTGGAGAATGGCTCATCCATGAGAAGAATATCCGGCTTCGGCGCAAGCGCGCGCGCCAGTGCCACGCGCTGCTGCTCGCCGCCCGACAGCGTGTGGGGATAGCGCTTGGCCAGATCGGACAGGCGCACATGCTCGATCATCTCGGCGGCGCGTGCCCTCGCCTCGGCCTTCGGCAGCCCTTTCAGCCCGAACATGACGTTCTGCTCGACAGTGAGATGGGGAAAAAGTGCGTAATCCTGAAAGACGAAGCCGATGCGGCGCTTTTCCGGCTCCACGAAGACGGAAGGCCCGGCAATCTCCGCACCATTCATGCGCACCGCACCGAAATCCGGCGTTTCGACGCCCGCGATGATGCGCAGAAGTGTGGACTTGCCGCAGCCCGAACGCCCGACGAGGCAGATGATCTCTCCCTTCGAAACCGAAAGATCGATATCCGCCAATACGGGGACACCGGCAAATGTCTTGCCGATACCGTTCAGCTGTAGCGCTGCAACTTCTGCCATTCCAAATGTCCATATGATGCGGTCGGTTTGTTGATTGCGCAAATCAGGATTAAAGTCAAAAAGCAATTGTTCGAAGCCGTACCCCGGCACCGCGAAAGCCGCCAAAGCGCAGTTGACGTTTACGTTAGAGTTAAATACGCTGATGTGAGTGGATGATTGCGGGAGCATCATCTACGCTTGCAATGCTTTGAGGCCGTAATCTGCTGGATGAGGAACCCGCAGATGGACTAAACGCTCGGAACGTTGCGGCATCAGTGTGGGAGGACAGGAATGAGCGATACCAATCCGATACGTCAGGAACCCGGCGCTGCGCAGCGTCCGTGGCTTGCATCTTACCCGCAGGGCGTACCGGCGGAACTGCCCGATCTTGGCTACGCATCGCTGGCCGAGCTTCTGGAAAAGAGCTGCGCCCAATATGCGGGTCGCAAGGCCTTTTCCAGCATGGGAAAATCGCTCACCTACCGTGAACTGGAACAGCAGACCCGCGCCATTGCCGCGTGGCTGCAAAGCATCGGCCTGCAAAAAGGCGACCGCGTTGCGGTGATGATGCCGAATATTCTGCAGAACCCTGTCGCCACTTACGCCATTCTTCGCGCGGGCCTCACCGTGGTCAACGTCAACCCGCTCTATACGCCACGCGAGCTGGAACACCAGCTGAAGGACTCGGGTGCCAAGGCGCTGTTCGTGCTGGAAAATTTCGCCCATGTGGTGCAGCAGGCGCTGCCGAAGACGGACGTCAAGCACGTGATCGTGGCGACCATGGGCGACCTGCTGGGCTTCAAGGGCCACATCGTCAATTTCGTCGTGCGCAAGGTCAAGAAGATGGTTCCGGCCTTTGCGCTGCCGCAGTCGATCAGCTTCAAGGATGTGCTAAAGCAATCGCGCGGCCTGTCGCTGAAGCCGGTAGAGATCAAGCGCAGCGATATCGCCTTCCTGCAATACACCGGTGGCACCACGGGCGTTTCCAAGGGCGCGGTGCTAACCCATAGCAACCTTCTGGCCAACAAGGCGCAGATCGCGCTGTGGATGGATGCCGTATTCCTGCACAAGAAGCGCCCGGACGTCATGAACTTCGTCTGCGCGCTGCCGCTCTACCATATATTTGCGTTGACGGTGAATTCGCTGATGGGCGTGGCACTCGGCGGCCATAACCTGCTGATTGCCAATCCCCGTGATATTCCGGGCTTCGTCAAGGAGCTTTCCGGCTACACGCCGCACGTGTTCCCGGCCATCAACACGCTGTTCAATGCGCTGCTGAACAATGAGGATTTCCGCAAGCTGGACCTGTCCTCGCTGGTTCTCGTGATGGGTGGCGGCATGTCCGTCCAGCGCCCGGTGGCGGAACGCTGGAAATCCATAACCGGTACCACGATTTGCGAAGGCTACGGGCTTTCCGAGACATCTCCGGTCGCAACGGTCAATCCGCTGGGCCAGTCGGATTTCAGCGGCACCATCGGTCTCCCCGTGCCATCTACGGACGTGGATATCCGCGACGATGACGGCAACAGTCTGCCGCTCGGCGAAGTGGGTGAGATCTGCATTCGCGGCCCACAGGTCATGCCGGGTTACTGGCAGCGACCGGATGAAACCGCAAAGGTGATGACGGCGGACAACTTCTTCCGCTCCGGCGACATGGGCTTCATGGATGAGCGGGGCTACATCAAGATCGTGGACCGCAAGAAGGACATGATCCTGGTTTCCGGCTTCAACGTTTATCCCAACGAAATCGAGGAAGTGGCCGCCGCCCATCCGGGCGTGCAGGAATGCGCTGCCGTGGGTGTGACGGACGAACATTCCGGCGAAGCGGTGAAGCTTTATGTGGTGAAGAAGGATCAGGCGCTGACGGTGGAAGAGCTGAAAGCCTTCTGCGCCAAGAGCCTGACCAACTACAAGCGGCCCAAGCATATCGAGTTCATTCAGGAAATGCCGAAAACCAATGTCGGCAAGATCCTGCGGCGTGAACTTCGCAAGCTGGCGAACTGATCTGGTAGGCAGTGCCGCGTCTGGACGCCTGCGAGTTGAGCGCGTGAAGGCACCCTAGCTTACCCTCATTCCTGTGCTTGTCACAGGAATCCAGCCAGCCCAAGTCTTTGGGCGTAAAGACCTCGTTGCCGCGCAGACGCGCGTCGACTGGATTCCTGTCACAAGGACGGGAATGAGGTGTGCGTAGCGCCAATAGGCGATGAAAATTCAATCGATTTAAAATATCGCGCCTTGATTTGGCCCGATGAAAAAGAATAGTTTCCTCATCCTTCCACGGAGCATGAGGAGCTTTCCATGCAGGCCATCATCGAGACCCTGAAATCCACCGCAGCCGCCACCCACGCAACCGATATTCGCGCAGCCTTTGCCAAGGACGCCGACCGGTTTGCGCGGTTCAGCGCGAAGTTTGACGACCTGCTGATGGATTTCTCCAAATGCGCCGTCAATGACGATATTCTGGCGCTCCTGGAAAAGCTGGCGTCCGAAGGCGGCGTTGCGGCAAAGCGCGACGAGATGTTCTCCGGCAAGGAGATCAACTTCACCGAAGGCCGCGCCGTGCTTCACACCGCGCTTCGCAACCGTTCCAACACGCCGGTTCTGGTGGATGGCAAGGATGTGATGCCGGATGTGAACGGCGTAGTTTCGGCCATGGGCAAGTTTGCCGATGCAATCCGCTCCGGCTCGCTGAAGGGTGCAACGGGCAAAAAGATTACCGACGTCATCAATATCGGTATTGGCGGTTCGGACCTCGGCCCAGTTATGGCGACGCTGGCGCTGGCGCCCTTCCATGATGGCCCGCGCGCGCATTTCGTGTCCAACATCGATGGCGCGCATATTGCCGATACGCTGAAGCTGATCGACCCGGAAACCTCGCTTTTCATCATCGCTTCCAAGACCTTCACCACCATCGAGACGATGACGAATGCGGCCACTGCCCGCAAGTTCATTGCCGACAAGCTGGGCGAAGAGGCGGTGAAGCACCATTTCTGCGCCGTTTCCACAGCGCTCGACAAGGTCGCGAATTTCGGCATCGACAGCGAGCGCGTGTTCGGCTTCTGGGATTGGGTCGGCGGTCGCTATTCCATCTGGTCGGCCATTGGCCTGCCGCTGATGATTGCCATCGGACCGGAGAATTTCGGCAAGTTCCTTGACGGCGCGCATGCCATGGACACGCATTTCCGCGAGGCTCCTTTCCGGCAGAACCTGCCGATGCTGCTGGGCCTTATCGGCTTCTACCACCGCAATGTGCTGGATTATCCGACCCGCGCCATTCTGCCCTATGACCAGCGTCTCTCCCGCTTCCCGGCCTATCTCCAGCAGCTGGATATGGAATCGAACGGCAAAGGCGTGACCATCGACGGTACGCCGGTCGAAGGCAATTCCGGTCCGGTCGTGTGGGGCGAGCCCGGCACCAACGGCCAGCACGCCTTCTACCAGCTGATCCATCAGGGCACGAGCATCATTCCCGCCGAGTTCATGATTGCCGCCAATGGCTTCGAGCAGAACCTGCGCCACCAGCACCAGCTATTGATCGCCAATTGCCTTGCGCAATCCGAAGCGCTGATGAAGGGCCGCACCTTGGCGGAAGCCAAAGAGCAGCTGACCTCCAAGGGCATGGAAGACAAAAAGGCGGACTTCATTGCGCCGCACCGCGTCTTCACCGGCAACCGCCCCTCGATCACCTTCGTCTATGACAAGCTGACCCCGTTCGCGCTGGGCCGCCTGATCGCGCTTTACGAACACCGCGTCTTCGTCGAGGGCGTGCTCTTCCGCATCAACTCCTTCGACCAGTGGGGCGTGGAGCTTGGCAAGGAACTGGCAACCGGCCTGCTGCCCGTGGTGGAAGGCAAGGAAAGTGCCGAAGGACATGACAGCTCGACTCAGGGTCTGGTGAAGGCTCTGGCAGGTCTGGCGAAATAAGACATATTCAGAATGACAAAAGCCGGGGTTGAGAGCCCCGGCTTTTTCATGTGTGTATGTCAGACAGTCTCAGGCAATGCTGACCTGCGGCTTTGGCCTGACGCCGAGAATGATGCCGATGGCAGCCAGTGCCAGAACCAGACCGCTGGTGGCGAAAACGCTTATCGCTCCATTCATATCGAAGATGATGCCGCCGACGGCTGCGCCCATGGCGATGGCGAACTGGATGGAGGCAACCAGAAGACCGCCTGCACTTTCCGCTTCATCGGGAATGGTTCGGGCAAGCCAGGTGGACCAGGAAACGGGTACCGCGCCGAAGAGGAAGCCCCATGCAGCCACCAGAACGGCGGCAACGGGCAGCGGCGGTTCTGTCGCAACGATCAGGAAGGCGATGAATGCCATGAGCAGCGGCAGGGCGGCCAGCGAGAAGCGCAGGCTGCGGCTGATCAGCGAGCCCGCCGTGAGCGTGCCGACGAAATTCGCCAGACCGAAACCGAGCAGCAGGGCAGATACCATGCCGATATTCGCACCGATATCAGCCTCCAGATAGGGGCGCAGATAGGTGAAGAAGGCGAAGTGGCCGCCGAAGACCAGCGTTGCGGCAATGAGGCCGAGAGCGATGCCGGGTCTCGTCAGCACCACGCCCAATGTCTTGAGGCTGCTGGTGCCGCTGGGCGCAAGCTTGGGCAGGGTGAGGAACTGCATGATGAAGGCGATGACGCCGAGAAGTGCGGTGAGCACGAAGACGAAGCGCCAACCGGCAAGTTCACCGACATAGCTGCCGACGGGAGCCGCAACGATGGTTGCCGCCGACACGCCGCTGAACACCATGGAGAGCGCACGCGGAACGCTTTGTGGCGGGACGAGGCGGATGACGATGGCGGTGGACATGGCCCAGAAGCCGCCAAGTGCGACGCCTAGCAGAAGACGTCCGATCAAAAGCATCGTCAGGCCGGGGGCGGCTGCCACCATGAGGTTGGAAATGACGAGCAGCGCGGAAAACGCCATCATCAAATGCCGCCGGTCGATGCGGCGGGCGGCAGAAGTGATCAAAAGGCTGGCCACCATGCCGACGACGGCGGTGACGGTGACCGCCTGGCCTGCGGCGCCTTCGGTGATGCCGAGTTCAGCGGCAATTGGCGTCAACAGACTGGCGGGCAGAAATTCTGCCGTGACCAGCCCGAAGACACCGAGCGCCATGGAGGTGACGGCGCCCCAGGCAGGGGCTTGCGCGCCATCCTGGGGCGAGATGGAAGTGTAGGTCGGGTTCATCGGTCTTGTCCTTTGGGAGGAGGTGGATGACATGAACATAGACTGGACTTTTCGGACTATCCATGCCACAAAATCCGTTATGTTTGATCGAAAGTCCGAAAATCACACTGTGCCCGATCCCGACCTCATCAGCGAATTGCTGATGGGAATGCGGCTGGTCGGGCTGGATTACCGTCGCATCGAGGCCTCTGCACCCTTTGGGCTGGGTTTCGGAGAGGTGGAGGGGCGTGCCCAATTTCACTTCGTTGCCTGCGGGCCGGTTTATCTGCGCACGGCATCCGGCATCATACATGCGATGAACACGGGCGATGCGGTGCTTTTGCCGCGCGGCGGTGCGCATTCACTGGTGTCTAGCCCGGACATTCCCTGCCAGAATATCCGCTCGCTGGATGCCGCGCCGCTCTGCAACTCCGTCAGCGCCATCAAGACATGCGGCCCCGATGTGCCGAGCCAGGAGCGCGTGCTGGTGTTCAGCGGCTGCATGGAGTTCGATCTCGGCGGCCTTCACCCGATTGTTGGGCTGATGCCGGAGGTGATGTTCGTTGGCACGCTGATTTCCCGCTACCCCGAGCTTTTGCCGATGCTGGAGGCGATGGAGCGGGAAACGCGGCAGGCGCGCGCGGGCTTTGCCGGAATTCTGGCGCGGCTGGCAGACGTGGTGGCGGCCTTCATCGTGCGGGCATGGGTGGAATGCGGCTGCGGCGATTCCTCCGGCTGGGTCGCGGCACTGCGCGACCCGCGTCTCGGGCGCGTCATCCTCGCCATTCACAACAATCCGGGTCACGACTGGTCGCTGGCGGAACTCGCAAGCGTGATGGGCGCTTCCCGCTCCGTCTTCGCCGAGCGCTTTCTGGAAATCACCGGCATGACGCCGGTGCGGTATCTGACCGAATTGCGCATGCGGCTGGCAATGCAATGGATCGGCCGGGAAAACATGCCCATCGAGGCTGCGGCCATCAAGCTCGGCTATGGCTCCCAAGCCGCCTTCAGCCGCGCCTTCAAGCGCATTATCGGCCATCCCCCCGGTTCCATTCCGGCGCGCGGGAGCGGCTTGACGCAGGCTGCGGAATGACTGAGCTTCCATAAAAAACCGCCGGGCGACCGGCGATTTTTCGTTTCAGCGGCCGTTCTTTTCACTCGGCGGGCGTTGCAGCCGGATCGAGCGCATCGATGCGTTCCTGCCGGTCATAGGCAGCCTGATCGAGAATACCCTGACGCTTGGCGACGATGGTGGGGATGAGCGCCTGCCCCGCGACATTAACCGCGGTACGGCCCATATCGAGGATCGGATCGACAGCCAGCAGCAGGCCGACGCCCTGCAGGGGCAGGCCGAGCGTGGAGAGCGTGAGCGTCAGCATAACCGTCGCGCCCGTCAGCCCTGCGGTTGCGGCGGAACCGAGCACCGAGACGAAGACGATCAGCACATATTCCTGAATGCCGAGCGGCAGGCCATAGAATTGTGCCACGAAAATTGCCGAGATGGCCGGGTAGATCGCTGCGCAGCCATCCATCTTGGTGGTGGCGCCCAGCGGCACGGCGAAGGCTGAATATTCACGCGGAACACCGAGATTGCGTTCCGTTACCTGTTCCGTGACCGGCAGTGTGCCGATGGAGGAGCGGGAGACGAAAGCCAGCTGAATGGCCGGCCATGCGCCTGCGAAGAAACGCAACGGATTCAGGCCATTGAGGCTGAGGATGATCGGGTAGACCACGAAAAGAACGATGGCGAGGCCGATATAGATAGCCGCCGAAAACCAGCCGAGCGAGGCCAGCGCCTCCCAGCCATAGACGGCAACGGCATTGCCGAGCAGGCCGATGGTGCCGATGGGCGTCAGGCGAATGACCCACCAGAGGATCTTGCGGGTGATGGCCAGCAGCGAGCGGTTGAAGGACAGGAAGGCTTCCGCCTTTTCACCCACCTGCAAGGCCGCGATACCAACGGCAATCGAAACGACAAGGATTTGCAGGACGTTGAAATTAAGCGACGTCGTCGCCCCGCTCGGCGTTACCTTGGTGGAGGCCTGAAGGCCGAGAATGTTGGAGGGGATGAGCCCTTTCAGGAAATCCAGCCACGAGCCGGTGCTGGAGGGTGCCGCAGCTGCCGTGGCCGCAACGCCGGTGTTGAGGCCGGGCTGGATGACGAGGCCGAGCGTGATACCGATGACCACCGCAATCAGCGCGGTGATGGCGAACCACAGAAGCGTCTGCCACACCAGCCGCGCGGCATTGTTCAGCTCCCGCAAATTGGCGATACTGGCAACGATGGCGGTAAAGATCAGCAGCGGGACGAGCGCCCGCAGCAGCTGCACGAAAATAGAGCCGATGGTGGACAGCGTCTGGACCAGCCAGTTCGGCCCCGCCTCCGTCGCGCCCATTTGCCGGGCCACATAACCCAGCACAAGACCGACCACCATGGCGGCGAAAACCTGAAACCCGAAGGACGCATAAATGGGCTTCTTAGGCGCTCTTGGAGAACGGGCTGAGGAAGATGAAGCAGACATGTTTTGAATTCCGTGAAGGCGTGGAGGTGCCGGAGGGCATCTAACGCGCAGATGGAAGGATTGCCCTTATATTCAGCATGCCGCACAAAATTTCAACGAATAGCATTGCTCGAAGGTGTTGACTGGGAGAATTTTGTTTTATTTCCGGCACAACTGCTTAACGAGTGCACCTATTATTAATGTTTTGACGTTGGCCAAATAATATAAGAGACAGCAATCAGTTATGCGCCGTGCGGCGAATTTCTTCAGCGAGATCATCGACTTCATCTATCTTAAATAGCTTTGCCCCGACCCTTTCGAAGTCCTCGCGTAGATTGTCGGCGAAATTGTCTGACTGCGATCCGAATTCAGCCACTACGATTAGACGTTTTGCCAAATTTTCGCGGAGGGCTTTACCCTCTAGTACACGTTTACCAGCTTCGGCGAGCCCGCGACTAGGTGTGTCAAAGCGCGCAGAATCGATAAGGTTATAAACGCCATTTTGGTACCCATAATCAGCTTGGATACTAACACCGTATTGTTCTATGCGCACAGGTTCCGGTCGCTTATCAAGTAGTTGAAGCACTCCTGCTTCACGAAAAGCGCTGGTAAGTACGCTGTTGATCCGCTCGATCTTTTTCGGGTGAGCATCCCATTCGACCAGATCACGAAATAATTTATTAGCGACCACTATGGGACGATTACCAGCTACCGAGTTCAATGGAGTCAGACGAAACAAATCTGCTCGTCTGGAGTTAAAGTCGTTGATAGAGGAGATAGAAACCCCTCTGCTAAAGAAATCGTACTTCACCCTCGTAGCGAAATCCTTAAGCGCGCTCTTCAAAAAAGCTGCATTAATTTCGCCGAAGAATTTTTTTACCCTTGACAGATTGTCAGCGACCTTAATTGAAACGTCACCACTACTGACATCAAAAACAGCAACCCCAACATTTACATACTCGAAACGGTCCGGGAAAGGACTGAATTGAATTATGCTGTAGAGAAGTTTTAGAGCGTCCATTTCAATCCTCCTTCCTGTTAAAATCCATTTCAAATTGGTCGAAAATCGCAGTTGGTAACCATCGACGCATTTTAATAGCGCGCTCGACTAACAACTCAGCGAGGGTTTCGGCCAGCTTCGGACTGAAGCCCCATTCAAGCGGCGGCGAACGGCATATATCCTTTATGTCACTGAACACCAGAGAGCAAATGACATTAATGGCTGATTCTACATCGGTACGTCGCAGCATGGGAGTAAATTCGTTAAACAATCCATAAACCTGCTCTTCATTTGCCCAATCATCATTGATTTCATTCTCGAGCGTAGTTTCTGCGAAGGCATGGCTATGATCGATAATTAGGAGTTTTGTCTTTCGCTTGTCAGGAACGATCAAGATGTTGTCATAGTTGGTGACACCACCGGGTGTATCTTCAGAAAATCTGTCCTTGTTACGCAACCATGTATCAAAGACGACAAGTCTCGCGATATCTTTTGGATCTCTCAAACTTCGCAAAAGTTGGGAATTTGGCGCGAGATTGGTTGAGGGCTCCCACCGAGAGAAGAATGCTGGTCCAGCACGAGCCGTTATAAATGGGTCTCTTGTAGGAATCTCAGGGATTCTTTCGACGGCAAAGTCCGGCGTTCGGAGACCCACCATTCCGGCTAATTCAGCAGCTATTAATTCTGCAACGAGCGCGTCCTCACCCTGTGCATTACCAACATATTTGAGCACAGCCAGACCAACATCAGTAACCACCAAGAGAGGCCTAGTACTGGTGTTCAGCACATCACTGATGCGTTCTATACGCGTCGGCTTCCAAGGTTCTCCTGCTCGTAATTTCATCCCACCCGCTCCAGCTATTTAGGTGGTACACCAGGCACTAGGCAACTTCAACTGTATGTTGCGCGGGTAGAATCCGGATTGTTAAATACCTTTATGTCCGTGCCGGAGAAAATGTTGAGCGTCCTTAATCTTACAACCCAATCTCATTCGCCCGAGGGGGGTTTGCCCCCGCGCGTGAAACCGTCACCGCCGCAGCCTTTGCGCCCAGCGCCAATGCCTTGGCGATCTGGTCTTGCGTGAGCGAGGCGACTTGCGGTTTGGTGAGGAGGCCTTGGAGTTTGAGGGAGGCGAGGATGCCGGCGTCGAAGGTGTCGCCTGCGCCAACGGTATCGACGACTTCTACGCGTTCGCTGGGGACTTCGACGCGAAGCTGCTGGGTGTAGCCAACGGCGCCTTTCGAGCCGCGGGTGACGACGACGAGTTTGGCGCCGTGGTGGAGCCAGTGGCGGGCGAGCGTATCTTCGTCGCCTTCAAGGCCGAACCATGCGAGGTCTTCATCCGAGAATTTGACGATATCCGACAGGGCGGCCATGCGGTTGATACGGTCAAGGTGCTTCTGCTTGTCCTTGATGAAGCCCGGGCGGATGTTGGGGTCCAGCGAGATGACGCGCTTTTCGTGTTCGCGCACCAAAAGTGCTTCATAGGTGCTGCCACAGGGTTCCGGGATGAGGCTGATGGCCCCGAAATGCATGGCTTCGCAATCTCCGCCGAGGTTCGGCAGGTCCGTTTCCGAAAGCATGCGGCCTGCGGTGCCTTCGTCATAGAAGGCATAGGTCGCGTGGCCATCGACCAGCTTCACGAAGGCAATCGTGGAGGGGCGGTTGGAGAAGGCGCAGAGGCTGTAATCCACATTGCTGGCCTTCAGCGTCTCCTTCAGGATTTCGCCCATCATGTCATCGGCAATGCCGGAGAAGAAGGCGGAGGGAACGCCGAGGCGACCCAAGGCTATTGCCGTGTTGAAGACTGCCCCGCCCGCATAGGGCGCAAAACCCGCTTCGCCTTTCGTGGTTTCACGCGGCAGCATGTCGATCAGGGCTTCACCACAACACAGGATCATCCGGTTCTCCTCCAGTCTCAAAACTAAATCGATTTAAACAACTTCGCCTGAAATGGCCAGTCGTGCACTTGTCGATTTTTCGGCCTCAACCAAAATCAGGATTGCGGCAATTCGCTGACGCCACCGCGTGCGGCGGACCAGGGCAGCGGGTTGTCCAGAAAGGCTTCCACTTCCGACAAGGTCTTGTCATCGAACAGCTTTTCGCTGCGCGCCGCTTCCAGCACATTGCGCCATGTGCTGAGGTAATGCAGCTTCACATCACCGTTGGTGAAGCGCGCGATCCCTTCCGGGAAGATATCGTAATAGAAGAGCGCGATGCCGTGATCGACAATGCCGCCAGCGGCGCGGATGGCATCGATGAAAGTAAACATGGAGCCGCCTGCCGTCGTCAGGTCCTCGATGACCAGCACGCGCGCGCCTTTCGGCATATGGCCTTCGATCTGCGCATTGCGGCCATGGCCCTTCGGCTTCTTGCGGCAATAGATCATTGGCAGATTGAGGCGTTCGGCGAGGAAAGCGGCAAAGGGAATGCCCGCCGTCTCGCCACCTGCGACGCAATCGAACTTTTCGAAGCCCGCATCCGCGACGATCTTTGCGGCGGCGAAATCCATCACCGCCGAGCGGATGCGCGGATAGGAGATGAGCTTGCGCATGTCGATATAGACGGGGCTCTTCATGCCGGAAGCGAAGGTGTAGGGCGTCTCTGAATTGAAGTGGACGGCCTTGATCTCCCACAACATCTTCGCGACAAGCTCCGCCACCACGGCGCGATCAGTGAATGTGAACTGGGACATCGGCGTTTTCCTCTTTGTGATCATCTACATAAACGACTGGGCCAGCCGGTTTTAAATCCAAGAAAGGCTCCCACCACACTCTCTCCGTCATCCTCGCCCTTGAGGCGAGGATCCATTGATCTCCGCAGGGCGGTGGTGGATCCTCGGGTCAAGCCCGAGGATGACGCCGGGGTTTTGGCGGCACTTTCATCAACAACAGCGCGGTGGTGACTTGAGCCACCGAGTAATCAGGCAACGTCCCAATGCAGCGGGAACATCGGGTCGAAAACCGTGACCGGGCCTGCGCCCGTCTCGATCTTTTCCGGAAATGCCACCGGCTCATCCCGCTTGACGAGCGTGATCGTGTCTTCGTTGGGCGCAAGGCCGTACCAGGCAGGGCCGTTCAGCGAGGCGAAGGCCTCGAGCTTGTCCAGCGCATTATCCTGTTCGAAGACATGAGCAAGGCAGCTCATGGTATTGATGGAAGTGTAGATGCCAGCGCAGCCGCAGGCGCACTCCTTCAACGGGTCCACATGCGGGGCGGAATCCGTGCCGAGGAAGAAACGGGCGTCGCCGGATGTTGCGGCAGCGCGCAGCGCAAGGCGGTGCTCCTCACGCTTGGCGACCGGCAGGCAATAATAATGCGGCTTGATGCCGCCAACCAGAATGGCGTTGCGGTTGATGATGAGGTGATGCGTGGTGATGCTGCCCGCGAGATTGGTCTTGGACGCCTTGATGTAGTCCACGCCATCTTTCGTCGTCACATGCTCCATCGTTACCTTCAGTTCAGGCAGGCGCTGGCGCAGCGGCTCCAGAACGGTATCGATGAAGACCTTCTCACGGTCGAAGATATCGACTTCCGGCGTGGTGACTTCGCCGTGGACGCAGAGCGGCAGGCCTACCTTGGCCATACGCTCAAGCACCGGCATGGCCTTATCCATATCCCGCACGCCGCCGTGGGAATTGGTGGTGGCGCCAGCGGGATAAAGCTTGACGGCGGTGATGAGGCCGCTTGCCTTGCCCTCTTCCACGTCATCGGCGCTGGTATGCTCGGTGAGATAGAGCGTCATCAGCGGCTCGAAGCGATCACCAGCGGGAATGGCCTTGACGATGCGATCCTTGTAGGCGCGCGCATCCGCCGTCGTCACGACCGGCGGAACGAGGTTCGGCATGATGATGGCGCGCGCAAAGTGGCGGCTCGTATCACCGATTACGCCTTCCAACATTGCGCCATCGCGCAGGTGCAGGTGCCAGTCATCTGGGCGGCGAAGGGTGATCGTCTTCATCGTATTAGCCTCGGAGCGCTCTGGAATTGCGCCCGTTTAACATCATTCCGAATGAGAAAACAGCGCCCAAATGCTACTTTTTCGCATCCCCGATGGAGCCCGCCTGCGGACCCCAGACATCGGTCATGGCAAAACCATCCGCCAGCGGATCGAAAGGATCGAGCGCGATCTGGTGCAGGCCGAAGGTGAAGCCGCGCCCGGTAATGGTGGGGATGACGGCTGGCTTGCCAGCAACGTCCGTCAAAGCCGAAAGGCCGACCTCGAATTCCGTGCCGATGATGGAGCGGGACTTGTAGGTATCACCCACCTTCACCTTGCCGCGCGCGTGCAGCGTGGCGAGATTGGCGGAATTGCCCGTGCCGCAGGGGGAGCGATCCGCCCTGCCCGGCCACATGGTGGTGCAGGTGCGGATGGTGCCATCCTCTTCCGTATCGCGGAACATGACATAGGCCACGCCTGATATGGCGGGAATTTCCGGATGAACCACGGGAATATCACGATTGACGATATCCTTCAGCACCATGCCGGCAGCCACCAGCTTTGCGGCATTGGCCTTGTCTATGGTCAGCCCAATCTGCTTCACATCCACCAGCGCATAGAAAATACCGCCATAGGAGATGTCCATGCGGATACGGCCCCAATCGGGCGTGTCGATCTCGACATCCAGCTCATGCACGAAGGACGGGACCATGGTGAGCTTCACCTTTTCGCAGCGTCCGTCCCGGCAGGTGGCGGTGGCCTTCACCAGCCCCGCCGCAGTTTCCAGCATCACGATGGTTTCCGGCTCCTTCATTTCCACCATGCCGCTTTCGAGAAGGGCCGTGGTGGCGCAGATGGAGTTGGACCCGGAGCTGGCATGGGCCTGATCCGGCTGGAGAATGACGAAGGCGGCATCGGCATCCGGGTGCTTGGGCGGCAGAAGCAGGTTGACCGAACCGATAGGCGTGCCGCGCGGCTCGAGCGTCAGGAAACGGCGAAGCTCCTCGCCTTTCGGATCGGTGTTTAGCCAGTGCAGCTGCTCGGCAACGGTGGCGCCCGGAATTTTCGGCACGCCGCCGGTGGCAACGCGACCGATCTCCCCTTCGCAATGAACATCGAGAAGCTGAAGGGTGCGTTTCCAGCGCATGGGACACTACTCCGAAATGAGATTTTTCCTGTCTTAGACGATAAAATACTGTTTGTATATTGGCGCTTTATCTGTCCCGGCACTCGGAGGTGCCTCGATTGACGCCTTGCGAGCAATCGCTGGATGCGCGCCTGCCGGAGTTGGCTTGCGGATCGACAACGCTTGTTGCGGTATCGCCGACGGAGCCGACAGTGTTCTCCACGGAGCGACCGAGCCGTTCGACCTGGCGACCGTAATTCTCGCGGGTGCGCGGGTCGAACACTGCAATCGGCGCGCTGATGGCGACGCTGGCCGCGGTGCCGACCGTTTGTGCGGCACCGATGCCTACGGCCCCGATGGCTTCGCCCAAACCGACATCCGAGTCCGTCACCGTCTGGCCCGCAATGAGGCGATCTCCAATCAGGCGCACGACTTCGGGACTTTCGGCGAATTTGCCGTGGTTCAGACGATCTCCCGACTGGAGTTTCGTCAGGTCGAGAACGGTGATCCCAGCCTTTTCCAGCTCGCTGCGATAGGGTTCTGCGGAAGGATCGATCTGGCCGAGACGATCCACATTGCCGGAGATGCGGCGCGAGAGGCTGAGTGCGCGGTCATCCTGCGAAACGAACAGGGTGAATTTGGGCTTATCCTTGCCGAGGCTTGCATATTGGCGGCCAAACACATCCACATCCAGATCGGGCGCGGCGAGGATGACATTGTTGATCTTCGGCAGCACGCGTTTGTTGCGGATCGCCATCTGGCGCAGGGCTTCCACCGCAAGCCAGGTTCCCATGGAATGGGCCATGACGGTGATATCGCTGACGGAGCTGTCCTTTGCCAGACGGGTCAGCATCTCTTCCAGCGCATCGCGCGAGTAATTCGTGCTTTCCTTGTCATAATTGTAATCGAAGATGCTGGCGCGTGACGGCCATGTGAAGACCACCGGCACGACATCCGTGCCGGAATCATGGACGATCTGGGCAAAGCGATAGACCGATTCCTCGTATCGATTGTTGAAGCCATGCACGAAGACCAGCACGCGGCGATCTTTGGGACTGTGCTGCCTGATCCAGCTTCGCGTTTCGGCTTCGGACGTGACCGGCGCAACCGAAATCGTGGTGAAATCCTTCAGCGGATCTGCCGGAAGTTTCTTCGGCCACTGCACCTGCCCCGCCTTGCGATTGGCATCCGGCGGGATGGACACGGTAACAGCATCCACCTTCAAGCCCGTACCGCGCTCGCCTCCAAACAGAATGGCCTTGTCATCGGAAGGCGCCCGCGTGGTCGCCACCAGCAGGCTAACAGGCGTCGTCCCCGCAACCACCTGCCCCGTCGGCGTCATGACCCCGATTGGCCTGCCACCGCAACTGGCTAGAACTGCAAGCATAGTGACAAAAGCAACAAGCCTTGCGGCCATTCCGATACTCCAGGAACAGGCTGAGGCAAGGCCTCGGCAATCAACCGTTCCGTTTATTACAGAATGGTTTGGCATAGACCAGCCGCGATGGCGGTATCAGCGGTTGCTTTTGAGGAATGGTGTGTCTCTGCCGCCTCATCGGTTTCCGCAAGGCAAGCTTGGCGACGGCTACAGCAAATAAGAGTTTGAAGACTTAACGGTAATGGACAAGGCAAGAGCAGCTTTGGGCCGACGAATTGCTTTCTGAAAGCGCTAGAGAGAATTGAATGAAATATTCTATATTGATACGAGGCAATAATTTTTTAGAGAACGACCGGTTCGGTCTGCCGCTGGACGGGCGCAACAACATCGACTCCCTAATCGAGAAGTTGATTGACCCTGTTCGTGCCGCAAGTCCCGGAGCCAAGATTTACCTTGCGACATATGACAGTCCGGCACTGGCCGAGATTCAGGAAAAAATCGGTGATTGCGAGACGATACTTCTGGACGCCAAGGGCAGCTCGCAAGCCGAAACCTACAAGGCAGGCCTCAAGACCGTATTTGAACGACAGGATTGCGACGCGCTGATCGTTTCGCGCTTCGACCTCGATTTCAGAAAGAGTTTCGATGCCTGGAACGTTGCGCCTGACGACACCTCTATCTTTTTCCCTTGGCGGGAATATCGCAACCACTGGCGCGACCATTACCGGGTCGGAGATGCCGTTCACATCATAGGCAAGAAGGCACTTGGCCATTTCCACGACGCCGTAACCATGTGCCAGCTGGCAGGCAGAACTCATCTGCATCTGCTCTATTATTACTTGCGAACGATGCGTCCCAATCTGCGCTTTATCGAGGACGGCTACTGGGATTCCAATACCATCTTCGCCAATCCCGAATGTGAAAACCCACTCTACCGCATTCAGAACCGTCCTCGTATTCCTGAATTCGGCATGGGCGACAGCGTTTTCCTGAGCGAAATTCGCGCTTGAAGCATTTCCGGCAAAAGTCCGAAGCGTTTTTTCGTCCGGTCGATGCATTGTAACGGTTGCGCTTCGAGCCAGCTCGGAAACACCGAAAAACAAAAAGGGCACCTTACTCGGTGCCCTTTCTGTTCAGTTCTTGTTTTCAGTCAACTTCAGACCAGATATTTATCGTCCCGCGCGCTCGGAACCTTGACCACCGCCAAGGTGGCATCTGTCAGCGCCTCGAAAGCGTTCACGACACCGGGTTCGATATCGATAATGCTGCCCTGTTCCCAGTCCTTGTCCAGCATGCGGACCTTGCCAGAGATGACAAGCGTAATTTCACGCGCGATCTTGTGGTAGTGAGCAGGATCCCGATCACCGGCGCTGTAAGACTTCACGCCGACTTCGAAAGCATCCGTCTTGATGACGGAGGGCTCGAAGTCGCCGATGAACCAACCGCCGATCATGTCCTTGAGGGTCAGGGATTGATCAGGCATGGTCGCTCGCAAATGCGGAGAATTCGTTCAGCTGGCGGTTCGACTTGATGGGATAGAAATCCTTGATGTCGATAGGGAAAGTGCCGACTTTCTTGCCGTCCAGAATGAGTTCGTTGAAGACGGGGCAAATGTAGAACATGCCGTTATGTCGCGCATCCTTTCGGATGGCGTTCTTGGCGGCGCGGACGAAATCGCTGCCCTTGCTGAAGTAATAAAAGCCGGCAGTGGCGTTATCGCTGATCGGGTCTTTCTCGACCGCTTCGACCACCAACCCCTGTTCATCCAGACGCACGAAGGAGTAGCGAGGGTGAACGGATTTGAAGGTAACCGTTCCGCCATCGAGTTTACGGCTGGCGAAATATTGAAGCACCTGCTCGAACGAGATGTTCAGGAACTCATCGCCATTGAGAATAAGCAAAGGCTTATCTTTGTCGATGAGGTGGGAAGCAAGCAGGGCGGTGCAGGCTGCACCTTGGGTGCCACCTTGAACCGAAACGACCTTGGCATCCGTATCGATGAGCTGCACGACCTTTTCAAGGTGGTAGCGACGAAGCTCTTTTTCCTGAAGCGCCAGAATGACCTGCCGATCGGTAATCGGCGCACATTGCTCGATCTGGCGCTGGACCAGCGGAACGCCGTTGATTTCAACCAGCGCGGTCGGATAGGATTCTGCCGCGTCGATCTTGGGTTCGCCAGCGGAGAGGAAAAGAATGTTCATGACGGTCTCTTATCCCTGAATTTGCCTGATGGTCTCTTTGACCGCCGGATAATTGACGTCTGAGACATCGTGGACGACCATTACATGCGCGCCGGACGCCTTTGCAGCCTTGATGCCGTTTTCATTGTCTTCAATGATCAGGCACTCGTGCGGCGCAACGCCCATGAGTTCGATTGCGCGGCTGTAGATTTCCGGATTCGGCTTGGCCTGCTTCACGTCCTCGTTGCTCAATTGGAACTCAAGGTAATCTTCGAGCGCCGCCTTGTTCATCATGAGGCCGACAGTGCTGCGGATGGAGTTTGAAGCCACCGCAAGGCGGTAACCATCCTTTCTCAGCTGAGCCAATGCATATTCCTGCTTGAAGACCGGCTTGCACTTGGTGTGGATGATTTCAGTCGTATAGAGCTGCTTCATCTCGTTGACGAAACCGTGGAGCGATTCCGGCAAGCCGCGAAGTGCCGTCAGAATTTCCAGCTTCTTGCGCGTCGGCAAGCCGTCGAAAGTGGTCAGATGTTCATGCCGCTGGATGGTGTAGCCGAACAGTTCAAGCGCGCGGTTGAGCGCTTCGTAATGCCATTCCCGTGCATCGATCAGCACACCATCCATGTCGAAAACAATCGACTTGATTGCCGTCATGTTCGTTTTTCCTGATTAAATAATTTCTCTTGAGCGTATTCCGGTCGGTCGGTGCAGATCGAAAGTCGGTCTCTTTCGTTGAGGCCAGTCGACACGAGCCACTCCAGAAAAGTGTCGAATTCGTCGTGCCGGTGGTGGAGATCGGGCGCGACAAGCGCGACGGATTTTCCATCCGCCAGAAGCCCTTCGATGAGGGCGGCATCGTACCAGCGACCGGGTTTGAAAATATCGACCCAAACGCCGCTGACGCCCGGATCCTCATAGAGCGATGCCACGGGCTCATACTCGCTAAGCCGAGTATAGGAGACCAGTTGCCGCTTGACGCCTTGGATCAGATCCGGGACCGAACTGTCGAAGAGGAAATAATTGTCGTACCCCTCCTCCTTCAGCGTTTCAGCGATGAGATCGTGCAGGCCGTCTGCCTTGATGTTGAGAGCGAGTGTCGGCGAGCCGTGCTCTTTGGCGATGCGGAGAAGCGCCTTGAAGGACAACTCGCCGCCTTTAGGAATATCGTGGGAGACGACGATTGCCGGAACACCATCGACCAGACTATCGCGCAAATCCGTTTCCGTGCCGAAGCCCAGCGAAAACGACCGCACGAAGGCTTCGACCGAATTCTTTTCAGCGGGCTCTTTCCAATAGCCTCTGTGGCTGAGAACCTGCATCACGCGCCGACCCTCAGTGACCGGGTGACGTCCTGCGACAGGGGCAGGCTGGTAAAATGGGTCAGATCCTCAGGGATACCGAGGCCGTACATGCCATCCTCCACGGAACCGATGGAATAGGCTCCGATCCTCAGGGTATCCTCGATCATGAAAGTGTAGACGGGTGCCACGTAAAACTCGCCATTGACGCGAAAATCGCGCTCGATCATGCGATCCGCATATTTGATGAAATCGGAGCCGCGGCTGAAATTATAGATACCGACCGTCGCGTCGTTTGAGATGACCTGCTTCTCGACCACATTATCGATATAACCGTCTTCGCCGAAGGAGACGAAGCTCCACTTCGGATCATCTGCCTGCATCGTCATGATGAGGCCGTCGAGATCACCCGTATTCGACAGGTAATCATTGATATCGACGTCGATATATTGATCGCAATTGGCGATCATTAACGGATTGTCGTTGTCGATTGCTTCTCGCGCCAGAAGCACGGTGCAGGCAGCGCCTTGAGTAACCTCGTTCACGAGGTAAATCTCGCAACCCGGCGCCCAGAGCTTCAACTTCTCATCCAGCGCGTGATCTCTGACATGTGCCGCCTGACAGACGAATATGAACCTGTGCTCGATATCGGGCCGGAGGTTCTCGATGACCAGCTGCATCATCGGCACATCGTGGATAGGTAAAAGCGGCTTAGGAAGCGTGTATCCCGCTTTCGCGAAGCGGCTGCCATGGCCTGCCATGGGTACGACGATGTTCAACATCCCAATAATCCCGAATTACGTAGGCTTGCGCCACTCTCGATATTTCATTTCAAATAAAGTCCGTTGAAACCGAAGCAGCGGCAAACATCCCGGCAAATACTTCTTCTGTTCCACAGATCATGTTTCTGACAATCAATGGCTTTGTTTCAAAAGGCTGGTAGAGATGTAGAATTGCCGCCTTGCACGAGGCTTACGGCCATGGATGGCATTGGGAAGAACTATGTTACGAAGGTTGTGGGCGCGGCCTAACAGCCCAAACGCGTGCAGCATTCAAAAGGCTGCGAACACCGGCATGTCATTGAGACAGCACGATCAGCGGCGGGGACAGATCAAAGAGATCGTTGGATCGTCGTCAGCTATTGCTACTTTGATTTTGAAAGAAGAAGAATGGCGCACCCGAAGAGATTCGAACTCCTGACCCCCAGATTCGTAGTCTGGTGCTCTATCCAGCTGAGCTACGGGTGCGTGCCGCAGAAGCTGTTCTGCTGGCGTGGCGATCCTCTAAAACGTCCTCCGTTTGAATGCAAGCGATTTTGCTGAGAAATTGTCATTTTCCTGCAATGAATTTTATAAGTCATTGAAATTTAATAATTATTCCAGATGGCGAATTTTTAGCGCCAGCTGTGGGTAATCGTTGTGAGGATTTTGAGCGGAATTTTGCGGCGGGGAACGCGGGGAGAAATCAGCTGTGGCGGGCTTCCGAGTTCAACCTGCGGCGGCTTGCGACTGGGGCTGGGGGCGGTCGGTGATTTCGATGCGGAACTGGGTGCCTCGGTCGGATTTTTCGACGAGGGCGATGGTTCCCCGGTGGGAAAGGACGAGCTCGCGTGCGATGACGAGGCCGAGCCCCGTTCCGCCGGAGCGGGCCGAACCGCGGAAGGCGGAGAAGAGGTTCTCGCGGGCCTTTTGAGGCATGCCGGGACCATTGTCGTCAATGACGATGCTGACGACGTCTTCATTGCGCTGTGCGGCGATTATCAGGCGTTTTACGGGGTAATCCTCCGTGCTGGCTTGCTGAAGCGCTTGCACGGCGTTTCTACAGATATTGTACAGCACCCTGAAAAGCTGCTCGCTATCGGCATCGATCCTGAGATCTGCGGGAACATTATCGATGAATTCTATCCCGCTTTCGGGATCGATGGCGAGGATGTCTTTCACATCCTGCACCAGCTCATCGAGTTCGATGATGCGACGCTTCGGGGCGCCTTCGGTGGCCTGACCATAGGCCAGAACTTCGCTCGTATAGCCGACGGCGCGGTCGATGGTGCGCAACAGCTTCGGCGCGAAGCTTCTGACCATCGGGTCCTCGACATCCACCAGCCTGTCGGACATCAGCTGCGCGGAGGAGAGAATGTTGCGCATATCGTGATTGATCTTGGAAACGGCGAGACCGAGATCGGCAAGGTTCTTCTGCTGTCTCAGCGTCTTTTGCAGCTGCGCCTGCATATCCGCCAAATGCCGCCCGGCGACCGCAAGTTCGTCAGTGCCTTCCTCCGGCTTGAACAGACTTGCAGGATCGTCCGGCTGTTCGGAGAAGGTCTGCATGCCAAGCGTCAGGCGGCGGATGGGGCGGATGAGGATGCGGTTGATCGAGACGAAAATCAGGCTGGCGGTGATCAGCGAGAGCGCAATCGAAATCATCAGGACGTTGCCTGCATAAGCAATCATCGCGGCGCGCAGCTTGTGCTCGCCGATGACGATCTCGATGATCATATTGCTGTCGCCGATGACATCGAAGACGCGAATGACGCGGTTGCCGCCGAAAAGCAGCACGGAGAAAGCATCGCGAACGGCTGTCAGTTGCGAGACATCCGAGAGATCGTACTGATCGTCCACGCTTGGCGGCACTTCGGTTGCGGCAAGCAGCGTGGAGGTGCCGTCCTTTTTCAGCGCGATCAGCTTGGCACCAGTTGCCAGCAGCGTATCGTTCTGAACGCTGCGGGGAAGTTCGGTCTGGAGCCCGTCTATGACCACGCCTGCCGCAGCGGCGGTATTGAGCCTGTCGCGCAGCCAGGAAAGCCGCATATTGGCAACCGAGGGCACGAAGATCAGAACTTCGGCAATCATGACGAAGACGACCGTCAGCAGAAGCAGGCGACCGGACAAGCCCTTGGTCAGGCCCGGTGCTTCGCTGCGCGGATCCTCCTGCTCAAGACCGATCCTGTTTCTGACTGTCGAAAACACCAGGCCTTTTCCTGTTGATCTGCGGGCGTCTGGCTGAGAGCCGTTCAGGCTTAATTACCGGCGCAATTGCCTAATTCCAAGCCATAATAAGGATTTGAAACGGAATTTCAAACACATGCGATGCGCAAGGGAAATGAGCTGGGCAAAACGAAAAACGCCGCCCCGAAAGGCGGCGCTTCATCTTAGAAATTCAGGCGGAATCAGAACTCCTGCCACTCGTCCCTGCTCTGCGCAACGGCAGCGGAGCCGCTGAAGGCGCGGGCGACGCTGCCCATCATCTTGCGGGCCGGTGAGGCGACCGGAGCGGACTTCGCGGTGGCGGAAGAAGGCCGTGCCGGTGCCGCATAGGCAGAGGCTGAAGAGGTCTCGTTGCCGAGGCGGAAGCGACCGACCAGCGAGACCAGCGTGGCTGCTTCGCCACTCAGCTTGTGGGTGGCGGCGGAGGTTTCCTCCACCATGGCCGCATTGCGCTGGGTTACCTGATCCATCTGGTTGATGGCCGTATTGACTTCCTGCAGACCGGTGGACTGCTCTTTGGCAGCGGTGGCAATGGAATGGATGTGATCGTTGATGCTCAAGACGCGCGTCTCGATCTCATCCAGTGCAGCCCCCGTCTGCTGCACCAGCGTCACGCCGTTGCCGACTTCATGACCGGACTTGGTAATGAGCGCCTTGATATCCTTCGCCGCATTGGCGGAACGCTGCGCAAGCTCACGCACTTCCTGTGCCACGACGGCAAAGCCTTTGCCCGCTTCACCCGCGCGCGCCGCTTCCACACCCGCATTGAGAGCCAGAAGATTGGTCTGGAATGCGATCTCGTCGATCACGTTGATGATCTGACTGATTTCACGCGAGGCCTGCTCGATACGGCCCATGGCATTGACCGCATCGCGGACGACCTTTGCGGAATGGGCCGTCTTTTCCTTGGTTTCGGAAACCATGGTGCTGGCCTCCTGGGCGCGCTCCGTGGAATTCTTCACGACAGCGGTGATCTCGTCCAGCGCGGCTGAGGTCTCCTCGAGAGCTGCCGCCTGCTGCTCGGTGCGCTTGGAGAGGTCGTCGGCAGCCGCGCGGAGTTCGTTGGCGTTGCCATTGATGCTTTCGGTGCTGCCGCGCACTTCCGACATGGTGGCTTTCAGCTTGGAAAGCGTTTCGTTGACGTTGGCCTGAAGTTCGGCAAACACCCCGTGGAAGTTGCCATTCATCGATTGCGTCAAATCGCCATGGGCGAGATTTGCCATGACGCGACCTGTTTCGGACACGCCGCTATCGACGCTGGTCAGGAGATCGTTGATGTTTCTGGCGAAGCGGTTGAGATTGTCGTCGCCGTAATCCTTGGTGATGCGACGACCGAAGTCCCCTTGCGCTGCCGCGCCCACGACTTCCGCCATACCGGCCTGAAGGTCGTCGCTCTTGGCGCGCATGGCGGTTTCCTGCGCGTTCATGCGGCGCACTTCAAGCCCATTGCGCTTGAAGACTTCGACGGCTGCGGCCATTTCGCCGATTTCGTCCTTGCGGTCGAGATAGGGCACGTCCGTATCGAGATTTCCGTCAGCCACCGCATTCATGACTTCCGATACCTTGAGGATCGGCGCGCTCAGCTGTCTGGAGCCGATATAAAGACCGCCGATCGTGCCGGCGGCGACACCGATGACCGTGACGAGACCGACGGCGAGTAAAATCAGTTCGCCGAAATCTTCGATGTCGGCCTTGATCGTATCGAGTTCCTTGAGGTCGTTTTTGACGACCGCGTCGATTTCCGTCTGATAGGCCTTGCGGTTTTCGCGGTTGGCCTCGTTGTTGCCTTGCGTATTGGCGTCCTGAGGGCTCACTTCCCGGCCAAGGCGCGCGGTTTCCGTGCGGAAGGTGCGGAATTCGGCGAAACGCTTCTCGATATTGTCGAAGGAAGCGGCCTGATAAGCGGGAACCTGCGGCTTCCACTCCTTCAGCAGTGCCGCCATGTCATCCAGGTTTTTGACGATGCCATCGGAAAATTTGGCGGCAGCAGCCGTATCCTTTGCGGCGTAGACACCGCGTGCTTCCATGACGACTGCGGTTACGAGACGGTTGAGGGTTTCGCCGTGGCGGGCGCGATCTGCAACACTGTCGAGCGCAAGCGCCTGATCGTGATATTTATTGATCGCGTAGATGGAGAGACCGCCGATGCTGCAAGCAACGAGGCTCAACAGCCCAACTAGAAGATTGATCTTACTCCGGATTTTCACTGCGAATTCCCCTCAAAAACGCCAAGCTTACAAAAACGCAAGAAAGAAGCCCCCCTGACATTTTGTCATGACAACATTTATCTCTGCTCCCTTAAGAAATAATTTCGGATTTTACTTATTGAGCCAAATCAGAAAAAAGACTGCCCTTACGGAAGTTCGCAGATAACACTTCGGCAAAGCCTGCTCGTTGCAGTTTGCGCGAAGTGCTGAACGCCGGGTGCCGTTCTGCAATTGACTTTCCAGCCCTAAAGCCCTTATAAGCCCGCACGTCCGGGCATTTCATGCCGCAATGTCGGCTGGCCGGGCATCAATCGAAACGCTCTTGCCCTTGAGGCAAAGTCAAGAAGGGCCGCACCCCGCGGTATTAAATAAATGTCGAAGCGTACTTTTCAGCCGTCCAAGCTTGTTCGCAAGCGTCGTCACGGCTTCCGTGCCCGCATGGCTACTGCTGGTGGCCGCAAGGTTCTGGCTGCTCGCCGCGCACGCGGTCGTGCACGTCTGTCCGCCTAATCAGGCAGTTGCCCGATGAAAGTCGCGGCACATGACAGATAAGAAGAAAATGCCCGGTCGGTTGAAAAACCGACCGGAGTTCCTTGCCGTTCAGGCGGGTGAAAAAAGGCGTGGAAGCGCTTTTCTTCTGGAGGTGCTGAACAGGCACGCTCCCGAAACCGAACCGAGGGTCGGTTTTACCGTCACCAAACGTCAGGGAAACTCGGTGGAGCGCAATCGCATGCGCCGCCGTCTCAGGGAGGCCGTCAGGCTTTCAGCCGGGTTTGCAATGAAGCCCGGGCATGACTATGTGATTGTCGCCCGAAGGGACGCATTGAATACCGACTTCGCCGTACTGGAAAACTTGCTCATAGAGCGGATCGAGGGACGCGCGAAGAACGGACGCTCCCGGGAGACCCGCTCCAGGAAAGAATGATGGAAAAAAACCGCAATTACTTTATCGCGATCGCCCTTTCGGTTGTCATCGTACTTGCCTGGCAGTTTCTCTATATGAACCCGCGCATCGAGCAGCAGCGCCGCACTGAGGAGGCACGTCAGGCGCAGCAGGCCGCGCAACAGACCGAGACCACGACGCCTTCCACGGGCACTGGAACGCCGGGTGCCGCCGCACCGAGCGGTGCGCTTCCGGGCGCAAGCGGCCAGCAGGCTGCGACTGCCTCCCGCGAAGAAGCGCTTGCCAAGTCTCAGCGCGTCGAAATCGACACCAATGCGATTGCCGGTTCGATCAACCTGACGGGCGCTCGTCTCGATGACGTTCGCCTGAAGGACTATCATGAGACGGTTGACGACTCGAGCCCCATCATCACGCTCCTTTCGCCCTCGCAGTCGCGCGATGGCTACTTCACCGAACTCGGCTATATCGGCAGCGATAGCGTCGGCACCGTTCCGGGCCCAGCCACTGTCTGGACCGCGCAGAGCGGCGCGAAGCTGACCGAGTCCACCCCGGTCACGCTCTCGTTTACCAATGACAAGGGCGTCGTCTTCAACCGCACGATTGCGATTGACGATCACTACATGATCACGATCACCGACAGAATAGAGAACCCCGGCCAGGAGCCGATCTCTCTGTCGAGCTACGGTCGCATCACCCGCAACAACAAGCCGACGACGCCTGCGGTCTTCGTTATTCACGAAGGCTTCCTGGGCGTTTCCGGAACGGATGGCGGTCTGTCTGAAGAAACCTACAAGAAGGCCGAGGAAGCGCCGATGAAGTTGCCGAAGGCAACGGGCGGCTGGCTCGGAATTACCGACAAGTACTGGGCAGCGGCAATCGTCCCGCCGCAGACGGTTCCTGTCGAAACCACCTTCTCACACTTTACCGATGGCCAGCCACGTTACCAGGCCGACTATCGCGGCGATGCCGTGACCGTTGCGCCCGGCCAGTCCATCGAGTTGAAGAACCTCGTCTTCGCCGGTGCCAAGGAAGTGCCGCTGGTGGATCGTTACGAGACGCAGTATGCCATTCCGAAGTTCGACCTTCTGATCGACTGGGGCTGGTTCTACTTCATCACCAAGCCGATGTTCAAACTGATGGACTTCTTCTTCCGTCACGTGGGCAATTTCGGCGTTGCGATCCTTCTGACCACCATCGTCGTCAAGCTTCTGTTCTTCCCGCTGGCCAGCAAGCAATACGCTTCCATGGCCAACATGAAGCGCGTTCAGCCGAAGATGGAAGAGTTGAAGGCCAAGCATGGCGATGACCGCATGGCCATGCAGCAGGCGATGATGCAGCTCTACAAGGAAGAAAAGATTAACCCGGTTGCCGGCTGCTGGCCGATGCTTCTGCAGATCCCTGTCTTCTTTGCGCTCTACAAGGTCATCTACGTCACCATCGAAATGCGTCATGCGCCGTTCTTCGGCTGGATTCACGATCTTTCTGCGCCGGACCCGACCTCGCTGTTCAACCTGTTCGGCCTTCTGCCTTACGACGTGCCGCACTTCCTGATGATCGGCGTCTGGCCAATCATCATGGGCATCACCATGTTCCTGCAGATGCGCATGAACCCGACGCCGCCAGATCCGACCCAGGCGATGATCTTCACCTGGATGCCGCTGATCTTCACCTTCATGCTGGCTTCCTTCCCTGCTGGTCTCGTTATCTACTGGGCATGGAACAACACGCTGTCGATTTCGCAGCAGGCCGTCATCATGAAGCGCCACGGTGCCAAGATCGAGCTCTTCGACAATATAAAAGGGCTCTTTAAGCGAAAGCCGGTGCAGTCGAAATGACCGGTGACAAGCCACTCTTCGGAAGGCCGTGGATTTTCATCCGCGGCGTTCCGGCCATGAAGTTTCTTCCTCCTGAAGGCCCGGCAGAGATCGCTTTTGCCGGGCGTTCCAATGTGGGCAAGTCTTCGCTGATCAACGCACTGGTTGGCCACAAGGGTCTTGCGCGTACGTCCAACACGCCGGGCCGCACGCAGGAACTCAACTATTTCGTTCCCGAAGGTTACACCGGTGCCGGTGACGATCTGCCGCCAATGGCGCTGGTCGACATGCCGGGCTATGGTTACGCGCAGGCGCCAAAGGATCAGGTCGACAACTGGACCAAGCTCGTTTTCGATTATCTGCGTGGCCGCGCCACATTGAAGCGCGTCTATGTGCTGATCGACTCCCGTCATGGCATCAAGAAGAATGACGAGGATGTGCTGACGCTGCTCGACAAGGCAGCCGTGTCTTACCAGATCGTTTTGACCAAGACGGACAAGATCAAGGACCCCGCCGTTCCGCGCCTGATCAGCGAAACGCTGGAGAAAATCCGCAAGCGCCCTGCGGCTTACCCGGAAGTTCTGGCGACATCGTCGGAAAAATCGGCGGGGCTGGATGAGCTGCGCGCGGAGATCTGCAAGACCGTCGGTTACGCGCAGGTCTGAAGGTGCTCATGCGATGGTGAAGAAAAGCACCATCGCCCACACGATGGCGGCAAGCGTCATCAAGCGCCAGAAGCGCGTGGAATTCCATAGAGCTGAGATAATGGCAAAGCGGCCATAGATGCTGCGATGCAGCCTGTCATCCGGGCGGCGCCGGGCGTGGTCCATGGATGCATCCATGTAGGATGCAAAGCTGCGCTTCTCATGCGCATCGGATTCGCTAAGATTATCCTGCCAGCGGCGCACCATGGCCGCGAATTGGCGGTCTTTTTTGATGCGTTTCGCCAGCTCTGCTTTCACGTCTTCGGGCAGCGCCCCGAGCACGAACTTGCCCGCCAGCACTTCATCCTTCAAGCCGCCGTATTTCTCCCTATCCGGCAAGGTCATTCGTCATCGAACTCCCGCTTGTCTGCGCACCAGCCGTCATCATGACGGCCTGTCGATGCAACCCTCATCGACCGGCACTCACTCCCCATCCAAAGCTCTCGCGATTGAGGCCTGATGTCAATCAGATTAGCCTTCACTGATATGATCGTGTTTGAATTTTCTGCCTCTCTAGTGTCGCATGCGTGTTTCATCCGTCAAAAACTTACGATAAAAGCGGCGCAATCAAGGACGAGGTTTATTCCATGGCAAGTTCCGAAAGCGAAATGCAGGCCCGGCTTCTGGCTCAGGCCCTTCCCTTCATGCAGAAATACGAAAACAAGACCATCGTGGTGAAATACGGCGGTCATGCCATGGGGGATACCGCTCTCGGTAAAGCCTTTGCCGAAGACATCGCGCTTCTCAAGCAATCCGGCATCAACCCCATCGTCGTGCATGGTGGCGGGCCGCAGATTGGCGCGATGCTTTCCAAGATGGGTATCGAATCGAAATTCGAAGGCGGCCTGCGCGTCACCGACGCCAAGACGGTCGAAATCGTCGAAATGGTTCTGGCCGGTTCGATCAACAAGGAGATCGTCGCGCTCATCAACCAGACCGGCGAGTGGGCGATTGGCCTGTGCGGCAAGGACGGCAACATGGTCTTTGCCGAAAAGGCACGCAAGACCGTGATCGATCCCGATAGCAATATCGAACGCGTTCTCGACCTCGGCTTCGTCGGCGAAGTCGTGGAAGTGGACCGAACGCTGCTGGACCTTCTGGCGAAATCCGAGATGATCCCTGTCATTGCCCCCGTTGCGCCCGGCCGCGATGGTGCGACCTACAACATCAATGCCGACACCTTTGCCGGTGCCATCGCCGGTGCGCTGCATGCCAGCCGCCTGCTGTTCCTCACGGATGTCGAAGGCGTTCTGGACAAGAACAAGGAACTGATCAAGGAGCTGACCGTCTCGCAGGCGCGCGCGCTGATCAAGGACGGCACGATTTCCGGCGGTATGATTCCCAAGGTGGAAACCTGCATCGAGGCCATTCAGGCCGGTGTGCAGGGCGTCGTCATCCTCAACGGCAAGACGCCGCATTCCGTGTTGCTGGAAATCTTCACCGAAGGTGCGGGAACGCTGATCGTTCCCTGATCTAGACAGGGCCGCTGCTTTTAACCGAAAGCAAGCAATGCCAGCACGCCGAGTACGATCAACAGGCAGCCGGACAATTCCAGCCTGTTGATCTTTTCCTTGAACAGGAAAACCGTCGAGGCGAAGGCAAAGAGCATTTCCACCTGTGCCAGCGCCTTGACCACTGCCGCCTGCTGCAACGTCATCGCAGTGAACCAGCCGAATGAGGCTGTCGCGCCCACGAAGCCAACGACGATGCCCGGCTTCCAAGCCTTGGCAATACGAGGCAATTCGTCCCTTTCCCTCAAAACGATCCAGGCAAGCATGCAGACCGTCTGCGTGACGATGACGACGACGAGAGTAAAGCTCGCCTGCATGACTGCGTCCGGTGTGGGCAGGCTCGGCGCCACCGCCAGCGAAGCCGATCTGTAGGCCACGGAAGACAGGCCGAAGAAAGCACCCGAGGCCAGACCTATTCCGGCGGTGCGGCTGAAGATAGAGGTGAGAATGGAGCCGGGCGAAAGCTCCGTGCGCGCCACCGATATCAGCATGACGCCCCACACCGAGATCGCGATGGCAATTAGCGTTCCTGCGCTGACACTTTCTCCAACGAAGATCAGGGCGAAGAGAGCCGCCTGCGCCGGTTCTGTGCGCGAATAGGCCGTGCCGACGGCGAAATTCCGAAAGGAAAAGAGGTGGACAAGGAGAAAGGTCGCTGCGATCTGCGCCATCGCGCCCACTCCCGCCCACAGGGCAAACAGCAGATTAGGCGATGGCAGCGGCTTGCCCAAGCCGAAATGCAGGAAGGTGAGATAGGCAAGTGCAAACGGCATGCCGAAGCCGAAGCGCACGAAGGTCGCTCCGGTCGTTCCCATGCTTTGCTTGAGATGCTTTTGAAAGGTCGAGCGCAGGTTCTGCAAGAACGCGCTGACCAGTGTAATGCCAATCCACAGTTCCATGATTGTGCGATATCATGCCGACAGACACGCCGCCAAGGACGGTTTTCGCTCTACTCGTCGCCTTTTCGATTTTCTTTGCGCGGCGAAGAGGGCATAAAGCCTCCCATGAACACAAAGCCGAAAAATACAGCCGACGCCGCCGATTTTGCCCATGTGAGCGAATGGGTCTTCGACCTCGACAACACGCTCTATCCCCACCACGTCAATCTCTTTTCGCAGATAGACCGCAACATGACGGCCTATGTGGCCGAACTGCTGCAAATGGAGCCGGAGGAAGCGCGGGCGCTGCAGAAGCGTTATTATCATGAGCACGGCACGACGTTGCAGGGATTGATGATCCATTACGGCATCGACCCGAACGATTTTCTGGAAAAGGCGCACGCGATCGATTATTCGGCCCTGCTTCCCGATCCGGACTTGGGAGAAGCGATCAAGGCACTGCCGGGGCGCAAGTTCATCCTTACCAATGGCAGTGTAAGCCACGCACAGGCAGCGGCGGGTGCACTTGGCATACTCGATCACTTCGAGGATATTTTCGACATCGTGGCCGCCGGTTATCTGCCGAAGCCCGCGAGCCAGACCTACGAGAAATTCGCGGCCTTGACCAAACTGGATACCAAGCGTGCAGCCATGTTTGAGGACCTGCCGCGCAATCTCACCGCGCCCAAGGCGCTGGGCATGAAGACCGTTCTTCTGGTGCCGCGCAATCTGGAAGGCATCGTTATGGAGCGATGGGAAATTCCCGCCGAGACGGACGACCATATCGACTACATTACCGACGATCTGGCTGCGTTTCTGGGGTCATTGCACGCTCAGCGCGCATAATCTTAACGGCTTTATTACGGATAATTCATGCACCTTACTGATGTTTAAGTGGTGAGGTGCAGGCGTTGCCCCTACCTTCCTTCTCAGGGACACCAAAGGAAAAGGTAACGACGATGTTGAAACGAAAAATCGCCCTCACTGCTCTTGGCGGCGCCCTGTTGCTCAGCGCCGCAGCACCGATGGCATTTGCCGCTCCGCGCGGTGGCCCGGATAGGCATGGACCCCAGATGCGCCCGGAAGTGGCGTTTGTCTATCTGCTGAAGGTGGCCGATACCAACAAGGACGGCAAGATCACCAAGGAAGAGTTCGCAGCCCGTCAGGACGCGCTGTTTACCGAGATCGACGCCAACAAGGACGGATCGATCACGCCGAAGGAAATGCGTGACTACCGCAAGGCCAAGATGGAAGCCTGGCGCGAAGCCAACCCACGCCCTGAAAAAGAAAATGCAAAGGTAGAGGGCGACAAGGCTGGCAAGCATGAAGGCAAGCGCCACGAAGCCCGCGAAGACGGCAAGGGCATGGGCAAGGGTCGCCACGGCAAGATGAACGGCATGTTCGCCATGGCCGATACGGATGGCAACGGCCAGATCAGCAAGGCGGAATTCACCGCTGCGGGCGAAAAAATGTTCGCACGTCTGGACCGCAACAATGACGGCGTCATCAGCATCGACGATATGCCCGACCGCCCCTTCATGTAATACGTATCAGGATTACGGAGGCCTGCCCAAGTGGTGGGCCTCTTTAACGACTTGGTCTGATCTCAGATCAATGCAGGCTGACGGTGCGCAGCTCGTCTTCCGCGGCCTTGTAGAAGGTGCTGGAGCGATTATCCGTCAATAAGATCGGGGTGCCATCGGCGCCGAACAGCGCCCAGAGATCCAGACCCGGATCGATTTCAGGCGCTTCCGGGAAACATTTCGTCACCTGCTCAGCGCGAATTTTCCGGATATAGCCCACTTCGCCCGCTCCAATGTGAGCAAGCTGCGATTTCGTCAGGCGCGCATGCGCTTCTTTCAAAAGCATATTTCAGCCTCCATAGTCTCGAACCGCATGGCTTTATGAATCAGCCCTTGCGTTCGGAGTCCTACTCTGAGACGGAAATGTTAATTTTCTTCACCATGCTGGAAATTTCGGGACGGACGAGTTCTATGGACAGCAGACCGTTTTTCAGACGCGCATCATGCACCTGCATTCCATCCGCCAGAACGAAGACGCGCTGGAACTGCCGCGCGGCAATACCGCGATAAATATAGTCCCGCTTTTCCTGTTCCTGCTGGCGTCCGCGAATGACAAGCTGGTTGTCTGCCGTGGTTACGTCCAGATCGTCTTCTGAAAATCCGGCGACTGCAATGGTGATACGCAGACGCTCCGGATGGCCGTTTTCGGCGGCAAGACGCTCGATATTATAGGGCGGATAGCCATCATTCGATTTGGCCATGCGCTCCAGCGTTTTTTCCATGGCATCGAAACCCAGCATCAGCGGGTGCGTGAAGGGTGTCATGCGGGTCATAGCTCTTGTCCTTGCATCCAAGCGACGGTCTTTAATGCGGATCTGCGCAAGGTCTTGCGCAACGCATCAGCCCCTGATCGGCGGCTTTTCTGCATATGGTAATATGGTGTTTGAAACTCAAGGAGATTGGCGTCTGAAAAGCGCTCTCGCTTGACAAGGCCGCAAAAGCAGCCTGAAAAGGCTCAAACACTGAAAACGGGATCATCATGGCCGAGCGCAGAAAAATCATCATCGACACCGATCCGGGGCAGGACGACGCAGCTGCCATCATGCTTGCGCTGGCAAGCCCGGAAAACATAGAAATTCTCGGCCTTTGCGCAGTTGCCGGCAATGTGCCGCTGAAGCTGACCAGCCGCAACATTCGCATTATTCTGGAACTGTGCAACCGCACCGAAATCCCGGTCTATGAAGGCTGCGCACGCCCACTGGTGCGCGAGCCGATCACTGCCGAACATGTGCATGGCAGCACGGGCCTCGACGGTCCCACCCTGCCGGAGCCGACGCTTGAGGCGCAGTCCCAGCATGCGGTCGATTTCATCATCGAGACGCTTCGCCGCGAACCGGAAGGCACCGTCACGCTCTGCACGCTCGGCGCGCTGACCAATATTGCGACAGCACTTCAGAAAGCCCCCGATATCGCGCCCCGGGTGAAGGAACTGGTGCTGATGGGTGGCGGTTTCTTCGAAGGTGGTAACATCACGCCTGCTGCGGAATTCAACATCTATGTCGATCCGCATGCGGCGGATATCGTGTTCCGCTCCGGCATTCCGCTCGTGATGATGCCGCTCGATGTGACGCACAAGCTTTTGACGACGAAGGCACGCGTTGCCCGCATTCGCGATATCGGCACGCGTCCGGCTATCGCCATGGCGGAAATGCTGGAATTCTTCGAGCGCTTCGACATCGAAAAATACGGCTCCGATGGCGGCCCGCTGCACGATCCGACCGTAATCGCCTATCTCATCAAGCCGGAGCTGTTCGACGGTCGCGACTGCAATGTTGAGATCGAGGCGTCATCAGAGCTGACCATGGGCATGACGGTGGTGGACTGGTGGAAAGTCACGGGTCGTCCCGCCAATGCCCGCGTGTTCCGCGATGTGGATTCCGATGGATTCTTCGAGCTCTTGACGGAGCGGTTTGCGCGGCTTTGACGGGGCGGACGTCGCGCCTCTCTCCGCCGTCATCCTCGGGCTTGATGTACAGCCTTGAGACATAGTTGACAGATGTTCGGAGACATCCCTGACAGTTTTGCTCTGTGGCAAAGGAGGTCGGGATGGCTTGGCGGGAGGTGTCTGTCGTGGATCAGCGAAGCGAATTTGTGATGCTTGCGTCGTTGGAGGGGGCCAATGTTTCGGCTTTGTCCAAGCGTTTCGGCATCAGTCGGCAGACGGGGTATCTTTGGCTGCGGCGGGCAAAGGCGGGAGAGACCGTGCAGGATCGCTCCCGTCGTCCGCATTCAAGCCCTTTTCGAACCCCCGATGATCTGGAGCGCAGTGTCGTCGATATTCGTGACGAGCACCCGGCCTGGGGTGCCCGCAAGATCGCAAGGCGAATGCGCGACCTTGGTATGGAGCCGCCTTGCGTCTCCACCGTGCATGCCGTTCTTTCCCGCCATGGCAGGATCGGGGCGCGACCGAGTGAGCGCATGGCAAACGGTCGCTTCGAGCGCGAGGCGCCCAACCTCCTCTGGCAAATGGACTTCAAAGGGCGCATCCAGATGGCCTGTGGCAACTGGTGCTATCCCCTAACCATCATCGATGACCACTCCCGCTTCGCCATTGCCATCGAAGCCTGCCCCAACGAGCAGCTGGAGACCGTTCGGGCCAGGCTGGAGGCGATCTTTCGTCGCTATGGCATGCCGATGGCCATTTACTGCGACAATGGCAATCCATGGGGTGCGGGCGTGCCCAATCAATGGACGCGGCTGCGGGTCTGGCTGTTGAAGCTTGGCATCGAATTGATCCATTCCCGGCCTTATCATCCGCAGGGTCGTGGCAAGAACGAACGGTTTCATCGTAGTCTCAAGGCGGAAGTGACGGACTTCACAACGCTCTTGGATCAGGCCCACGCCCAAAAAGCGTTCGACCGCTGGCGCCGTATCTACAATCACCATCGCCCGCACGAAGCGCTCGGCATGGCCGTGCCCGCAAGCCGCTATCGGCCTTCCTCACGTGCATTTCCCAACCAGCTTCCAGAGCCCATCTACGACAGAAGCGAGATCGTTCGCTGCGTCAGTTCGACCAAGGGCTATGTCAGCTTCAAGGGCAAGACCTGGCGGGTGCCGAACGCCTTCAGAAACGAACGCCTGGCCATCCGATCCCTCAACCGCACAGGCCTCTACGGCGTCTTCTTCGGCGCAACCCAGGTCGCAAAAATCAACCTTGAAAGCTAGGCCGCACTGTCAGGGATGTCTCCGAACATCTGTCAGGGATGTGTCCGGTCTTTACACTTGACCCGAGGATCTAATCACGCTGCCGTTGGGGTTCGTTGGATCCTCGGGTCAAGCCTACTGCTGTCCGGTTTTAAACTGAGTGGGTAATTTGAAACTAGAACAGCTCCCCCACCCGTCACCCCGCACTTGATGCGGGGTCCAGCAGACGCGCGTCTGCGCGGCGAAAGAGTCTTTCAGACCAAGGACTTGGTCTGACTGGATACCGGGTCAAGCCCGGCATGACGGAAGTGGGGTTGCACCGTCGCCATCCTGCAGCGAACGGCAAAGCGTGTCCCAATAAGATTTGAAGGATGGAACTGCAAGGCTTTCAAAGCCTTGCCTCGCATCCGCACCTTTAAACCGGACAGTAGTGGGTCAAGCCCGAGGATGACGAGGGGGAGGAAAACGCCTCCCCACACACAACTCAATGCTCATAAAAATCCGCAACGATCTTCCAGGCATCCTCGGCGGTTTCTGCGAAATGCAGCAGGTCCATATCCTCGGGCGCAATGGTGCCGAAATCGGCCAGAGCCTTGAAGTTGATGATGGAGTGCCAGAAAGCTTCGCCGAAAAGGATGAGCGGGATAGGCGCCATGCGCTTGGTTTGGATCAGCGTCAGCGTTTCGAACAGCTCATCCATCGTGCCGAAACCGCCGGGGAAGATGACGACGGCCTTGGCGCGCATCAGGAAATGCATCTTGCGGATGGCGAAATAGTGGAAGTTGAAGCTTAGCTCCGGCGTAACGTATGGGTTCGGTGCCTGCTCGTGCGGCAGCAGGATGTTTAGGCCAATGGAAGGCGCGTTGACCTCCGACGCGCCGCGATTGCCCGCCTCCATCACGCCCGGACCACCGCCAGTGACGACCACATATTCGCGGTGATCGTGCTTTTCCGCTTCGCCCGCGCAGAGCATCGCGAATTTGCGGGCCTCGTCGTAATAGACGGAAGCTGCTTCGAGATTCTTCTTCTGCGTTTCGTTGCGCGCCGCCCAGGCTGCTGCACCCGGTTCGGGAATGCGCGCGCCGCCGAACATGACGACCGTGGATTTGATGCCGCGTTCGGACAGCACCATCTCCGTCTTCAAAAGCTCCAGTTGAAGGCGGATGGGGCGCAATTCCTCGCGGCAGAGGAAATCGGTGTCGGTATAGGCAAGACGATAGGACGGAGAGTCCGTCTGCGGCGTTTTCGGCACGCCTTCGGCATGCTGCTTGTCATCCGAACTGCTCTTCAGCGGGTCCCACACCCCATCCTTGCGCCGCAGCTTGCCGTTTTTCAGTTTCGCCATTTCCATGCCTTTCCTGTGCCCGCGCCAAATCGTCCAAATCGCATTGACGCCCTTGAAACACTCGCTTAGAGCAATTGACCGTGTCCGGCCAGCGGTGCGGATGTTTCCCTGAAATGACGATAGTCAGCGAAGTTTAAGGAATTCTCATGAGCAGCTCGGATCTTAGCTCCCTCGAAAAAATCATCGAAGCCGCATTCGAAAACCGCGATAGCGTGAATGTTTCCACCAAGGGAGAAATTCGCGATGCCGTCGAGACCTCTCTGAACCTTCTGGACGCTGGCGAAGCCCGCGTGGCCGAGCGGGAAGCGGACGGAAACTGGAAGGTGAACCAGTGGCTGAAGAAAGCCGTGCTTCTCTCCTTCCGTCTGAACGACATGGAAATCGTGACCGGTGGCCCGGGCGAATCCACATGGTGGGACAAGGTGCCCTCCAAGTTCGAGAACTGGGGTGAAAACCAGTTCCGCGCCGCAGGCTTCCGTGCCGTGCCGAATGCGGTGGTGCGTCGCTCCGCTTATGTCGCCAAGAACGTCGTGCTGATGCCGTCCTTCGTCAATCTCGGCGCCTATGTCGATGAAGGCACGATGGTCGACACATGGGCAACCGTCGGCTCCTGCGCGCAGATCGGCAAGCACGTCCACCTCTCCGGCGGCGTCGGCATTGGCGGCGTGCTGGAGCCGCTTCAGGCTGGCCCGACCATCATCGAAGACAATTGCTTTATCGGCGCGCGCTCCGAAGTGGTGGAAGGCTGTATCATCCGTGAAGGCTCCGTGCTCGGCATGGGCGTCTATATCGGCAAGTCCACCAAGATCGTGAACCGCGCCACCGGCGAAATCTCCTACGGCGAAGTGCCGCCCTACTCCGTCGTCGTTGCAGGCGCCATGCCCGGCAAGCCTTTCCCGAATGGTGAAATGGGCCCGAGCCTCTATTGCGCGGTCATCGTCAAGACGGTGGACGAGAAGACCCGCTCCAAGACCGGCATCAACGAGCTGCTTCGCGACTAGCGCATCGGCGCAGAAATCGGAATCGATTTTTGTAAAGCACGATGCGCAGATTCAAAGAGTTCGAGCGTCCTTTGTGCATCCTAAAGGGCGCACGGCGCTCTGGAGAAGAGACTGATCATGAACGCCACCGATCCCGTCGCCAATCTTGCCGCTCTCATTCGTTGCCCATCGGTGACGCCAGCTGAGGGCGGTGCATTGACATTGCTCGATACGCTGCTTTCGCCGCTCGGCTTCGCAGTGGATCGCGTGACGGCGACGGAGGACGGGACGCCGGACGTGGAGAACCTCTACGCCCGGCTTGGCACCGATGGTCCGCATCTGATGTTTGCGGGCCATACGGATGTGGTGCCGGTTGGCGACGAAGCTGCGTGGAGCCATCCGCCTTTTGCTGCCGAGATTTCGGGCGGCGAGATGTTCGGTCGCGGTGCGGTGGACATGAAGGGCGGCATCGCCTGCTTCGTTGCAGCCATTGCCCGCCACATCGAAAAGCACGGCAAGCCTGCGGGCTCCGTGTCCTTCCTCATCACCGGCGACGAGGAAGGCCCCTCTATCAACGGCACCTCCAAGCTGCTGGAATGGGCCGCCGCGAAGGGTGAGACCTGGGATGCCTGCGTCGTGGGCGAACCGACAAACCCCGACCAGCTGGGTGACATGATCAAGATCGGCCGTCGCGGCTCGCTCTCCGGTCGCATCATGGTTCACGGCGTTCAGGGCCACGCGGCCTATCCGCATCTGGCGGATAATCCCGTTCGTGGCATGCTGCAATTGACGCAGGCACTGATGGACCCGCCTTTCGATAACGGCACCGAAAACTTCCAGCCGTCAAATCTGGAAGTCACGACCATCGATACGGGCAATGCCGCAACGAACGTCATCCCGGCCAAGGCAGGCGCTGCCTTCAACATCCGCTTCAACGATACGTGGACTGTCGAAACGCTACGCGCCGAGATCATCCGCCGTCTGGATGAGGCCGCAGCCCACGGCCCGCTTCGCCCGGATCGCACACCTGTCAAATACGACCTCGTCTGGGCAGACCGCCCGAGCCATGTTTTTCTCACCCGCAACAATGCGCTGATCTCCTCGCTTTCGGGCGCTGTCGCAGACGTTACCGGCAAGGAACCGAAGCTTTCGACGACCGGCGGCACTTCCGACGCCCGCTTCATCAAGGATTACTGCCCCGTGGTGGAATTCGGCCTCGTCGGCCAGACCATGCATATGGTGGATGAACGCGTGGCCGTTGCCGATCTGGAAACGCTGACGAAAATCTACGAAACCTTCATCGAAAAATGGTTCGGCCATGCCGCCGCGTAGCGAGATCGCGCGTAGCCTGAAAGGTCTCTGGCTACTCGGGCAAGGCAATCGCGCGGCTCTATCCTTGTTCGGCACATCAAGGGCGGACGTCATCAGGTCGTTCTTGGCAATACCGTTGTCTCTGCCAGCGCTTCTGGCGTATCTCATTCTTGAGCGGCAACAATATCTTGCTGAAACATCCGATGTTAGCCTGCTCGATGACGAATACTACGTAAAAGCTGTTACGATTGAAATGCTTGCGCTGGGGCTCCTGCCGATTGTCATCGCTCTTTGCGTTCCCCTGTTACGATTGCCAGCCTCAACAAGTAGTTGGGTCATCCTCAACAACTGGATACTTGTTCCCGGAAACTATGTGGTCGCGCCGCTTGTCTACCTGGCCCATTCAGTCGATGATGGAAGCGAGTTCGGTCTGATCACAGGTCTTGTCATTCTGGCAGTCGGCGCAATCGTTCTCCTGGCATGGTGTTGGGCAGTTCTCAAGACAGCAAGCGGAGCGCCGAATTGGAAAGTCGCGTTTTTCCTTGGCGTCAACGGATCTGCCCAGTATCTGCTATTGACGGGACTGCAAGCCGCCTTTGGGATACCGAGTTCATATGAGTGACGGCACTAACAACAAGCGAGAATTCAATGCCGTCAAGACATGAAGTTAAGCTGTACGTCAAAGGTCTTTGGCTGCTGTTTCTCGGCAAGGCTGAAGGTGTGCAACTGCTGGATATCAGCGAACGCGGAATGCTTCGCTCTTTCTATGCCGCTCTCTGGTGCCTGCCGCCCATGGTGCTTTCCTGGTACTGGTGGCACGAGACCTATCTCGCTACGTTGCCGGAGGGTGTCGGCACGGGTGGTATCTTCTTTTTTCGACAGGCGCTGGTGGAGGCCATTTGCTGGATTGTGCCTTTGGTCATGATCGGGTTGCTGCTGGCATTCTTTGGTATGCGGGAGAAGTTTCCAGCGATTGTCGTCGTCGCCAACTGGCTGTCGGTACCCTATTCCTACGCTTATGGGGTACTGATCCTGATCGCGCTGCTTCTGCCTGCGCTGCAAGGGCTCGTCTCGATCCTGTGGCTCATCCTACTGCTGTCGCTGATCTTCAGCTTCTCGCGAATCCTGAAGTTCTTCGTGCGCGATCAGCCATTGCTTGTGACCGCGCTTATTATGACCCTGCTCGTGCCAGGCATAATCATGCAGGAAATGTTGCAGCGTTTCTTAGGCGTGTCGCCGAACTAATCAGCGTGGCGTAACGACTTCGCCATCTTCCTTGGTGAAACCATCAACGCTGCCCACGGGCAGAATTTCCAGCACGACTTCGGACGGGCGGCAAAGGCGTGCGCCTTTTTCCGTCATCACAATCGGGCGGTTGAGCAGGATGGGGTGGGCTTCGATGGCATCGAGCAGCGCTTCGTCGCTGAGGCTTTCATCGGCAAGACCGAGCTCCGCATAGGGCGTGCCCTTCTCGCGCAACAGGGCGCGCAGCGGCACGCCGATCTTTTCCGCCAGCGCCGCAACCTCCTGCCTCGATGGCGGCGTTTTCAGATATTCGATGACGGTGGGTTCTTCGCCGGATTGGCGGATCATGGCCAGCGTGTTGCGGGAGGTGCCGCAAGCGGGGTTATGATAGATCGTCACCGTCATTCTGGCGCTCCGTTCTTGGCGTTCGTGGCGGGATTACATCCGGGTAATCCACCTGCATGAAATAGAGCCCTTCCGGGGGCGCGACCGGGCCACAAGCTTTACGGTCCCGCGCTTCGAGTGCGGCGCGCACGTCATCGGTCGTCATTGCCCCCTCGCCTGCCATTTTCAACGTGCCGGCAAAGGAGCGTATCTGATTGTGCAAGAAGCTCTGCGCAGTGGCGCGGATTTCGATCAGATCGCCATTTCGCGTCACATCCAGCCGGTCGAGTGTTCTGACCGGGCTGTTGGCCTGACAGTGAACCGAGCGAAACGTCGTGAAATCATGCCTGCCGACCAGCGTCTGTGCGGCAGCATGCATCGCCTCGTGATCCAGATCCTTCGCCACCCACCACGCGCGCTTATGCTCCAGCGCCAGCCGTGATCTGCGGGAGATGATGCGATAGAGATAATGGCGGCGGATGGCGGAAAAGCGGGCGTCGAAATCCTCGGTCACCGCCTCCACATCCAGAACCGACACGGCCTCATTGGCCATAGCAAGATGGGCGTTCAGCGCGTTGCGCAGCTTATAGGGCTGCCAGTCCCGCGAAAGATCGACATGCACGACCTGCCCTCTGGCATGGACGCCGGAATCTGTGCGGCCCGCGCCGCGAATGCTGACGGTTTCCGTCGTCAATGAGAGAATGGCGGCTTCCAAAGCCCCCTGCACCGAGGGGCCGACGGCCTGCCGCTGCCAGCCGAAATAGGGCGTGCCATCATATTCGACGGTCATGCGGAAGCGTGGCATCAGCCAAGCCTCGTTCCGGCAGACACCGGAGTTCCACGCAGAAAATCCGCAGCCAGCATGGGCTTGCCGCCCGCTTTTTGCAGCTTTACGAGGCGTACTGCACCACTGCCGCAGGCAATGGTCAGGTGGTCGTCGAGTGCGGCACCCGCCTCACCCATGCCTTCCGCCAGTTCGCTGGCCAGAACCTTCACGCGTTCCGGCTTGCCGTTGATCTCCATTTCGAACCATGCGCCCGGAAAGGGAGACAGGCCGCGAATGTGATTGTGCACATCCTGCGAGGCTCTGGAAAAATCGATGCGCGTTTCGCCCTTGTCGATCTTGGCGGCATAGAGCACGCCTTCCTCGGCCTGAACCGTCAGCGGCAGCTCATCGCCTTCCAGCTTCTGCATGGCCTCTCGCATCAGCCTCGCACCGGCCAGCATCAGGCTGTCATGCAGTTCGCCAGCCGTCATGTTTTCGCCGATGGCGACACGGGCGGTCAGAGCGACGGGGCCAGTATCCAGACCCTTCTCCATCTTCATCACCATCATGCCCGTTTCGGCATCGCCCGCCATGATGGCGCGCTGGATGGGAGCGGCACCGCGCCAGCGCGGTAGCAGCGAGGCGTGGCCATTATAGCAGCCAAGCCGCGTGCCATTCAAAATCGCTTCCGGCAACAGAAGGCCATAGGCCACGACCACTGCGACATCCGCAGTGAAGGCGGCAAATTGCTGACGGTCTTCGTCCGTCTTGAAGTTCAGAGGCGTTAGAACCGGAAAGCCGAGAAGCTCCGCCGCCTGATGCACGGGGGATTTTTGCAGGTCCAGCCCGCGGCGACCGCCCGGGCGTGGCGGCTGGGTATAGACCGCCGCAATCTCATGGCCCGCTTCGGCAAGCGCGCGCAGGGTGGGCACGGAAAATTCCGGCGTTCCCATGAAAATGATACGAAGAGCCATATCCGCCCCCTGCCCTCAACCATGCCGAACGGGCGAGCCTTGCGGCCAGCCGGATCAGATATTGGCGCGGGCTGCCTTGGTGAATTTCTTGATGACCATGTCCCGCTTCAGGCGCGAAATATGGTCGATGAACAGCACGCCGTTCAGATGGTCGATCTCGTGCTGAAGGCAGGTTGCCAGAAGGCCATCGGCCTCGACGGTCTGCTGTTTGCCGTCGCGGTCGATATAGCCCACCGTCAGCGATGCCGGGCGCTCGACCTCGGCATAGTAATCCGGGATCGAAAGACAGCCTTCCTCATAGGTCGAGACATCGTCCGAAACCTTCAGGATTTCCGGATTGATGAAAACGATCGGCTTCTTTTCCTCGTCCTCGCGCGAAAGGTCGATCACCAGCATGCGGCGCGGAATGCCGACTTGAATGGCGGCAAGGCCGATGCCCGGCGCATCATACATGGTTTCCAGCATGTCGTCGGCGAGACGGGCAATCTCCGAATCCACCGTTTCGATTGGCTTGGATTGCTGACGCAGCAGCGGATCGGGCAAAATGATAAGAGGCTTGATGGTCATGGCTTCCCATAACCCATCTGAATGGCGGAGGAAACGAAAAAATACTCCCGATTTCAACGCTTGAGAGTGTATAGCCGACTCATTTTCGCCTTGAGCATGTTCTTGTTTTGTACGAATCAGAAGAATTCTGTTAGATTGGCTCATGAACATTGATCTCGATGCCCTCGGCAGCACGGCTTTCAGTCTCGGAACAGTCCATATTTCGGTCGGCGCGGTTCTTTTCGTGCTGGCTTTCATTGGGTTGATCATCGTCTTCTTTTTGCTGCGCAAACCGCCAGCGCCCGACCAGTCTCGTGAAGACTTGGCGGAGCTTTTGAAGACACAGGCGGAGCTTCAGGGCCGCATCGCTGCCATGGCCGATACGTTTTCCGCCCGCCAGAACGAGATGAGCCAGACGCTGAACGAACGCCTCGACGGCATGTCGCAACGCCTTGGCACGACGCTGACGGAACAGACGCGCTCCACCCACGAGAACCTCAGCAAGCTGCAAGAGCGGCTGGCCGTCATCGATGCGGCGCAGGGCAATATTCAGGATCTGGCAAAGGACGTAATCGGGCTTCAGGCGATCCTTTCCAACAAGCAGACGCGCGGCGCTTTTGGACAGGCACGCATGGAGGCGCTGATTGCGGATGCACTGCCCAACGGCGCGTACCAGCTGCAACCGACCCTTTCGAATGGTTTCCGGCCCGATTGTACGATCAAGATGCCGAACAATGCGCCGCCATTGGTCATCGACGCGAAGTTTCCTCTGGAGGCGTGGAACGCGCTGAAGGCGGATGAATCGCCGGATGCCAAGCGCGCGGCGACCCAACAGTTTCGTCGCGATATGGAGGTTCATATCCGCGATGTGGCCGAAAAATATCTGATTACCGGCGAAACGCAGGACACCGCCTTCATCTTCGTGCCATCGGAATCCATCTTTGCCGATATTCATCAGCACTTCGAATATCTGGTGCAGCGGGCGCATCGCGCGCGCGTGGTGATCGTGTCGCCCTCCCTCCTCATGCTCTCGGTTCAGGTCATTCAATCGGTGTTGAAGGACCAGCGGATGCGCGAGCAGGCACATCTCATTCAGGGCGAAGTGGCGCTGTTGATGGATGATGTGCGGCGGCTGGATGAGCGGACACGCAAGCTGCAAACCCATTTCGGGCAGGCGCAGAAGGATGTCGATATGATGCTGACCTCCTCCGAAAAAGTGCTGGCGCGCGGCGGCAAGATCGGTAGCCTCGACTTTTCGCCGGTCATGAAGGAAGTTCCGCATTCCGAATCGGAGCATTTGCGGCGCATAGCCGATGCGCGGTCCGGTGCTACCAAGCTTCGCGTGGTGGATGATGAGTAGCTTCTGTTGACGAAAAATCGGTTTCCGATTCCGGTGCCAATGCGGTAGCAATGGCGTCTACCGTTTCAACATTTGCCTTTGGATCGACCTCGCATGATTACTGTTTTCGGCTCCATCAACATGGACCTCGTCGCCACCTCCGAACGCCTGCCAAAGCCCGGCGAGACGGTGACGGGCAAAAGCTTTTCCACCGCAGCAGGCGGCAAGGGCGCCAATCAGGCGCTGGCCGCACGCCGTGCGGGAGCCGAGGTGAAAATGGCGGGCGCGGTTGGTGACGATACATTCGCCGCACCGGCGCTGACGCTGCTGCGCGATGCGCGCGCCGATCTATCGCTGGTCAAGACGGTTGCCGAGCCGACAGGGACAGCCGTGATCCTCATCGGCGAGGGTGGCGAGAACATGATTTCGGTCATCCCGGCTGCAAATGGCACGGTTTCGCCCGAGGACGCTACGCGCGCCGTTTCGCAGATGAGCGAAGGCGACACGCTGATGCTCCAGTTCGAAATTCCGGCAGATGCTATCGAAGCCTCGCTGAAGGCGGCAAAGGCCAAGCGGGTAACGACGATCATCAACACCGCACCTTTGACTGCCGATGCTGCCCGCCTCTCGCGCCTCGCGGATATCGTCATTGCCAATGAGACCGAGTTCGAGCTTCTCATCGGCAAGAACGGTCTGTCATCTGCTGATCGTGAGAAGGAAATCGTAGCGCTTCATGGCGAGACCAGCCAGACGCTGATCGTCACACTCGGAGCCGAAGGCGTTATCGCCATTCGCAATGGCAAGGTGTTCAAGGCGCAAGGGCTGAAGATCGAGCCGGTCGATACGGTTGGTGCAGGCGATACGTTCTGCGGCTATCTGGCGGCAAGTCTGGATGCCGGGCATGATTTCGAAAAGGCTCTGCGCCGGGCTGCCGTGGCCGGTTCGCTGGCATGCACTCGAGAGGGTGCACAGCCTTCGATACCGGTTGCAGCGGATGTGGATGCGAAGGTTTGACTGGTTTGAGCTGATCATTCATCAGCGTTCCGGCGGCGTGTGAGGCTTACCCCCCTCTGCCCTGCCGGGCATCTCCCCCTCAGGTGGGGAGATCGGCGAGACGCACCATCTCACCTCACCGGCAACGTTAGAGACGGGCGAGCGCTAATCACGAATTGATCTCCCCCCCTTGAGGGGGAGATGTCCGGCAGGACAGAGGGGGTGAGCCACGCCTGCTGCTTCGAATATTTTTCCGAGAAGCCCAATAGACCAAAGGCAGCAAGCCTCGCTCTCTTACTGCCCCCCAAACACATTCAACGCCGCATATTGCAACAGCATGATCGTCTTGCCATCGCGAATGGCCCCGGACGCAATCATTGCCAAAGCCTTATCGATCCCGATTTCCAGAACGGCGATATCCTCACCCTCTTCCTCATTGCCGCCGCCTTCAGACGTTCTGTCTCCAGGTTGATATTCGCCGACGAAGAAATGCAGTCTTTCGGTCACTGAACCGGGGCTCATGAAGGCGTCGAAGATCTGGCGGACGTGGCGGACCTTGAAGCCGGTTTCTTCTTCCGTTTCGGCACGGATACGCGCTTCGGGTTCTGCATTGTCGAGCAATCCGGCGGGCGCTTCGATCAACAGGTCATCATGACCGTTGACGAAGGCGGGGTAGCGGAATTGTCTGGTGAGGATGACCGTACGGCGGGTGGGGTCGTAGAGCAGGATCGTTGCGCCATTGCCGCGATCATAGGTCTCGCGCGATTGCTGCTGCCAGCTGCCGTCTTCTCGCAAAAAGGAAAAGGTCGTCTTCTTCAACAGGTACCAGTCGTCTGACAGGACCTTGACGTCTTCGATCTTGATACGGTGTGCGATGCTCATGAAAATTCCCCAGTCGATTCCGTTGTGGTGGACATAGCGGCAATTTCGTGCAATCTCGTGCAGAGTCAAGAAAATTCGTGCAAGTAAGCGGATACGCCAGATGCTGACATCGGAACGCAAGGAACTCATCCAACAACGCCTCAGAGAAGAAGGGCGACTCGTTGCCAAGAGCTTCAGCCAGCAATTGGGCGTTTCCGAAGACACGATACGTCGTGATCTGAGGGAACTGGCGAAGGACGGTCTGCTGCAAAGGGTTCATGGGGGCGCGCTGCCCGCTTCTCCCGCTATTGCGGATTACAGTGCGCGCGAAGAGATCGCATCTGCTGCCAAGATCAAGCTCGGGCGCGCGGCTGCAAAGTTGATCAAGCCCGGACAGATCGTCTTTCTCGATGGCGGGACCACGAACCTTCAGCTTGCCAGGCATTTGCCGCTGGACCTGCACGCGACCATCATCACCCACAGCCCGAGCATCGCCGTCGAGCTTGCCCGTCATCCGTTCGTGGAGTTGGAGTTGATCGGCGGTCGTCTTTTCAAACACTCTATCGTCACGATGGGTGCTGCAAGCGCGGAAGCCATTTCAGGCATTCGGGCGGACATGTTTTTTATGGGGGCGACAGGCGTCCATGCCGAAGCGGGGGTAACGACGGGCAACAGGGATGAAGCCGCGATCAAGAGGCTGATTGCACAACGATCTGCGGAAACGATCCTGATTGCCACCGGAGACAAGCTCGGGGCCGCATCGCCCTATTCCATCATACCTATGGCAGAGATAGCAACGCTTGTAACGGAGGAGGGTTTGCCCGATACCGTACTGCAAGCAATCAAAGCGGCAGGTCCCTCAGTCCTTCAGGTTTGAGAACGCATCGCGCGGCAACTCCGCCAAGGCTCAAACCTTGAGGAAGGTCAGATAGGCAGAGCTGCGGCCTTCGCGCTTGGCCTTGTTTTCATAGCGCGTGCCGGGCCAGTTATCATAGGGCGTCAGCCAGTCGGCGGAGGTTTTTGCCGTCCACTCGAAGCCGCCATGGCGGGCGCAGTGCTGGAGTGTCCAATTGATATAGGTGTCGATATCCGAGGCAAAGTAGAACTTGCCGCCGGGCTTCAGCACGCGGTGGAAACGAGCAAGATTGACGTCCGAGACGAAGCGGCGCTTCCAGTGCTTTTTCTTCGGCCAGGGGTCGGGATAAAGCAGATCGACGTGATCGAGACAGGCATCCGGCAGCCAGTCCAGCAATTGCGTGGCGTCATCGTCATAGAGACGGATGTTCATCAATTCCTGTTCGCGCACCGCGCCTAAGAGCTTGGCCATGGAATTGACGAAGGGCTCGACACCGATAAAGCCGGTGGAGGGATTTTCTGCCGCGCGATGAACCAGATGCTCACCACCACCGAAGCCGATTTCAAGGCGGAGGGACTTCACGTCTGCGGGAAACAGCGCGGCCAGCGGCGTCGGTGCTGGCGTCGAGAGATCGACCTTCAGCAGCGGCAGAAGGTTTTCGATGCTGTCTACCTGCTGGTTGCGCAGCGGCTTGCCCTTGCGCCTGCCATAGAACGCTTCCGTTGACCGTGAACGTCGCTCTTCCGTCATCTCAACTCTCAAACACAATAGATGAACCCGCACCGTACCGTTTCATCGGCGCGGTGCGGGTTTCGAAGTTTCAGACGATATCTATCAATCAAAGCCCGTTTGCAAGCCTCAAGCGGCTTTCAACGCTTCCTTGAGCGGCTTTACCAGATCCACCTTCTCCCAGGAGAAGGAGCCATCGCGACCAGCCTTGCGACCGAAATGGCCGTAGGAAGAGGTCTTGGCATAGATCGGCTTGTTGAGGTCGAGGTGACGGCGGATGCCGGATGGCGACAGGTCCATGACCTTGCGGATCGCGGCCTCGACTTCGTCTTCGCTGACCTTCCCCGTCTGGTGCAGATCGACATAGACCGACAGCGGCTGGGCGACGCCGATTGCGTAGGACAGCTGGATGGTGCAGCGGTCTGCAAGGCCTGCGGCCACGACGTTCTTTGCGAGATAACGCGCTGCGTAAGCTGCGGAACGGTCAACCTTCGTCGTATCCTTGCCGGAGAATGCGCCGCCGCCGTGAGGTGCAGCACCGCCATAGGTGTCCACGATGATCTTGCGACCGGTGAGACCAGCATCACCATCCGGGCCGCCGATAACGAACTTGCCGGTTGGGTTGATGTACCACATGCAATCATCGGCAATCTTCAGATCGCCAAGGGCTTCGCGAATGTAAGGCTCGACGACTGTGCGAACCTTCTTGGAATCCCAGCTTGCATCCAGATGCTGCGTGGAGAGAACGATGGAGACGGCTTCGGACGCCTTGCCATCCACGTAACGGACAGTGACCTGGCTCTTGGCATCGGGGCCGAGCTTGGCCGCTTCGCCTTCACCGCCCTTGCGGGCATTGGCGAGCAGCTGAAGAATGCGGTGCGAGTAATAGATCGGGGCCGGCATGAGGTCCGGCGTTTCCTTGCAGGCGTAACCGAACATGATGCCCTGGTCGCCCGCGCCTTCGTCGCCCTGCTTGTCGGCAGCGTTATCCACGCCCTGCGCGATATCTGCGGACTGCGGATGCAGCAGAACGTCGATCTTGGCGGTCTTCCAATGGAAGCCGTCCTGTTCGTAACCGATGTCGCGGATGGCCTTGCGGGCTGCCGACTTGAACTTGGATGGGTTGATCATCGGATGACCAGCCGCGTCTTTTACGACGTTGCCGTCCTTGTCCTTCTTCAAAAGCGTATCGGGAACGCGCACTTCACCGGCAATGACCACGCGGTTGGTGGTTGCCAGCGTTTCGCAGGCGATGCGAACAGTCCACGGATCAACGCCGGTCTTGGCGGCCTCACGATAAATCAGATCGACGATTTCATCGGAAATACGGTCGCAAACCTTGTCAGGATGACCTTCAGCGACGGATTCGCTGGTGAACAGGTAGTTAGCGCGCATGCGGGATTCCCCTCAAAGAACAGGTCTGTGCGTTGTGTTAGTCATTTTGCCGCAAAAAAACAAGGACACAACGACATAAATATATCTTTATATCGGAATTCCTACCCAATGGTTACGCAACAAAAAACGGCCCCGAAGGGCCGTTCAGTCAAGCTTGGACTGTAAAGCCGAGCTTACTCAGCGTCGCCTTCGGCAGCGAGAGCCTTCACCAGATCCACGATACGGCGGCGGACCTTCGGATCGCTGATCTTGACGAAAGCGCGGTTCAGCTGAAGACCTTCCGAAGAGGACAGGAAATCAACGACGTAGTTGGAGCTGGATGCTTCAGCCATGCCGGAAGCGGAATTCGGCTGCTCGCCCGGTGCATCTTCGAAGAAGAAGGAAACCGGAACGTTGAGAATGCCGGAGATGTTCTGAAGACGGCTTGCGCCAACGCGGTTGGTGCCCTTTTCGTACTTCTGAATCTGCTGAAAGGTAATGCCGAGGCTCTCGCCCAGCTTTTCCTGGCTCATGCCAAGCATGGTGCGGCGCAGGCGGATGCGGCTGCCGACATGAATGTCGATCGGGTTAGGTTTCTTTTTGTTCTCTATCATTTTTTATTCCTGACATCCTGTTGTCGGAGTTGTTCATCCCAAAACGCAAAATCATCGAGGTTGGATCAGTGCAATATGCCCCCATATCACTTGCGTTGTACAACCTGTCCAACGCACTATGCAATTTTAGGGGTTTTTGGTCAATTCTTGCGTTTGACTAAACCAGACCGAGAAATCGCGCCAACCGACAGCATTGTTATAAAGAACAACCAAAAGTGCATTTTACGGGTATCGCTGGTGAGAGCGCCAGATGCCAATCTACTTAAAGTAGAATCGATTATTCCCGTTTGGCCATAGTCAAGCCCTGCGTCAATTTGCCCCAGTGGGTCAATTATGGCCGAAACTCCGGTATTGGCCGCGCGAATCACCGGCAGTCCCGTTTCAACCGCACGTATGCGTGCCTGCTGAAAATGCTGATACGGCCCGGGCGTATTGCCAAACCAGCCGTCATTGGTGACGTTGACGATGGCCTGGGCTGAGGCAATATCGGCGGGCACCTCTTGCGGGAAGATGATCTCGTAGCAGATGAAGGAATAAAGCTTCCTGCCGGACGGAAGCGTGATCGGCGTGCGGGTGGCAGCGGGAGAAAACCCGCCGGGCAGATCGATGATGTTCTCTATGCCGAAGCGGTGCAGGATATTTTCGAAGGGAACATATTCACCGAAGGGCACAAGGTGGACCTTATCGGTCGCGCCGATGATCTGACCCTGGCTATCGACTGCATAGACGGAATTGTAATAGCGAGGCGGGCGGCCCGCACCCGCATCCTCCATGCGCACGGCACCGGTCAGCAGAATTTGTCCATCTTCCAGCGTCTTGGCAATCTCCTCCAGCGCATCCGGGTTCTGCGTCAGAATGAAAGGAACGGAGGTCTCCGGCCAGACGATGATATCCGGACGCTTCTTACCAGCGGCTGGCGGCAGGGCCGAAAGCCTAAGGTGTTCCTGAAAGATCTCGGCGCGATCCGCGTTCAGCATCTTGCGAGACTGGTCGATGCTGGGCTGCACGATCCTGACGGTCAGCCCATCCGCTGCGTCTGGAACAGGCTGATTGAGACGGTAGGCTCCGTAACCCAGATGGACGGCCATGAGAAGGAGCGCGACGGAGAGGCCGGGCACCATACCGCGACGGGTGCCGAGAAGCGCGGGGCTTGCAAACACGAAGACCGCCAGTATCGACATGCCGAAAATGCCGATGAGATTGGAGGTCTGCATCATCAGCGGAACCGGCATGATGCCATAACCGATCGCGTTCCAGGGAAAGCCCGTCGCCAAGAAGCTGCGCAGCCATTCGATAAGTCCGAAAGAGGCGGCCAGCGCGGCAATCCGGCCCCAGCCGTCCGACCAGAGAAGATTGGCCAGCATGACGGCGAAGCCATAGAAGATGGCGAGGCAGGCTGGCAGGCCAAGAATGGCGAGCGGCAGAGCCCAGGCGAATTCATCCGCCTCCAGAAGCAGCGCATTGCCCAGCCACCAGAGCCCGGCGACGAAGTAACCGAGACCGAATATCCAGCCGAGCAGAAAGGCGCGCCATGCGCGGGAAAGCACGCCACCTTCAGGGCTTCCGGTCGTTCCATCCAGAAGCCAGACGAGAAGGGTAAAAGAGACGAAAAGCGTGGCAAAAAAACCGAATGGCGGTAGAGCGAAAGCGCCTATGGCACCAGCGCCAAGCGCAATGAGAAAGCGGCTGAAACCACTGCTCAACATGATCGTGCCCGCGAGCCGCTCCATACAGTATCAATCTCCTTGAATGGTACCGTTCCGAAAACGCATTACAGGCAAGCGACACCACGCCTTTTGCTCACAAGATATTTCGCGACAAGAGCTATATCTCGACCGTCCCGCATCGGAAATCGCCGAATGATTTGCGCGACATGCCTTGAGGACTTACTGCAAAAAAAATGCAACGTCCACCGGGCAAAACCGTGGTGTCTCTACGTATGATCCGGGATTGGTGGTGCGATTGGCTGGTGGATCGCAAGCGCCAACGCATGCGATCCTCTCAAGCTTTACCGATTAGATGGTGGCGTTGTCCGGGTTCTTTGCCGGAGCGGGCAACGCGATCATTTCTTCCGGCGTCATGGAGGCGGGGGCCTGATCGTCTTGCCCGATGGAAGACTGATCTCGCACGATGCGAACGCCTTTTATGCGGCGCGAATCCGCATCGAGAATGTGGAATTCGAAGCCCGGCACCGCGTGCACCACCTCACCCTTGGCCGGAATGCGACCGAGTGCGAAGAAGATGAGGCCGCCCAGCGTGTCGATTTCCTCGATATGCTCGCGCACGTCGAAATCGTGACCGATGACTTCGGCAAGTTCGGTAAGTTCCGCGCGGGCATCCGCAATCAGCACATCCGAGGAGATGCGCGAGAACATCGCCTCGTCCTTGTCATGCTCGTCATCGATATCGCCGACGACCATTTCAACGATGTCTTCGTGGCTGACGAGGCCGTCCGTGCCACCATATTCATCGATGACCAGCGCCAGCTGCGTGCGTTGCGCCTGCATCGTCTTCAAGAGATCGGACGCCAGCATGGACGGCGGCGCGAAGAGGATTTTACGAATGACGCCTGCTTCTGCGAGCGTCGTTTCCAGATCGACACGGGCAAGGTCGAAATTCGCGCGCGGTGCGCGCGGCACTTTCGCCTCGCCATTGACGGCAGCACGCGCGCCGCTGCGGCGCTTGTTGCGAGCCTGCTTGCCGACATAGGACAGGAGATCGCGAATATGGATCATACCCTTGGGGTTATCCAGTGTCTCATCATAGATCGGCATACGGGAGCGACCGGTTTCCTCGAAGCGGATCATCGCCTCGCCGATGGTCGTATCCACTTCGAGACCATCGATATCCACGCGCGGGATCATGATGTCCTCGACGCGGACTTCGCGGAAACGCAGAATGTTGTTGAGCATCGCCCGTTCTTCGGGCGTAAACGCCGCGCCGATATCCGTATCGGTCAGCAGGGCGTCTGTCAGATCTTCGCGGAGGCGCTCGCCCTGAAGCGGCTTCAAAATCCGGGAAATCCGCGACCATATGGTCGACTTGTGTTTTGCGCTGTAGTCCTGTCGTAACGGACTACTGCCCTCCTCCGATGAGGATTGTTCCCCGGTGTCTTTGCCCTCATGGGGCGGTCTTGCAGAATTCTCGTTCATTGTTCCAAACAGTTCGATCAAATCGGGTCCTGACCCGCATAGGGATCAGATAGGCCAAGCCTTGCTAAAATGCGAGTCTCAAGCGCTTCCATTTCTTCCGCATCTTCGGTGTCGATATGGTCGTAACCGAAGAGGTGCAAAAATCCATGCACCAGAAGATGGGTCAAATGATCCTCGAAACTCTTCTCGAGATCAAGGGCTTCTCGCGCCACAGTTTCATGGGCAATGACGATATCGCCCAGCATCGGGCCCGGCATGCCGCCCGGCTCCAGCGGAAATGCCGGAAAAGACAGGACATTTGTCGCCTTGTCCTTGTTGCGCCATTCCGCATTAATTTCTTTGATTGCCGCGTCATCGGTGAAGACCAGCGACAGTTCCACGGGCATTTTCGGGAAAGGCTGCTCTTCTTCCTGCTTCAGATAAGAGACTGCTGCCTCCAGCACTTTCGTACTGAAGGCAAAAAGTTCTTCCTCCGAGGACCAGCTATCGGCCTCGACACTGATTTGTATATCCAGAGCGGTCATCGTCTCGGCTTCAGCTGCCCTGTCTCGGAAGAAGGCTCTCATCCGGCACCGCCGTCTGCGCTTCATAGGCCTTGACGATGCGCGCCACCATCGGATGACGCACGACGTCCACATCCTTGAAGCGGACGACGGACACGCCCTCGACATCGCCAAGAATTTGCAGAGCATCCACCAGCCCGGATTTCACGCCGCGCGGAAGGTCCACTTGGCTCGGGTCACCCGTCACGATCATGCGACCGTTTTCACCCAGACGCGTCAGAAACATCTTCATCTGCATCGTCGTGGTGTTCTGCGCCTCATCGAGAATGACAGCAGCGTTCGCCAATGTGCGGCCACGCATGAAGGCAAGCGGCGCGATTTCGATGACGCCCGCCTGAATGGCACGCTCCACCTTGTCGCCCGGCATCATGTCGTAGAGCGCGTCGTAAAGCGGACGAAGGTAAGGATCAACCTTTTCCTTCATGTCGCCCGGCAGGAAGCCGAGACGTTCGCCCGCTTCCACGGCAGGGCGGGACAGGACGATACGATCTACAGCACCCCGCTCCAGGAGCTGGGCCGCGTGCGCCACCGCCAGATAGGTCTTGCCGGTACCGGCAGGGCCAACGCCGAAGACGAGTTCCGACTGTTCCAGCGCGCGCATATAGACATCCTGTGTCGGCGTGCGGGCATTGATGGTTTTCTTGCGGGTGGAAATCTGCGCCATCGACACTTTGGCTTTGCGCTCCATGGTCGGCAGGGTCAACTGGTCGTCGGCTGCAACCGCCATGCGGATAGCGCCTTCGACATCGGAAAGTTCGACCGTGCCGCCTTTCAGAAGACGTTCATAGAGAAAATCCAGAGCACGGCGGGCCTGATTGGTGGCCACCACGTCGCCCGTAATCGCAACCGAATTGCCGCGCGGGCGCGCATCGATGTTGAGCCGCTGCTCCAGCAATTTCAGGTTTTGATCGAACTGACCGAATAGCTCTCCCGCTATTCTGTTATTCTCGAACGTGAGGACGAAGTGATTGGCGTCGGTCGCGGCTGAGCGTGGCTGGCGCGATGAAGGTGATACCAATTCGTGTGCGTTCAAGCGGTCAGGCTCCCTGTCCCAGGTCAGTTCCGGTTCCCAACTCTAACTCTATGCCACCTCGGCAAACAAGCTGTTTGGACCGGTTGCGGTGATTCGTACATGAATAATGTCACCGATTTTCATGTTCTTTGCATCAAGATTTACAGATTGAAGCCAGGGAGAACGGCCAATCAACTGTCCCGGCATGCGACCGGGCTTTTCAAGCAACACATCCATGGTTTTCCCGACGAGCGATTCTGCAAATTCATGCTGCTGTTTCAGCAGCAGGGCCTGCAAACGCTCAAGCCGTTCGGCCTTGACCTCTTCCGGAACCTGATCGGTCAAATCGGCGCCGGGCGTTCCCGGTCGCGTCGAATATTTGAACGAAAAGGCCTGTGCGTATTTCACCTGTTCCACGATGGCGAGCGTATCTTCGAAATCCTGATCCGTCTCACCCGGGAAACCAACAATAAAATCCCCGGACATGGCAATATCAGGGCGAGCGCCACGAATTCTTTCGATCAGACTAATATATTCCTCACCCGTATGGCGACGGTTCATGGCCTTCAGAATGCGATCCGATCCGGCCTGCACCGGCAGGTGCAGATAAGGCATGAGGATACGCAGATCACGATGAGCTTCGATCAGCCTGTCATCCATGTCGCGCGGGTGGCTGGTCGTGTAACGCAGCCGCGCAAGACCCGGAATTTCTGCCAGCCGGTAAAGCAGTTCGGCCAAGCCCCACTGCTCGCCCTTCGGGCCGGTGGAGCGCCAGGCATTGACGTTCTGGCCAAGCAGCGTGATTTCGCGCACGCCGGCATCGACCAGTTTTGTCGCTTCATCCACGATCTGATGAACGGGGCGCGAAACTTCCGAACCGCGTGTGTAGGGCACCACGCAGAAGGTGCAGAACTTGTCGCAGCCTTCCTGCACCGTGAGAAATGCGGTGACACCGCGCGCACGAAGCTTCGCCTTCTCCGCGACCGGCAGATGTTCGAACTTGTCTTCGACCGCATAGTCGGTCTCGATGACGCGCTCCCCACCACGAACGCGCGCGAGCGCCTGCGGCAGTCGATGATAGGTCTGCGGGCCGATGACGACATCGACAGCAGGCGCACGGCGCAGGATTTCCTCGCCTTCGGCCTGCGCCACGCAACCGGCAACGCCGATCATGAATTCGCGGCCCTCCGCCTCGCGCGACTTCTTCATGTCACGCAGGCGACCGAGCGCGGAATAGACCTTTTCCGCAGCCTTTTCACGGATATGACAGGTGTTGAGCAACACCAGATCCGCTTCGCTCATCTCCTCGGTCTGAACGTAACCATCCTTCGCCAGCGCATCGCTCATGCGCACGGAATCATAAACGTTCATCTGACAGCCATAGGTCTTGATGAAAACCTTGCGGCTGTTCGCGCCATGAGCGGCGGGAGCGGGTGTGGCTTCGAGGCCAAGCGTTTCCTGGGTCATAGGGCGTATCTAATGATTTTCAGTCACCAGTTAAATAGAAAAATGCAAGAAATGCGGGCCTTGTAGCGTTACTTTCGCCAGCCACCGCGCAGGCTGAAATTCAGCATGGTCCGCAAATCCATTGTCGTCTGGATGCTGAGTGCCTTGCGATTATCGCCTTTACGGAACGGCGTCGTCTCGCCAAAGGTCACGTCGACATCGATTGCCCCGGCTTTCATAAGCCCCATCAAAGACGGCACCAGCGCGATGCTGCCCGGCCAGGCGGCAACGGGCCTGTGATAGCGGCCCATCGCCACACCCTGAATGCCGGTATAGGCAATCGCCACCGGCTGGACGTGGACGAGTTGGCCGGGCACCTGATCTGCCGCGCTGGATGCCGCACCGAAGAGGGAGGATTTGATCGGCAAAAGGCGGTTGCCATCCGATGTCGTACCTTCCGGAAACAGCACGACGATTTCATCACCCGCCAGCCGTTCGGCGATCTCGTTCACCTGCGTCCCGGCATGGCGTTTTTGATCGCGCGCGACGAAGATGGTCTTTTGCAGACGGGCCAGCCAGCCGAAAATCGGCCAGTCGCGCACTTCGGTCTTGGCGATGAAGGCGACATCCGCCACGCTGCCCAGCACCATGATGTCCTTCCAGGACACATGGTTGGCGACGAGCAAAAGCGGCTTTGCCGCTTCCAGCCTGCCATGAACATGGACCTTGATGCCGAGCGCGTGGCAGGCGACCTGATGCCACAAACGCGGAATCCTGCGGCGGATCGGCAGGTCGAAATAAAGACCCACGAGTTGCGCTGGCAGCAGCACCAGCGTCACCACGGACAGAAGAAGAAGCATGTAGACTATTCGAAGCCACGTCATCGCATCGGTGCTCCGTGACATCGATTGAAGCCTCAGCGTTCTTCTGGTTTCAGCGGAACGCCGTAGAGTTCAAGCCGGTGATCGACCAGTTTGAAACCGTGTTCGCGTGCGATCTTTTCCTGAAGCGCCTCGATCTCGGCGGAGCGAAACTCGATGACGACACCGTTCTTGAGATCGATCAGGTGATCGTGATGCTCTTCGGGCACGGTTTCATAGCGCGAACGACCATCGCGAAAATCATGGCGCTCGATGATACCGGTGTCTTCGAACAGCTTCACGGTGCGGTAAACCGTTGAAATCGATATTTTCGGATCGACGGCGGAGGAGCGGCGATAAAGCTCCTCGACGTCAGGATGATCCTCGGACTCCTGAAGAACGCGGGCAATGACGCGCCGCTGGTCGGTCATGCGCATGCCGCGCTCCGCACATAATTCTTCAAGCGTTTTCGAAAGGTCTACCACTTTATCAGGCCTTCAGATGCTGCGTTGGTTCGGCGCCAGGAAACGCCGGATATTGTCACTATAGGGGAGTTAGCGAAGATCGCGCCGCATGACAAGCGCCGTGGACTTTGTCCCATCTTTCGCCGTGTAATAGGCCTTGCGTTCCGCCACCGTCCTGAAGCCCAGTTTCTTGTAAAGGCCGATAGCGGATGCATTGCCGCCATCCACTTCCAGAAACATCGTCTCCGCCCCGCGCATCGCAGCCTCACGCATGGCCGCCTGCATCAGCCGCCAGCCAAGCCCTGCGCGACCGAATTTCTCGCTGACGGCAATGGTCAGGATTTCCGCTTCGCCCCCGGCCTCACGGGAAAGCACGAAGCCGCCGAGCGGTTTGCTGAAGAAAGCATTGGTCTGGCGGGCAACTGCGCCGAAGACGCTCTTTTGCGAAAGAAGCCCGCTGAATTCACCATCGTTCCAAGGCTGGGGGAAGCGCAAACCGTGCAGTTCCGCAACGTCAGCGCAATCCTCGTGCGCCATGGGCACGATTTCGAAATAGGGTTTCCAGCTCAGATAGTCGTCGAACATTTTAAGGGAATCATCCGCCTTGAAGATCGAATCGGCCTATCAGGCCAGCGGTTGACGTTCCAGTGCAAATCCTGACTGTGGGCGGGCATCCGGTCCGCGCAGATAAAGCGGCGCGGGTTTGGGCTGGCCCCTCTCCTTTTTCGCACCGACACGCGCGACCGTTGCGATGGGGAAATGATCCGGGCCGGAGCCTGTTTTATCACCAGCGAAGAGCGGGGCAGCGGAGCCGATTATGACACCATCGAACCCGGAAAGCATCGACTTCGCGTCGTCCAGAGACAGGAGTGCCGCTTCTGTAAGAGGCGCGCCTTCTGCGGAAAACATCTGCAGGTAACATTCGTCCCGCTTGGCATCGAGACCAACCGCCACGGCCTGACCCGGATTATCCCGCAAATGATGGGTGGCCAGCGTCTCCAGCGTGGTCACGCCCACTGCTTCTACGCCAAGCGACAGCGCAAATCCGCGCGCAGCGGCAACACCAACGCGAATGCCGGTGAAGGAACCGGGACCGATGGTGACGGCGATCCGCTCGACGGCATCGAGACTGACGCCCGCCTGTGCAAGCGCGCCTTCGATGATACCCATCAGCAATTCAGCATGGCCCTTGCCGATATTTTCGGTGACTTCGCCGAGTACCGTGTCTGCCGTGCTGTCATAGATGCAGGCGGAACAATCTACGCCGGAAGTATCAATGGAAAGAACGATCATTTGGAGAGCCGTATTTCACGCATAAACATAATTGCCGTAGCTGACGGATGGCATCCACACCCACGCCCATCTGACTGAGACATCCTTTAGGTCCAGTCAGGGATGTGAGACGAGCAGCACACCCACCCTCCGCGTCATCCTCGGGCTTGACCCGAGGATCCACCCACGTCGAGACGGTTGCTACGGCAGCAGATGCTCGGGACAAGCCCGAGCATGACGGAATGCGAAGGGCCCCCAAGGCTCAATCAGCCGAGGTGGCTTCCCGCTATCAGACAGCCTCAACCTCTTGCACTTCCGGCACGAAATGCCGCAGCAGGTTCTGCACGCCGTGCTTCAGCGTCGCGGTGGAGGACGGGCAGCCGGAGCAGGCGCCCTTCATGTTGAGGAACACCGTGCCATCGCGGAAGCCGCGGAAGGTGATGTCGCCGCCATCTTGAGCAACAGCGGGGCGGACGCGGGTTTCCAGCAGTTCCTTGATGGTGGCGACGATGGTTTCATCGCCCTCTTCAAAGAATTCTTCCTCCTCATCGGAAATCTCGGCATGAACGGCGGTGCCCATCAGCGGGCGGCCGGACATGAAGTGTTCCATGATCGAACCGAGGATCGCGGGCTTCAGGTGCTGCCACTCGGCACCGTCCTTGGTGACGGTGATGAAATCGAAACCGTAATAGACGCCGGTGACGCCCGGAATTTCGAACAGCACGGCAGCCAGCGGCGAGGCCTCGGCCTGCTTCGCATTCAGGAATTCCGCCGTTCCGCTTTCCAGAACGACCTTGCCGGGCAGGAACTTCAGCGTCGACGGGTTCGGCGTGGATTCCGTTTGAATGAACATTTCGATCTCCTTCGAGGGAGCAACCAGAGTTCAAGGGTCTGGCGCCTCGTAATTTAGAATTCTTCCAAAATATGCCGGACGAAGAGCGACTTCAAGTCCTGACATGACAATCACATTCAAGAAATCTGACGCTTTGCTTTACACCCGTTTCAAGCCAATGCCGAATAGAATTTCAGCAGGCTGTCACGGCATATTAGCAGAGCGCGTCGATTTCCTCATCCGTCAGCGTATCCGGCAGGACAGTGACAGGGATAGGGAAAGCAGCGCCGCGTCCAGCGATGGATGACACGAGCGGCCCCGGCCCTTCCTTGGTGGAACCGGCGGCCAGCACCAGAATGGCGATATCGCGGTCTTCTTCGATCAGGCCGTGAATTTGCTCGGCGGCATTGCCTTCGCGGATCACAGCTTCGGGCTCGATACCCACCGTCTCGCGCACTTTCTGTGCCACCTTGGCAAGCGAGGCTTCCGCCTCTTCCTGCGCTTCGGCGCGCATGATCTGTTCCACGCCCAGCCATTGCTGGAAATCGCCTTCGGGAATCACGAAAAGCAGAACGAGGCCGCCATTGGAATTCTTGGCACGGCGACCGGCATAGTGCACGGCCCTTTCACATTCCGGCGTTCCATCGATAACCGCCAGAAACTTGCGCCTGTGCCCTTCCAGACGCGACAGCCGTTTTGAGACCATTCGATACTCCCTGTTTCCGACGTGGGACGACACGCCGCCCGTCAGTTTGGCCGGAGCTTATAGCAAATGAAGGAAATGGAAAACCGCTCCTCGTGATTGACGAGAAGCGGTGAAAATCAGCGAAGGAAACCTATTATATCGCGAACTTCGTCCATCGTCTTTTGCGCGATGGCTCCAGCACGCTCCCCGCCATCCTTCAAGATCGCGTCGATGTGAGAGACATCGTCCAGCAGGCGGCGCATCTCACCATTGATGGGGGCAAGCACGTTAACCGCGAGATCGACCAGCGCAGGCTTGAAGGCGGAGAACTGCTGGCCACCGAATTCGGCCAGCACATCCGCCTTGGTCTTGTCGGAGAGTGCGGCATAGATACCGACGAGGTTTTCCGCTTCCGCACGACCCTTCAGACCGTCCACTTCGCTTGGCAGGGCGTCCGGATCGGTCTTCGCCTTCTTGATCTTCTTCGAGATCGCATCGACATCGTCCATCAAGTTGATGCGCGACAAATCCGATGGGTCGGACTTCGACATCTTCTTCGTGCCGTCCTTCAGGGACATGACGCGCGGTGCAGGGCCTCCGATCAGCGGCTCGACCATGGGGAAATAGGCGTGAACCGGCTCGTCACCGACGGTGATATCGAGGCCGAGACCAGCCTTGCGAATATGATCGCTGAAATCGATGTTGAACTTTTGGGCGATATCGCGCGCCAGTTCCAGATGCTGCTTCTGATCATCCCCCACAGGGACGTGGGTTGCGCGGTAAACCAGAATATCCGCCGCCATCAGGCTTGGATAGGCGAGCAGACCGAGCGAAACCTGCTCGGCATTCTTGCCGGACTTGTCCTTGAACTGGGTCATGCGCTCCATCCAGCCGATGCGCGCAACACAATTGAATACCCATGCGAGTTCCGCATGCTGCGGCACGGCGGACTGGTTGAAGACGATGTGCTTGACCGGGTCGATGCCCGCCGCGATGAAGGCGGCGGCGATGGAACGCGTCTGCGCCTTCAGGTCCGAATGGACGAGCTGCGCGGTGATGGCATGCATATCGACCACGCAATAAATGCAGTCATTGTCTTCCTGCAACGCCACGAATTTGCGGATGGCACCGAGATAGTTGCCGAGATGAAGGTTTCCGGTCGGCTGGACACCGGAGAAAACCAGCGGCTTGAATGCGTTCATGATCGTCCTCGAAGGCTTGTGGAGGGCCTTGCCCCGCGTGTTAATTTGGGTTTCAAATTTGGAGGGGCTTATGCACCCGGAAACCGCTGCAATCAAGGGGTTTCCGAGACCTGATCCTCAGTTTCCTTCTTGGCCCCGCGACGCTTCAGGCCACGCTTGACCATGCCAAGGCTCGCCCCACCGGAGGCGAAAGCCGCGCCGAAATAGATGATCATAGCGCCGAAGACGAGGCCGAGAATGGACGCTGCGCGCACCGCCAGATTGGAGGCGGATGAGAGTTCATGCGACAGATATCCAAGCGCATAATGGATCGCCACCGCCATGATGCCTGCGGCAAGCACGAGGCGCGGGATACGGGTCAAAAGCGGAATGTCGAGTTTCCAGTGACCGCGCCACAGCAACATGCCGAAGAGAAGCGCGGCGTTGACCCAGCCAGCGGTGATTTCTGCCGTGGCGATGCCCGGTCCACCGTAGGAGGGGAAGAGCGTCAATGCCAGCGACACGTTCACGACGACCGAGATGGCAGCGAAGATCATCGGCGTGCGGGTATCCTCGCGGGCGAAGAAACCGGGGATGAAAGCTTTAATAAGCACGAAGGCGGGCAGGCCGAGGCCGTAAATGCCGAGGATCTGCGAGACTGTGATGGTGGCAGAAGGCGAGAAGTTGCCGCGCTCATAGAGGAAGCGGACAATCGGTTCGGCCATGACCAGCAGAGCGGCGGCGGCAGGAAGCGTGAGGAAAAGCACGAATTCGACGGAGCGGTTCTGCAAATTGGCCGCCTCCACCTGATGGCCGCCGCGCAGAGCCCGCGCCAGTTCCGGCAGAAGCACGGTGGCGACTGCGATGCCGACGACGCCGAGCGGCAGCTGGTAGATGCGATCCGCATAGGCAAGCGACGAGATCACGCCTTCACCACCGGAGGCGATGTTGGTGTTGATCAGGAGGTTGATCTGCGTGATGCCACCGGTAATCGCCGCGGGAAGCGCCAGCACCAGCAGGCGCTTGACGTTGCTCGTCATTTTCGGGCGGCGAAAGCCGATCTTGATGCCCGCATGACGCACGGCAATCCAGACGATGGCCAGCTGCACGAAGCCCGCCGCCATAACGCCCCAGGAAAGCGCATAGCCGACCTGAAGCGGATCGTAATTTTTCCACCAGGCAAGGCCCAGCACGCCGATCAGAATGATGTTGAGGAAAACAGGCGCAATTGCCGCCGCAAAATAGCGATGCAGCGAGTTCAGCATTCCACCCATCATCGCCGCCAGCGACATGCAGGCGAGATAAGGGAACATGATGGTGGCGAGATGAACCGTGTTGTTGAACTTCGTCGGGTCTTCCACGAAGCCCGGCGCAATCACCGTTCGCACGATGAAGGGCATCGAGACTTCCATCAGGATCGTCAGCGCCATCAACACAGTGAAAAGAACGCCGAAGACCTCTTCAGAAAAGCGGCGCGCGCCCTCCATGCCGTTCGCTTCGATTTCCTTGGCGAAGAGCGGCACGAAAGCGGAGTTGAACGCACCCTCCGCGAACAGGCGGCGGAAGGTGTTGGGAAAACGGAAGGCCGCATTGAAGGCATCCGCCACCGGCCCCGTGCCGACGGCTGCGGCCATCAGGGTTTCGCGGATGAAGCCGAACAGGCGGCTTCCAAGCGTCGCCGTGCCGACGGTGGCGAATTTGGCAATCAAACCCATGCTGAACTCAAGCCTTTGCGGTGCGCGCGGCGGGCAGCGCTGCGACATCTGGATGCGCGATGATGCCGGATGGCATGCGGTCGCGCAGTTCGTCTTCCTGCTCGGTCATTGCCGCTTTCAGCCGATGGGCAATGTTGGACTGCCTGTTATCGGTCATCACTTTCTGCCCGAAGAGATCGGTGACATAGAAGGTATCGATGACCTTCTCACCGAAGGTGGTGATGCGCGCAGAAGCGATATCGAGCGAAAGATCGGCCAGCACTGCCGTCATATCCGCAAGCAGGCCGGGCCGGTCGAGGCATTCCACCTCGATGACGGTGAACTTGTTGGAGAGCCCGTTGGAGATGGTGACCGATGGCGGAATGTTGAAGGTCTTGCTCTTCTTGCGGCTCTTGGTGCGGTTGGCGATGATTTCCGGCAAGCGCTTCTTGCCCGCCAGAACTTCCTCGATCAGCTTGCCGATATTGTTGGCGCGGCGCGTCTCGTCCTCATCGATGGGGAATTCGCGGTTGATGAGGATCGTATCGAGCGCGCGGCCATCCGACGTGGTGAAAATCTGCGCATCCGCAATGTTGGCGCCTGCCGCCGAGCATGCACCGGTGATGATGGACAGCAGGCGCGGATGGTCGGGCGCGACGATGGTGATTTCCGTAATCGCGTGGAAGGAGTGGGTGCGGACCATGGTGGCCAGCGCCTTTTCCTGCTTGTCCGCCTCGCGCAGAAAGCGCGTGTGGCGGATCTGGTCTTGCAGGTCCACCGACAAGAGGTAGGCGTCGTAATGCAGATTGCTGTATTTGCGCCGCGCCTTCTGGCCCCAATCGTCCAGCGCATCGTATAGGCGCTGGCGGGCGATCTTGGCGCGTTCCTTGCGCGAGCTTTCTGAGAAACCACCAGATAGCAGAAGCTCGGTTTCATAATAAAGCGTGCGCAGCAGTTGGCCCTTCCAGCCGTTCCAGACATCCGGGCCAACGGCGCGGATATCGCAGACGGTGAGGATCAGCAGCATCTTCAGCCGCTCCATGGACTGCACCTTGTCGGCAAAATCCGTGATCGTCTTGCGGTCATGCAGATCGCGGGTTTGCGCAACCATGGACATCAGGAGATGCTGCTCGATCAGCCACATCACGGTTTCGGTCTGCTTGGTGGAGAGGCGGAAGCGCTGGCAGAGCTTGCGGGCAACGCGCGCACCGGCAATGGAGTGATCCTCCTGACGGCCCTTGGCGACATCGTGCAGCAACACCGCAACGTAGAGCGCCTCGCGGTCTTCGATAGCTGGCATCAGCTGGTTGACCAACGGGTGCGTGTCGACCGCCTGCCCCTTTTCGATTTCCGAAAGCACGGCAACCGAGCGGATCAGATGCTCATCCACCGTATAGTGATGATACATGTTGAACTGCATCATCGCGACGATCTTGCCGAATTCGGGAATGAACTTGCCCAGCACGCCCGCCTCGTTCATGCGCCGCAGGGTCAAAGCCGGATCGCGCTTGGAGGTGAGGATCGCCAGAAACAGCCGATTTGCTTCCTCATTCTCGCGAAGCTCGTGATTGATGAGATTCAGCGAACGGGTAACGACGCGCAGCGCATCCGGGCGCAGTTCGAGATTGTTGATATCCGCCACATGAAAGAGGCGGATGAGGCTGACGGGATCGTTACGGAAGACATCAGCGGTTGCGAGCGCGATGCGGCCACGATCCTCGACGAATTCGGTCGAACCCGGAATTTTGCGCAGGCGGTGGGCAAAGCGGCTGAGAACACCGGAAAGCCCCGGAACGTCCTTCGCCTGCCGGTCCTCAAGCGCTGCGCAGAGAATGCGGGTCAGATCCCCCACATCCTTGGCGACGAGGAAGTAATGCTTCATGAAGCGCTCGACGGCGGAAAGGCCGGGGCGCGGCTGGTAATTCAGCGCAGCAGCAATTTCCCGCTGGATATCGAAGGACAGCCGCTCTTCCGCCTTAGCCGTGATGAAATGCATCTGGCAGCGCACCGCCCAGAGAAAATCATCCGCCTTTTCGAACAGCTTGAGTTCGCTGCGGGAGAGAACGCCGAGTTTCACCAGTTCGGCTGTATCGCGCACATGGTAATAATATTTTGCAATCCAGAACAGCGTGTGCAGGTCGCGAAGACCGCCCTTACCTTCCTTCACGTTCGGCTCCACCAGATAGCGCGTATCGCCCGCCTTGCGGTGTCGCTGGTCGCGCTCAGCAAGCTTGGCGGCAATGAATTCCGGGCCGCTATTGGTGACGACCTCGGCCTCGAAGCGGCGCTCCAGCTCGTCTGCCAGCGTCTTCTTTCCGCAGATCGGGCGCATTTCCAGAATGGCCGTGCGGATCGTCATATCGGCCTTTGAAAGCTTGATGCACTCATCCACGGTTCTCGTGGCATGGCCGACCTTGAAGCCGACGTCCCAAAGAATATAGAGAATGAACTCGATGGCCTTGTGCATATCCGGCGTGTTCTTGACCGGTAGCAAAAATAGAAGATCGATATCCGAACCCGGCGCCAGCGTGCCGCGACCGTAGCCGCCGACGGCAGTGATGCCGACCTGTGGCGCATCCTTCGGATAAACATACTGGCAGGCAAGATCGTAAAGCACCTCGATCAGACGATCCTGAAGCCAGGAGATGCGGCGGGCGCAATCAATGCCGCCGCCATCTGCGTCCAGCAGTTCGCGCGCCTTTTGCCGTCCATCGGCGCTGGCCTTCTTGAAGATCGGCAACAGATCGGACCGCGCATCGGAGACGCGCTTCCCATCTCCCTGAAAGACGAGATCACATTCCTGCTTGAGTGCCGCAACATCCAGTATTGCGGAGAAATCCAGATCCTTAGAGGCCATCGATGCCGATATCCATTCCGTACAAGGCTATTCGTGGATAGCCCCTATAACGATTTTTAAGCAGTATGGACAGGCAGTCTATGCATCAAGCCTTGCCAAGTTGTTTCTTGAGGGCATAGAGCGCGTCCAGCGCCTCGCGCGGCGTCATCTCATCCGGGTTCAGCGCCTTCAAGGCCTCGTCCACCTTGGAATTGCCCTGAGACCGCGTCTCTTCCCGCCGCACTGCGACCTGAAACAGCGGCAGATCATCGATCAGCTGGCTGGCCGGGTTCTTGCGATCAGCATCTTCAAGCTGGTTCAGAACCTCACGGGCACGCTCCACCACGGCAGCGGGAAGCCCTGCGAGCTTGGCGACCTGAATGCCGTAGGAACGGTCCGCCGCACCCGGCCCGACCTCGTGCAGGAAGATCACGTCGCCTTCCCATTCGCGCACCTTCATGGTGACGTTGGCAAGGCGGCCCAGCTTTTCGGAAAGCACCGTCAGTTCGTGGAAATGCGTGGCGAAAAGTCCGCGGCAGCGGTTCGCCTCATGCAGATGCTCCACCGTTGCCCATGCAATGGACAAACCGTCGAACGTCGCCGTGCCACGCCCGATCTCGTCCAGGATGACGAGCGAGCGGTCCGTCGCCTGATTGAGGATCGCCGCCGTTTCCACCATTTCCACCATGAAAGTGGAGCGACCACGCGCCAGATCGTCAGATGCACCGACGCGGGAGAACAGACGGTCGACCACACCGATATGCGCGGCTTCCGCAGGCACGAAGGAGCCGATCTGCGCGAGAATGGCGATCAGCGCATTCTGGCGCAGGAAGGTCGATTTACCGCCCATGTTCGGGCCAGTCAGCATCCAGATCGCGCCGTTGCGATTGCCATTCTTGGCTGACAGATCGCAATTATTGGCGATGAAGGGACCGCTGGACTGACGGCGCAGGGCCTGCTCTACGACGGGATGACGTCCGCCACGGATTGAAAATGTCATGGAGCCATCCACCGCCGGGCGGCAATAGGCCTGTTCGGTGGCGAGATAGGCAAGGCTTGTCGCGACGTCGATGGCGGCCAGCGCCAGCGAACCGGCCTTGATCGCTTCAGCCTGCGCAACGACGGCCTGCACCATCTGGTCGAAAGCCTGCAATTCCATCGTCAGCGCTTTTGCGGCGGCATTGGCGATGCGGCTTTCCAGATCGGCAAGTTCGGTGGTGGTGAAGCGCATGGCGCCCGCCATGGTCTGGCGGTGAATGAAGCGGGCTTTCGCCTCGTCACCCGTCGTCATCACATCGGCATTGCCTGCCGTCACTTCGATGAAATAACCAAGCACATTGTTGTGCTTGATCTTCAGCGATTTGATACCGGTCTCTTCCGAATATTGCAGTTGAAGCCCAGCGATGACGCGGCGCGACTGGTCGCGCAGCGCCCGCACCTCGTCCAATTCCGGGTTGGAACCTTCGCGAACGAAACCGCCATCGCGCTTCAAAAGCGGCAAATCATCGGCCAGCATTCCGCCAAGCATGGCCTCAAGCGAGGTCGGCAACGCCTTCAGATCGGCCAGAGCATTCGCCAGCTCATCCGGCAAAAGCCCCTGATCGAGCGACTGGCCGACCATCGCGGCGGCGAACAAACCTTGCCGGATCGCACCGAGATCGCGCGGGCCGCCACGGTCCAGCGCCAGACGGGACAGCGCGCGCGGCATATCCGCCACCTGCTTCAGCGCTTCGCGCAGGCCATCGCTCAAGGAGACGTCATCGATCAGATAGGCGACCGCATCGAGCCGGGCATTGATCTTTTCCGGGTCTGTCAGCGGCGACATCAGCCGCTCTGCCAGAAGCCGCGCCCCACCGCCCGTCACCGTGCGGTTGATGGCGTGCAGCAACGATCCATCGCGCTCACCGGCAAGGGTCTTCGTCAATTCCAGATTGGCGCGGGTGGCGGGGTCGATGAAGAGCGTGGAGGCGGAGCTTTCCCGCTCCGGCGCGCCCAGCGGTGGTCGTTCGGCAATCTGCGTCTTTTCCACATAGGCGACGGCTGCGGCTGCGGCGGCCAGTTCAACGCGGGAGAAGGTGCCAAAGCCATCCAGCGTCGATACGTTGAAGTAACGCGCGATGCGGCCTTCTGCCGTTGCGCTATCGAACAGCACGGCTGGCTGCGGCACTGCAACGCGACCCAGGACATCGAAGGTTGGCCGCAATTCCTCATCGTGGAACAGGCTATCGGCGACGATCAATTCGCGCGGGTCGATGCGCCAGATATCGGCCAGCAGCCGCGTCAGCGTGGTTTCCGCGAGGCGAAAAACACCGGTGGAAATATCGATCCAGGCCAGCGCGAACTGCGCTTCCGAGCTTCCGCGAATGCGGGCGAGCGCCATGAGGTAGTTGGATTCCGTCGGCGAGAGCAGCTTTTCCTCGGTCAGCGTACCGGGGGTGACGAGCCGCACTACATCACGGCGCACGACGGATTTCGAGCCGCGCTTCTTGGCTTCCGCCGGGTCTTCCACCTGCTCGCAGACAGCGACGCGATAGCCGCGCAGGATGAGCTTTTGCAGATAATCATCCGCCGCGTGCACCGGCACGCCACACATGGGAATATCCTGCCCCATATGCTGGCCGCGCTTGGTCAGCGTAATACCAAGGGAACGCGAGGCCTCCACCGCATCATCGAAGAACAGCTCATAGAAATCGCCCATGCGATAGAACAGCAGCGAACCGGGATTGTTCGCCTTGATCTCGATATACTGCTCCATCATCGGCGTTGCCGATGCGCGGCTCTCTTCGGAAATGAGCGAAGCGGTGGAATGAACGTCGGTCAATGGCTTGATCGTATCTGCTTTGCGTTACGGGAAACGAGCGCAGAGACTATAGAGCCTGCTCCTCAAGGACAACACGGCGGAACTGCCTGCCCACAGGAAGCTTCAGCAATGCTCATCAAGGAATGGCACGACCTTTGTGAGCTCAGCCATATCCCTGTCCAGTTCGCTGCGCAGCCAGCGTTTGAACGCTTCCACTTTCTCGTTGCGACGGGCGTTTTCCGCTGTGACGAAATAATGCGCCAGACCGGTTTTAACGGCGGGCCCAAACGGCGCGACGAGTTGACCCTGCTGCAAATGATGGGAGGCTATGGTTTGCCAAGCAAGGAGAATACCCTGCCCTGCCAACGCTGCATCCAGGCATAGGGACGCCTCACTGAAGCTGTGACTAGGGCGGATGGACGCGCCTCGCAGACCGGCAGCAGACAGCCAGACTTCCCATCCAAACATCGCCCGCGCGTCGATAACGGTTGGCATACCTGGAATATCAGCCTTCGTTTTCAAGGCTGCAGCTAACGCTGGAGCGCAAACCGGAAAGACCTTCTGCTCATGCAGCAGTTCAGCGCGCACACCCGCCCAACGTCCACGTCCTACCCTGATGCATAGATCAACATCAGATGTAACAGGATCCACAAGACGGTCACTCGCCTCCAGTCTCAGCCTGATATCCGGAAAGCATTCGGAGAAGGCAGCAATTCGATGCACAAGCCAACGGGCTGCGAATACAGGTGCGACAGAAATTGTAAGCACCTTATCGTCGCCCTTCAACGCATGACTAACCGCGCTGGAAATATGCCGGAAACCTTCTGCCAAACGGAACAGGATAGGCTCTGCCGCCTCCGTAGCGACCATGCCTTTGACTGTTCGTTCAAACAGCTTCAACCCGAGTTGCTGCTCAGTCTTTATGACCTGTTGACTGACTGCGCCGACGGATACGCCAAGCTCATGCGCAGCAGCAGGGAGCGAGCCAAGACGAGCGACAGCTTCGACCGCACGCAGTCCGTTGAGATGCACGTTTCTGAGACTATCCATATAAAAAATCTATACCCCGCCACCTAAAAACTCGATTGGCGACATCTTCCGACAATTCTAATTTGCCTTTGCGTTTTTTTAAAGCAAAGGCAACTGGTCATGAAGTTTTTCTATAGGATATTGCGATGGATGAACAGCGTGGAAGTATCCGCGAACGACCCGCTGAACCATCAGGATTTAAAAGCAATGGACATGCGACAGCTTGCAGATTTGGTCATCCCTCCAGAGGAGACTGAGCATGTCTCAACAACACAAAAGGAAAAGAACCGAGAATTCGGCAATATCGGGGGCTGAATCGCTCTTCCACATTACCCGTTGAAACGCTCCGAATCGCCGCCATAATAATTGATGTAGCGTCCGGCGATGGAGGAGATGGGGAGTATGACCAGCACGTCTGTCGTGTTGAAAGCGTGGTCTACCACGGCACCGGAACCGAACATGGCACCGATGCGCATATAGGCCTTGATCAGCGGCGGCATGGCGTTGAGTGCCTTGCGTGGATTGACGGCTTCGGACGGCACCAGATCCATTTCGCGATAAAGTGCGGGCAAGGCCTTTGCCGACCACTCGCTCTTTGCCGAGCAGTTGTGATGCAGGAAAGAGAGCGCCAGCGCATGGGCTTCCGGCTGGACGCCGGGGAAGGAAGCGCAGCCGATCATGGCGTCCATGCGGTGCTTGACGGCATAGGCCCAGTTGCCCTGCCAGAGAAGCTCGATTGTCCGCTTCGTGCGATATTCCGGCAGCACGCAGGAGCGTCCCAGTTCCATGAAGCGCTTGCCGGGATGGCGTGCGATCAGGCCGTCGATATCGAATTCGCTGGCGGAATAAAAACCGTTATTGGCAAAGGCCGTATCCTGGCGCAGCAACCGGTAGGTGCCGACGATCTGGTCTTCAGGATCACCCTCGATAGAATTGTCCAGAACCAGAAGATGGTCGCAGACCGCGTCGAAAGCATCGATATCGCGTCCGCGCCACATGGCTTCGGCTGGCAGTCTCGCGCCCATTTCTTCAACGAAGACGCGGAAGCGCACCTGTTGGGCGGCGTCGATTTCGCGCTCGTTTCTGGCAAGCCGCGTTTCGAGAGAGCCTATACGGCCAAAAACACCGTCATCACGCTTTTCGGCAGCCGGCAAAACAGTGCTGCCCAGGCCTTTGCTGACTATGTTGCGTTCAAGAACTTCCGAGACCATGGAGAATCGCCCCGCCACCGTTTGATCTGGCCGTCATAAATCACTTCTTGACGACAAAACAGTGACAGTTAGCCGCGTAAATGACGTAGCGTCAGCTAAATCTCGGCAATGCGTGTTTGAGGAAACAGTCGCAGTATTTCCTCGATCAATCGCTTCGGCTCGACCGGCTTGGGCAACACGATATCCATGCCGGAATTGCTTAGGGAAAAGCGGGTGGCATCGCTCGTGTCGGCGCTCAGCACGATGAGCGGAATGCCCTGCTTTTGAAGCGCGTGATTGATATCCGGCAACACATCCAGCCCTTCGCCCCCCGGCATATTGAGATCGGAGATGACCAGATCGGGCAGCGGCAGCGTTCCCGATATCGCTTCGGAAAGCGCTGTAAAATCGTCCACGGCATGAACCTTGCAGCCGGATTTTTCCAGCACCGCGCGGATGATGCGGGCAATGACCGGATCATCCTCCGCCACCAGAACCGTCAGTTCGTGGAATCTTCCCGCCTTTTCGCGCACAGGCGCGATTGCTGGTGAAAAGCTGAAGCCGGGATGGTTGTCATTGATGGCATCGCGGCGTTCCAACCCTCTCAAACGACCGCACAAAACATCGACCAGCGATTTTTCGCGCAGTGGCCTAATGAGCCAGGCGTCGAATTCTTCCTGCGGCTGAGAGGCGCGTTCTTCCGGGTTGACCAGCAGGATGCGGCGGGGAGGCTTTTCCTGACTGAGAGAAAGGCTCTGAAGCCGTTTTCGGAAGGTGGAGGCAACGCGGTGGTCGATGATGATATCGGTAATGGCCCCCAGCTGCCCTTCTGCCTGAAAAGCATCGAGTTGCTTGATGGTTGAGGCCTCTATGCAGAGACCGCCAAGGGACTGGATCGCCTTCGCAGTCGCGGTGGACGCGACGCCCGCCGGAGAGAGCAGAAGGACTTTTGATTGCTGGAGAACATCCAGACGATGCGAAGGTAACCGCGACGACCCGGCAATTGCAGGGCGGAATTTGAGCAGGAACGTGCTGCCCTTGCCCTTTTTGCTCGACACTGTCAGCGCGCCACCGAATTCGCGAACGATGCGTGCGGAGATGGCAAGCCCGAGGCCTGTGCCATTGCTGCGCTGTCTGGTCGATCCGGCCTGTTCGAACTCGCCGAAGATGCGCACCTGTTCCGCGCGGCTCATGCCGGGGCCGGTGTCTTCGACAGAGATGGCCAGTTCACCATGCGCCATGGAGGCATGCACGAATACGCCGCCTTCACGGGTGAATTTCACGGCATTGCCGATGAGATTGAACAGCACCTGACGCAATCTGGCCGGGTCGAAATCGAGATAATCCGGCACATCGGGTGCGACCAACGAAGCGATCTCGATGCCTTTTTCATGGGCGCGGTGGGCCAGCATTTCAACAACGCTCTCGATAAGCTGGCGCAGATTCTCCGCGCGCGGATTGAGCCGGAAGCGCCCGACCTCCATGGTGGAGAAATCCAGCAGGTCTTCGACCAGCTGCACCAGCGCCTGACCCGATTCGCGCATGCCATCGAGATAGTTACGCTGTTCCTGCGTCAGCCGCGTCTGGGAGAGAAGGTGGTTCATGCCGAGAATGCCGGATAGCGGCAGGCGGATTTCGTGACTGACGGTGGCGAGCAGCCTGCCCTTGGCAGCATCGGCATTTTCCGCTCGCAGCCTTGCCTCTTCGCGGTTGATGAGGGCGGCGCGCTCTTCGGTCACATCCCGCGCGATGCTGCTGATGACGAGCCTGCTGCTCGTAATGTCCTGCGTTACGATATCGTGCCAGCTAAAGATGCGCTGTCCGTAAGGCGTCGCGATCTCGACATCGTAGCAATGCAGCTTGCCTCCGGGACGAAAGGCGATGCCGATGTCTTCGCAGCTCTTGCCTTCCGGCGCGGCGCAACCAGTCACTTCACGAAACACGCCATTGGCATGGACGATGCAACGGTTCATATCGCGGGTCACCACGAGATCGCCCATCGCCTCATGGATTTCAGCCATCAGGGCTGCATTGCGGACCTGCTTTTCTTCCTGAAGTCTTGCCTCGAGCGCATCGCGGTTTCGCGAGACAGCGTTTCGCCACGCGGTGTGGGCAAAGCCCGTAAGCCCCACAAGCGCTGTCAGCCCGCAAAGCGCCATCAGACCGGCATTGAGCTTCAGCAAACCTGTTAGGAAGAAGGCGAGTGCACCGATTGCCGACAGAAAGGCAAAGATACGGAGAAGGCGTTGGTTGGACGGCGATCTGGCCTGATCTTCGCTGAAATCAGGCGATGCTGGCTGACTGTTTTGCGGCAGAGATTGAGCTTCGCCCTCGGGGCCTCCGAAGGTATCTGTCAGCTGTTCTTTCAGTCGCGCCAGATCACTCATGGCACGACTATTATCACGCGACCGGTTTTGAATAGCTTCGCCGGAACGCTAGAATTTTAGCTTTCCGCAGAATCGTTCCTGGCTTTCTTGCGAGACGACGCCGCCTGCAGGATTTCATCGAGGATGACACAGCCTGCGCCGACCGTGATGAAGCTATCTGCCAAGTTGAAGACCGCGAACGACCATGTGGCCGTGTGGAAAAGAATGTAGTCCACGACATGACCGTACAGGAAGCGGTCGAAAATATTGCCTGCCGCGCCCGCAATGATGAGCGCGAAGCCGAGATGGGCGAAGGTGCGGTCCGCATCCGTCTTGCGCCACAGCCATATGACGAAGGCGACGATGACGAGGCGCATAGTGATGATGAACCATCCCTCCATGCCGGACAGCATGGAGAAGGCGACACCGAGATTATAGGTGCGGTAGAGCGCCAGAAACGGGATGACCGGCACCATTTCCTGCAAAGGGAGATAGGCCTCCACCAAAACCTTGATGATCTGGTCCGTCAAAAGCGCCAGAAGGATGAAGACGATGGCCGGAGCGGGCTTCGAAAAAAGTGCGGTCTTGGCCATTATTTTACCGGTGCGAGTTCGAGAAGATGACGACGGGCTTCGAACAGCATAACTGCGCTCGCAATCGCCAGATTGAGCGAATCGGCGCGACCCTGCTGCGGAATACGGGCAAGCTGATCTGCCTGCGAGGAAAGCTCCGGCGGCAGGCCGGATTGTTCGTTGCCCATCAGAAGAACGACGGGTTTTTTCTTATAATCGATGGTGCGATAATCGACCGATCCTGCAAGATGTGTGGCGACGACGCTGACGCCCGCCTGCTTCTTCCAGCTCAGAAAATCATCCACCGAGGCGCGGGCGACGGGCATGGCGAAAACCGAGCCCATGGTGGCGCGCACGGTTTCGAGCGAAAACGGATCGGTGCAGTCCCCGACAAGGATCACGCCGGAAGCGCCAGCGGCGTCCGCAGTGCGGATAATCGTTCCAAGATTGCCGGGATCGCGCACGCGGTCGAGCGCCACATAGGTCTCGCCCTGCGCGGGCCTGATGTCCCGCAGTGGCTTCCATTTCTGTTCGAAAATGCCCACCACCATCTGCGGATTATCGCGACGGGTTATGGAGGAGATGACCTTTTCGCTGACTTCCAAAACAAGCCCGCCGGAGGCCACCGTCTTGGCGGCGGCCTGTTCCACCAGCGGCTTGCCCTTGGCAGCCTTGGCATAGACCAGCGTGCGGATGGTCCAGCCGAGTTCCAGCGCGTCGATGACGAGCTTCAGGCCTTCCGCCATGAAGGTGCCGCTCTCTTCGCGACCCTTCTTCTGCGTCAGGTTCTTGATGTCCTTGATGATGGGGTTGGCAAGGCTCGTGACTTCCTTGACCTGCCCAACACGGCGGGGGCCGTTTTCATGACGATCGTTCATTTCGGCACCCAGCGGCTGAAGAGAGAGGTTGAAAGCACGCGTCCGGGCGTTTTTCCATCGAGGCCTGCTTCGCGAATAACGAGTTCGCCGGACGCGACTTCGCCGCCCGCCCCGCGCATCGTCTCGCGCATAAGCTCATGCATGGAATAGAAGCTGGCCCGGATGGAATAGGCCGTCAGCACGAAGCCGAGCGCCTTGGGCGACAGGATTTCGCGGCAGACATCCAGCATCAGCGGCAGGTGATCGTAGAGATCCCAGACCTCGCCATGGGTGCCGCGACCGAATTTCGGCGGGTCCGTGAGGATGATGTCATAGGTGTTGCCGCGGCGTTCTTCGCGCAGGATGAACTTCATCGCGTCTTCGCAAATCCAGCGGATCGGCGCGTTTTCGAGACCTGCCAGTTGCTGATTTTCGCGCGCCCAGCCAATGGCCTTCTTCGAGGCATCGACATGCGTCACCTCGGCACCGGCGGAGGCGGCAACCAGCGAGGCAACACCGGTGTAACCGAAGAGATTGAGGACCTTGAGCGGTCGATCAGATTTCTCGATTGTCTGCTTCAGCCATTCCCAGTGAACAATCTGTTCCGGGAAGACACCAACATGGCGGAAGGCGGTAAAGCGGCCCAGGAAATCGACGCCCAGCAGCGATAGCGGCCAGGTTTCCCCCAGTGCTTGCTTGGGAAAACGCCAGCGGCCACTGCCCTCTTCATCCGTATCGCCGGTGAAAATGGCGTCCGCATTTTCCCAGACTCGTTCCGCAAGGCTCGGACGCCACAGCGCCTGCGCTTCCGGGCGCACGATCCGGTATTCGCCATATTGCTCGAGCTTCAGACCGTTGCCGCTATCGATGAGGTGGAAATCACCCGCGCCGAGCGACTCGAGAATAACAGGAACCTGCTCGCCCGGAAGAGCGCCGGAGCGCTCCTTCAACGGACGTGGCGGAGCCTGCTCGATGGGCGCAGCACTTGCCTGAACTTTTTCCTTCGGCGCATTGGCGGCAGGGCGAACATAATCCGGCGCGCGGGCGCGGGGTGCTGCGTCCTTCTGGCGCTGCGGCTTGCCCGGTCTCGCCTGGCGGCTCTCCTGTCCGGCGCGGGGCTTTGCGCCCGGGCGGTTGTCTTTCTTCTTCAACGGAAGTCTTTCCACGTCTGGTCGCTGAGGCGGCAGTAAGATGAATGCATCCGCTCCGCCACGTCAAATTCTGTTCTTCACCGGCAGATCATGCGCGATCTGGCCGGTGTCGCTGAAAAGCGAATAACATCAGTGCATGATATTATCAAAGGGCAAGGATCAATGCTGCAACCAACTTATCGTGGGCAGCGACCTATTTCGCTGCGAGTTGGTTGGATGCCTGAGAGCCTATGACGGCAGTAGCGGCAGCCTTCTGCTTCGTTGCCTCGTCATGCCAGCGAATTGCTTCCTTGGCCTCGATGCGCGCACGCTTGCGGTGTTTGCCCTGCGAAACCCAGGTGGCGAAGGAGCCAAGAAGCACACCGAAAATAACGGCAAGGAAGATGAAAACGAAGAAGGGTGCCGTGAAAGCGAGGAGCGTATCGTCGGGCCGGAACGGATTGAGCGCCAAGGTTACCGACTGCCGGTTCGCCACGCAGAGGATGACGAGAATGATGGCCAGCGGCACGAGAACCAGAAGGTTGACGATCTTTTTCGACATTCAGGGATACTCCGTCTTTAGGGGTCTTCAGACAATCGGCGTGAACGTCACATAGACAACCGAAGGGCTCGAGCCGAATTTGCTCAATCCTCGTCTTCGATATCGCCCATGCCGGGGTTCAGCCTCTCGCGAAGCTCTTTGCCGGTCTTGAAGAATGGAACCCACTTTTCTTCGACAAAAACAGATTCACCCGTGCGTGGGTTCCGTCCGGAACGCGACGGGCGATTCTTGACGGAGAATGCGCCGAAGCCGCGAAGCTCGACGCGATTACCAGCGGCAAGCGCATCCGTAATCTCATCGAGAACCGCGTTGACGATATTTTCCACGTCACGGTGGTAAAGGTGCGGGTTACGCGCAGCAACGATCTGCACCAGTTCAGACTTAATCACGGTTGCCCCCTGAAAGAATTGGATTTTTAACGGCCATCAACCTGCCAAACCGAAACAAGACCGTCAAGAAACAACTTGTCGGCACCCAGCTGGCGAGGCGCTGCGAAGGGCAGAAACTCATCGAAACCGAGTATTTTAGCAATTCCTGCAACGCTGAAGAGCGAAAAGGCAGAGCGCTTGGACGGCGCGGTCCATTCGACAATCGGCAAATCCTTGGCCAGACCGCGCGTCTCGAAATAGGATTTGATCTCCTTTTCGCCGCCCAGCGTGTCGACAAGCTTGTTCGCGACCGCCTGACGACCGGTGAAGATCGATCCGTCCGCCAGCTTCAGGACGTCTTCGCGCGGCAGCTTGCGCCGGTCGGCCACGAGATCCACGAACCAGTTGTAGCTGTCCATGATCATGCTGCGGATCATGACCTTGGATTCTTCCGGCGGCTCATGGAACGGCGATGGCTCTGCCTTCATCGGCGAGGATTTGATTTCCTGCAGCGAAACGCCGAGCTTATCGAGCAGCGGCCCGACCTGCGGATATTGGAAGATGACGCCGATGGAACCGGTGATCGAGGTGTCGCCCGCAACAATCGTATCGCCTGCCGTCGCGATCATGTAGCCGGCTGACGCTGCAAGCGTGCGGACATCGGAAACGACCGGCTTCTTCTCAGCCACCGCGCGGATGGCCTTGAAAATACGCTCGCCGCCATAGGTGGTGCCGCCCGGCGAGGAAATGGAAACGATCAGCCCCTTGGCGCTGTCGCTATCGGCAATCTTCTGCAGACGCTCGAGAAGTTCGGTATCGTCTTGAATGAGGCCGCTGATCTCTATCTTGGCAATATGCGGACGCGCGCTCAATTGCGGCTCGACAAACCCGAAGCGGTAGATGGCAAAAATACCGGCCACCACCAGAAAGACCGCGGCAACGCGCCAGAAAGTCAGCTTGCGGCGCAACTGTCGACGGTCTGCAATTGCCATCTGATCCATGAAATTACCTAGGTTTCAACAAGAGAGACGCCTGAATTCAGCGCATTTTAGCCTGGGGCATATGATCCTTGTAGCGCGGTCTTGCAAGGACAAGAACCGCCAAAGCGCGGATTTAATAAAAATAATACCACCCTTGCGCTATTTCAGAGAAAAACCATATTGGCAGGGCAAGGCCTTCGTGCCAAAGACTTGAGATGAACACGTAGAAGGCTGCCCGTACGACTTTGAGATGTGCGCTTCGCCTCCGGACCAGACGAATGCTCGATAGACTTAGCCAACCAGCGCCCGGTTTTCCGCTGCCGGATAATCTGCCCGATCCCTACGCTCTGGCTCGGCGTCATTCTGCGCGCGTAAAAAAGCTGAAAGTCGCACTGCCCGTTGCCGCGGCACTTGTTTCGCTCGCTTTCATCGGCGTTTCGCTGGCGCGGACATGGGTGCCGGACGAGGTATCGCTACAGAGTGCGACCATCGAAGACGGCAAGATCGTCATGGAAAAACCGGCGCTCGCCGGACGAAACAACAAGGGTTTCGATTACTCCATGAATGCCGACCGTGCGCTTCAGGATATTACCAGCCCTAACCTCATGACGCTTGAAAAAGTGCTGGCCGCCGTTCCGATGAACGATATCGTGGCTCAGGTCGTGGCGCAGGAAGGCATTTTCGACCGCGCGACAAACAAGTTGAAAATGACCGCGCCTTTTGACATCAATCTGAGCAATGGCCTAAAAGCCAAATTCCAGTCTGCGAATGTCGACCTGAAAGCGGGGACGATGGATAGTACCGATCCGGTTTCCATCACCACACAGGAAGGTTCGATTGTTGCAGAAAGCCTTCATATAGCAGATAATGGCAAAACCATTACTTTTTCGGGGCAGGTACGAGCTCGTATTGCTGCATCCACCATTCAGAACGCAGGCAAGTGAGAGCCCGACCCAGATGATGCAGATTTCGCGCCCAGCCCATTTCAGCACGGCCACCGGTTTTGCAGCCGCCATTCTTCTGGCGTCGCTGACAAGCCCCGCATTCGCGCAGAACACGACCAGCAAGATGGACGGCATGAAGCTTTCAAGCGATCAGCCGATTGCGATCGAAAGCGACCAGCTCGAGGTGCGTGACCAGGAGCGCAAGGCTTACTTCACCGGCAACGTCAAGGTCGTTCAGGGAACCACCACACTTCAGGCTGGCAAGATGACCGTGCTCTACAAGAGCAGCGGCGATGGCCAGCAGACGGCATCTGTCGCCAGCGGCAACGCGGATATCGACAAGATTTTCGTCGACAACTCCGTCTATCTGACATCCGGTACGCAAAAAGCCACCGCCGACCATGGCGAATTCGACATGGCGTCGCAGACCTTCACGCTTTCCGGCAAGCAGGTCGTTTTGTCTCAGGACACCAATGTCTTTACCGGTTGCAAGCTTACCGTGTTGATGAATACGGGCGAAGCGAAGCTGGAAAGCTGTGGCGGACCGGTTCGCATCATGCTCGACCCCAAGTCGCAGAAAAAGCAGTAAGTTCGCGCATCGTGAAGATACCATCCATCTCAAAGCTTCTTGGCGGAGGTTCCGCGCGCGCGTCGGAAAGCGACATCGCGCCGGGTGACAAGGCGCGCTATGAAGGCACGCTGATCGCCCACGGCCTGACCAAGACCTACAATACCAGACGCGTCGTCAACGGCGTTTCGCTGGTCGTTCGTCGTGGCGAAGCGGTCGGTCTTCTCGGGCCTAACGGCGCCGGCAAGACCACCTGTTTCTATATGATCACCGGTCTCGTTCCCGTCGACAGCGGCAAGATCGCGATCAATGGCAACGACGTTACCGGCATGCCGATGTATCGCCGCGCGCGCCTTGGCGTCGGTTACCTTCCGCAGGAAGCGTCGATCTTTCGTGGCCTGACGGTCGAGGAAAACATCCGCGCCGTTCTGGAAGTGCACGAGAAGGACGAGAAGAAAAGGAACAGGAAGCTCGATGAGCTTCTCGAAGAGTTTCACATTTCCCAACTGCGCAAGTCTCCAGCAGTCGCCCTTTCGGGCGGTGAGCGCCGTCGTCTGGAAATTGCGCGTGCATTGGCGACCGATCCGACATTCATGCTGCTGGATGAACCTTTCGCAGGCGTGGACCCGATCTCGGTCAGCGATATTCAGAACCTCGTTCGCCACCTGACGGCACGCGGCATCGGCGTTCTAATCACCGACCACAATGTGCGTGAAACGCTCGGCCTTATCGACCGCGCCTACATCATCCATGCCGGTGAAGTTCTGACCCATGGTCGCGCGAACGAAATCGTCAACAATGCCGATGTTCGCCGTCTTTATCTGGGTAATAACTTCAGCCTTTAGCTTTTGTTGGAATAAGCGAAGGCAGGAACGCGCGGACACTCAAGATTCTTCCCCAAGAATCGACTCTTGACCTTGACCAAACCAAAATAAAAAGCAATTTTTGGGCCAAGTTCTCTTTGTTTTGCTAAACAATCAAAAAAAGTTGGCAGACGAGAGATTTTTTGGGGAGTTGAGCGTCCGTCATGGCCTTGTCAGCCAGCCTGTTGCTGCGTCAAAACCAGTCACTTGTGATGACTCCACAGCTGATGCAGTCGATCCAGCTGCTTCAGATGACGCATATTGAGCTGACGCAATTTATCGCACAGGAAGTCGAAAAGAATCCGCTGCTCGAATTAGTGGCAAACGACAGCGAAATAGGCGGCGGAATGCCCGCTGGCGATGACGGTTTCGATTCTCAAACTTCCGAACAGACCCCAGCGTCCGAGCCCGCCGAGCGTGACGAATGGTATGGCGACAATGCCCCTACCCTCAACGAACCGCTGGATACGAATTTCGAGAACGTCTTTCAGGATGACGGTGCCGAGCGGAAAGCGGATGCGCCGGAGCTTCTTGGCCAATGGAAATCCATGCCGGGCGGCGAAGCCTCGGAGGGCTACGATCTGGATGATTTCGTGGCTGGCAAACCAAGCCTGCACGATCACATCTCCCAGCAAATTCCCTTCTCCATTACCGGCCCTGCCGAGCGCGCTGTTGCGGATGCGCTTCTCGATCACCTCGATGAGACCGGCTACATTGCCACCGATGCCGTTGCTGAAATTTCCGAGAGATTGTCAGCGCCTTCAAGGGATGTAGAGCGCATTCTCGCCACACTACAGGGCTTCGATCCACCCGGCGTTTTCGCGCGCTCTTTGAGCGAATGTCTGTCGATCCAGCTGGCGCAGAAGGATCGGCTCGATCCGGCAATGCGGACCTTCGTGTCTAATCTGGAACTTCTGGCCAAGCGCGATTTTGCGACGCTGAAGAAGCTGTGCGGCGTGGATGAGGAAGATCTGCTCGATATGCTCGCGGAAATCCGCAGCCTCAATCCTCGCCCGGGCGCAGGCTTCGAGACCGGAATATCCGAAACCATCGTGCCGGATATCGTCGTGCGCCCTTCCGTTGAGGGCGGGTGGCTGGTGGAGCTTAATCCCGAAACGCTACCGCGCGTTCTGGTGAACCAGAGCTACTTCGCCGAGATTTCCAGGCTGAAGCCGCGTGCGGGGGAAGATGGCGAATTTCTTTCCGAATGTATGCAGACGGCCAACTGGCTGACGCGCAGCCTCGATCAACGGGCGAAAACGATCATGAAGGTGGCAAGCGAGATCGTTCGCCAGCAGGATGCCTTCCTGCTCCATGGCGTGGACCATCTGCGCCCGCTCAATCTCAAGCAGGTTGCCGACGCGATCAAGATGCATGAATCCACCGTCAGCCGTGTGACGTCGCGAAAATATATGCTGACGCCGCGTGGTGTGTTCGAACTAAAATACTTCTTCAGCGTGTCCATTGGTTCAGTCGAAGGGGGAGACAACCACTCGGCGGAGGCAGTGCGCCATCGTATCCGTACCATGATCGCACAGGAAGCACCCGATGCGGTGCTTTCCGATGACGATATCGTTGATATTCTGAAGAAAAATGGCGTGGATCTGGCGCGGCGAACCGTCGCAAAATATCGTGAAGCCATGAATATTCCCTCCTCCGTTCAGCGCCGCAGAGAGAAAAAAGCGCAGGCCCGCGTGGCGGCCGTGTGAGCCTTTTTTCAATAGTTTCCAAATACTTAATATTCATAATTGACTCTTAATGCCGACGGGGCTAGAAGCTCGCCGCACAGACGGCAGGGGGCCTGACGGCGAAATTGTGTTCATGGCGTGAAGGCGTAAAGCCGCAAAGGGACCGATAAGAGGTCGCGAAACGCTTGGATGCGCGCTCAGCTTGACGTAAGCTGGTATACGCAAATCACTGAAAAAGGAAAATTTCCATGAGTGTGCGTGTATCTGGTAAACATATGGATGTGGGCGAGTCTTTCCGTCAGAAGATCGAGGACAATATCAGCCTGGCTGTTACCAAATACTTCGATGGAGGGTATTCTGGCCAAGTGACTGTGGCGAAGTCCGGTCCGCGCTATGCCGCCGATTGCAAGATTCATCTCGACACCGGGATCGTTTTGCATGCTGCCGGTCAGGCAAACGATCCACAGGCAAGTTTCGATGCCGCTGCGGAGCGTATCGAAAAGCGTCTGCGTCGCTACAAGCGCAAGCTGAAGGATCACCATAACGGCGCTTCCGCCAATGGTGCCGAAGAAGAATTTGCCTATACGGTGATGGATGCCATCCCGGATGAGGATGAAGAAGTGCCAGAAGATTTCGCCCCGACCATCGTGGCGGAAACTTCCAAGCAGGTAAGAACGATGACGGTCGCAAGCGCAGTCATGGCTCTCGATATGACGGATGAGCCCGTACTGGTGTTTCGCAGCCCTTCGAAGGAACTGAACATCGTCTACCGTCGCAACGATGGAAACATCGGCTGGATCGACGCGGCGACGATCAAGAACTGAAACGTCTGAAAAGACCCGGAGAGTGCCCTCGAGGCACCCTCCGGTTCGTCTCGATGGCATGAAGGAAAAGAGAATGGCATTGGCAGATTTGCTGCAACAGGATGCGATTATTCCCGCCCTCAAAGTCAATTCCAAGAAGCAGCTTCTCCAGGAACTGGCAGCAAAGGCGTCCCGCATTACAGGGGTGCCTGAACGGGAAGTTTTCGACGTCATCTTGCAGCGCGAACGGCTCGGCTCCACCGGCGTCGGCCACGGCATTGCCATTCCTCACGGAAAGCTGAGCAGCATTTCCACTATCACAGGCGTTTTTGCGCGCCTGGAAACCCCTGTCGATTTCGAAGCGCTGGACGACCAGCCGGTCGATCTGGTGTTTCTTCTGCTTGCACCGGAAGGCGCTGGCGCAGATCATCTCAAGGCGCTTTCGCGCATTGCCCGCGTGCTGCGTGACCCCGAATTGGTCGCCAAGCTTCGTGCGACCGATTCCGATACGGCAATCTACACGTTCCTCAATCAGGAACAGGCGAACGCCGCTTAAAGCGTTTTACGTACCATTCAAACAAAAGGCCCGGAAATCGATTTCCGGGCCTTTTGCTTATTGGGAGATAACGAGACACCCGATTAATCAGGCATCCTTTTCGTTGAGGCTGCTGGTGCCCGGTTCGGCACCTGCGGGCGCTTCCGCCTTGGGGCCACCCTTGGCAACGCCGACCATGGCGGGCCGCAGAACGCGGTCACCGATGGTGAAGCCTGCCTGCACGACCTGGACGACCGTGTTGTTCGGAACGGCGGTGTTCGGAATTTCGAACATGGCCTGATGGAAATTCGGGTCGAACTTCTGGCCTTCCGCATCGATCTTGCGAACACCGTGACGTTCCAGTGCCGAGAGCATGGAACGCTCGGTCATGTCCACGCCTTCGATCAGGCCCTTGACGTTGGCTTCAGCGGTGGCCTTGACCTCTTCCGGGATGGTTTCCAGCGCGCGGCGAAGGTTGTCGGATACGGCCAGCATGTCGCGGGCGAAGCCTGCAACGGAATAGGCCTTGGCATCCTTCACATCACGCTCCGTGCGGCGGCGAAGATTGTCCATTTCGGCAGCGAGGCGCAGAAACTTGTCGCGAAGATCGGCATTTTCCGCCTTCAGCACATCCACAGGATCGGGTTCTGCCTGCTCAGGCACCGCATTTTCCGCCGTCGCAGCTTCGACTGCCTCATCGGCAACGCCCGCGTCAGGTCCGGTTTTGTTGGTGTCATCAGTCATGACTGTCTCCAGATTACATGTATTATTGCTTGGCAATTAGGGTTGCGCCCGATATCGAGCTTTGCCGAGCAAAAATCAAGGCTTGCAGGCAAAAGCAGCGATTTTTCGGTTGCAGGCGAAGACTTATCGGCGCTGGCCGGAGAGCCGCGCCATGATCTGCGCAGTATAATCCACCATGGGAACGATGCGCGAATAGTTGAGCCGCGTCGGCCCGATGACGCCGACGGCGCCGACGACGCGATTCTCATCGTCCTTATATGGCGCCACGATCAGCGATGAACCGGACAGGGAAAACAGCTTGTTTTCCGAACCGATGAAGATTCTGACTCCAGAGCCCGTTTCGGCCAGATTGAGAATTTCGATCAGGTTTTCCTTGCGCTCCAGATCGTCGAAGAGCAGCCGAACGCGGTCTATATCCTCTTCGCCAGCAAGCCCTTCGAGCAGGTTGGAACGGCCCCGCACGATCAGGCGGCCGAGCTTGCCTTCTTCATTATCACCGGACCAGACCGCCAGACCCCGCTCCACCAGATCCTGTGCCAGCGTGCTGAGCGCCGTGTGCAATTCATTCTTCTGCCGCGAAATCTGGTTGCGCAGTTCCGGTAGCGTCTGACCCGCCAGATGCGCATTGATGAAATTCGCTGCTTCCGTCAACTGCGACGAGGTGATGCCCGCAGGCAATTCAATGATGCGGTTTTCGACCTGATTGTGGTCCCCCACCAGAATGGCGAGCCCTTTTGTGGGCTCCAGACGAATGAATTCCACATGCTTTAAAACCGCGTCGTTCTTGGCTGTCAGCACCAGCCCTGCCCCGCGCGACATGCCCGAAAGCATGCTGCTTGCCTCGTTCAGCAGGCCTTCCAGAGATTGTTCGCGGCCCGATATGGGTCCGATATGCCGGTCGATATTGGCGCGTTCGGATTCCGGTAGCTCGCCCACCTGCATGAAGGCATCCACGAAGAAACGCAGGCCCGTCTGCGTCGGCAGGCGCCCGGCGCTGACATGTGGCGAATAGATGAGCCCCAGCTCTTCCAGATCGCTCATCACGTTGCGCACGGAGGCGGGAGAGAGGGACATGGGCAGCAGGCGTGAAAGGCTGCGCGAACCGAGCGGCTCGCCCGTTTCCAGATACCCTTCCACGATGCGCCGGAATATCTCGCGCGAGCGATCATCCAGTAATGCGCCTGGCTCTCTGCCAATGGGGGGAGTGATGCCCATGCCGCCCGTTCTTCCTGAAGCTGTTTTTACTTTGTCGAATATAGACATTCGCCCGACCAAGTAAAAACGGAAATTCGCCTTGGCATCGGCTCGTTCCGCTTTTCCTTTGCAAAACCATCATCGGGACCTTAGAAGGCAGGAACAAACACGGAGACGAACGAGATGCGGCCTTCAGGCAGAAAAACCGACCAGATGCGCAAGGTTTCCTTCGAGCGCAATTTTTCCAAACATGCCGAAGGCTCCTGTCTGGTGAAGTTCGGCGATACGCATGTGCTGGTTACCGCAAGCCTTGAAGACAAGACGCCGCCATGGCTGCGCAATAGCGGCAAGGGCTGGATCACCGCCGAATACGGCATGCTGCCGCGCTCCACCCATGAGCGGATGAAGCGCGAGGCATCGTCCGGCAAGCAGGGCGGCAGAACGCAGGAAATCCAGCGTCTCATCGGACGGTCGCTGCGCGCTGTGGTCGACCTTCAGGCGCTCGGCGAGCGCCAGATCAGCATTGACTGCGATGTCATCCAGGCGGATGGCGGCACCCGCACCGCTTCCATCACCGGCGCGTGGATTGCCCTTCACGACTGCCTGAAGTGGATGGAAAGCCGCAACATGCTGAAGGTGGAGAAGGTTCTGAAAGACCATACCGCCGCCATCTCCTGCGGCATCTTCGCCAACCAGCCGGTGATCGATCTCGATTATCTGGAAGATTCTTCCGCCGAGACGGATGCGAATTTCGTCATGACCGGCTCCGGCGGTATCGTTGAAATTCAGGGGACTGCCGAAGGCAAGCCCTTCTCGGAAGAAGAATTCCTGACGCTGCTCGGCCTTGCCAAGGCGGGCTGCTCGGAACTTGTCGAGATGCAGAAGCAGGCGATTGCCTGAGGATAAAACCATGCGCAAGCTCGATACCAGAACCATCGTCGTGGCCAGCCACAACAAGGGCAAGATCGCCGAGATTGCCGATCTGATCGGCCCTTTCGGCTTCTCCGCCAAATCTGCTGCGGAGTTGAACTTCGAAGAGCCGGATGAAACCGGCACGACCTTCGAGGAAAATGCGGCGATCAAGGCGCTGGCTTCGGCCAAGGCGTCCGGCCTGCCTGCGCTTTCCGACGACAGCGGTCTGGTTATCGATGCGCTGGACGGCGCACCCGGCGTCTACACCGCCAATTGGGCGGAGACGGCAGATGGCACCCGTGATTTCGACATGGCGATGAGGAAGGTCGAAGATGCGCTTCAGGAGCGCGGCGCGACCGATCCGAAAGATCGCACCTGCCGTTTCGTCAGTGTCCTCTGCCTCGCATGGCCGGATGGTCATACGGAATTCTTCCGTGGCGAGATCGAAGGCACAGTGGCATGGCCGCCGCGTGGGGCCAGCGGCTTCGGTTACGATCCCGTGTTCCAGCCGGAAGGCTATGAGACGACCTTCGGTGAGATGACGGCGCAGGAAAAGCATGGCTGGAAGCCGGGCGATGCGGACGCGCTTTCGCACCGCGCACGCGCTTTCAAGACATTTGTCGAAACCTGCCTGGAAGCATGAGTATCATGATGACCGGGAGCGGCCTACCTTCTGCGCCCGGCGCACACTCGTCTGCACATTCAGGCCTGTTGCCGGATACGGGCGATCCGGGTTTTGGCATTTATGTGCATTGGCCCTTTTGCGCGGCCAAATGCCCCTATTGCGATTTCAACAGCCACGTCCGCCATCAACCGGTGGATCAGGAACGTTTCGTCGCGGCCTTTCTGCGCGAGATGGAAACGATGCGGTCTTTAAGCGGCGCGAAAGTCGTGACCAGCATCTTCATGGGTGGCGGCACGCCATCCTTGATGGACCCGAAAACCGTGGGCGCTATTCTGGACGGCATTTCCCGTTTCTGGCGCGTGCCGGATGGTATCGAGATCACCATGGAGGCGAACCCCTCCAGCGTCGAGGCGGAACGCTTCCGCGGCTACAGGGCAGCCGGTGTCAATCGCGTTTCCATGGGCGTACAGGCGCTGAACGACCGCGACCTGAAATTCCTGGGCCGCCTTCATGATGTTGCCGATGCATTGAAGGCCATCAGACTGGCGCGCGAAATCTTCCCGCGCATGTCCTTCGATCTGATTTATGCGCGCCCGAACCAGACGGTCGAGGAGTGGGAAAAAGAGCTTGAAGAAGCTATTTCCTATGCTGTCGATCATCTGTCCCTCTATCAGCTGACCATCGAGGAAGGCACGGCTTTCTTTGGGCTTCACAAGGCGGGCAAGCTGATCGTGCCCGATGGCGAACAATCCGCCGTGCTCTATGAAGCCACGCAGGAAATCACCGCGCGCCATGGCATGCCCGCATATGAAGTTTCCAACCATGCCCGCCCGGGTGCCGAGAGCCGCCATAACCTGACCTACTGGCGTTATGGTGACTATGCTGGCATCGGCCCCGGCGCTCATGGCCGCCTGACCAAGGGCGGCGCGAAGCTCGCGACCGCGACCGAGCGCCATCCCGAAACATGGCTACAGGCCGTTGAGCGAGACGGGCATGGCATGGTGGATCAGGAACTGCTGGGGCTCGACGAACAGGCAGACGAGTTGCTGTTGATGGGCCTGCGGCTTCGCGAAGGCGTGGACCTCGCCCGCTGGAGCGATTTCTCCGGCCGTGATCTCGATCCGGATCGGGAAGCCTTTTTACTGGAACACGGCTTTGTCGAGCGCCTGGGAAATTCCCGCCTGCGCTGCACGCCATCAGGCATGCTGATCCTCGACTCGGTGGTCGCCGATCTCGCATAGTCGGCGACGTCGGATCGGTCCGTTTTCGGAAACAAGACGATGAACGATATTCGCATTGCGCCGCTGGCACTTCACCCTGAGCATGTCAGCACAATTGTTGCCATGCTGCATGCGGAATGGGGTTCTCTAACAAACTGGAGCGATCCAGCCCGGCTGAAAGATGTGATCGAAAGCCGTTTGCACACGGACACTGCACCGCTCGCACTCGTTGCCGTTGAAGGCGACAAATTGCTGGGCACCGCCAGCATCAAGCGTCATGAACTGCCTCACCACCCCGATAAGGAATTCTGGATCGGCGACGTGATCGTCGCTTCCGACCAGCGCGGGCGCGGCATCGGCAGGTTGCTGGTGACGGCTATTATCGATCAAGCCTCGAAGATCGGCATTACCGAGCTTCACCTCTACACGCCGGATCAGGAAGGCTATTACGAGAACCTCGGATGGCAGACGGTTGGGCGCGATCCCGCAAATGGCGAGGATAACGTCATCATGCGTTACGTCCTTGATCGGAACGTCAACTAATTCTCACGGCTATATAGACAAGCGTGATCGCGATCACCCAGAGCGCCAGACGGCCCCAGCGGGTGTGGCGCGCTTCGGATTTGCCGATGGCTTCCGCCGTGCGTTCATCGAAGCGCAGGCCGTTTTCGCTCATATACATCAGTTCCGAATGCAGCTTTTCCGTTTTCGCAGCGATTTCCGGGGCGGCTTCGGCGAGCTTGATGGCGGCCTTCACGCCGTCCTTCAGGTCGGTGACGATGCGCTTGGGTCCAAGATTATCGCGAATCCAGCCGCTGACGACAGGGTCTGCCGCTTTCCACATGTTGAAGCGCGGGTTGAGAATGCGTGACACGCCTTCCACCACGACCATGGTCTTTTGCAGCATCACCAGTTCAGGCCGCGTTTCCATGTCGAACAGCTCGGTCACTTCGAAAAGAAGCGTGAGCAGCTTGCCCATGGAAATAGTTTCCGCAGGCTGACCGTGGATCGGCTCGCCGATGGCGCGGATCGCCTGGGCAAAGCTTGCCATATCGTGATGGGACGGTACGTAACCGGCCTCGAAGTGCACTTCCGCCACGCGCATGTAATCGCGGGTGATAAAGCCATAGAGGATTTCCGCTAGGAACCGGCGTTCCTTTTTGCCGAGACGACCGGCGATGCCCATATCGACCGCCACGATCATGCCCTTCGGATCAACGAAAAGGTTACCCGGATGCATGTCCGCATGGAAGAAACCGTCGCGCAGCGTATGGCGCAGGAAGGACTGGATCAGCGTATCGGCAAGCGTATTCAGATCGTGCCCGGCAGCTTTGAGCGCCTCCGTATCCGACATCTTGATGCCGTCGATCCATTCCATGGTAACGACATCGCGGCCCGTGCGTTCCCAATCCACTTCCGGCACGCGAAAGCCCGGATCGTCCTTGGTATTTTCGGCCAGTTCGGAGAGGGCCGCGGCCTCGAGGCGCAGGTCCATCTCGATCTTGGTCGTCTGCTCCAGCGTCTTGGTAACCTCGACAGGTCTCAGACGGCGCGCAGAGCGGACGAAACGCTGCTGGAGATCGGCGACCAGATACATGGCTTCCAGATCATCCTGAAAGCGCTGACGCACTCCGGGACGGATAACCTTGACGGCCATCTTTTTCGGGCCGGATGGTGTTTCCACGACAGCCGGGTGGACCTGTGCTATCGAAGCCGCAGCAATGGGATCACCGAACTCGCGGTACAGTTCCGTAACCGGGCGTCCGAGCGAGCCTTCGATATTGGCCTTGGCCGCTGCCGGGGAGAAGAAATCCATGCGGTCCTGAAGGCCCGCCAAGTCATCGGCAAATTCGGCGCCCACCACATCCGGGCGGGTGGCGAGAAACTGGCCCATCTTCACGTAGGATGGCCCGAGACGTCCGACCGCCTTGGAAAGACGGTCGCTTCTGCCCGTACTCAGCGCCTTGTTGCGGGCCAAAGGCTTCAGCAGGGCCTTGACGAATTTAGCGGAGGCCGGAAGACCCTCGGCGGGCAGCGCCAGAACCACGCCCTCGCGAACGAGAACCCAGCCAACCTTCGCAAGCCGGAAATATGCGCCAAGAGTGCTCATGCGGATGCCCTGCTATTCGCCGAAAATGCCATCGATTTACAGCTTCCAGCCGGAATGCAGGGCAGCGATGCCGCCGGTATAATTGGTGTAGGATACACGCGAGAAACCCGCCGTGCGGATCATGGCGGCAAAATCATCCTGGCCGGGGAATTTGCGGATCGATTCCACCAGATACTGATAGGGCTCGGCATCACCCGTAATCATCTTGCCGAACTGCGGAATGGCATTGAAGGACCAGGCGTCATAGACTTTGTCCAGAAGCGGCATTTCCACCTCGGAAAATTCCAGCACCAGAAGACGACCGCCACGTTTCAGCACGCGGTAAGCTTCCGAAAGCGCAACATCGATGCGCGGCACGTTACGGATGCCGAAAGCGACCGTATAGGCATCGAAGCTGTTCGCTTCGAAAGGCAGTTCCTCGGCATTGGCCTCCACGAAGGTCAGATTTTCCGTCAGCTGCTTCTTGGCAGCGCGCTCTTCGCCCACCGAAAGCATGGAGCCGTTGATATCCAGCACCGTCGCATGGGCCAGCCGGTTGGATGCTTCCACGATGCGAAACGCGATATCGCCTGTGCCGCCCGCTACATCCAGCACCTTGTAAGATGGATCCTTGCGCGGAGAGAGCGCCGAGATCATCGCATCCTTCCACAGACGGTGCATACCGGCCGACATGACGTCGTTCATGATGTCGTACCGCTTGGCGACCTTGTGGAAGACCTCATTGACCATGCCCTGCTTCTGGCCCTCATTGACCTGGCGGAAGCCATAGGAGGTTTCCATGCCGCCATCGGCTGTGGTGCGGGCATCGGTCATGATCGGTCTCCATTCTTAAATTGCGCTGCGGACCATAGCGGAAACGGCTCTGCAACGCTATCTGTTGCAGCGGATATAGCCTGCGACATGTATGTGCGCCGTCTATAGACCACAAGGTCGTTGCAATAAACAGATGCCGAGAGAACTCCATGCCAGAATTGCCCGAAGTGGAAACCGTTCGACGCGGGCTTGCGCCCACGATGGAAGGCGCGCGCATCGAAAAGCTGGAACTTGCCCGTCCGGACCTGCGCTTCCCTTTTCCCGAGGGTTTCTCAGAGATGGTCGAGGGCCACGAGATCGTTTCACTTGGACGACGGGCGAAATATCTGCTGATCGAGCTCGATAACGGCCTGACCATCGTCTCCCACCTCGGCATGTCCGGTTCGTTTCGTATAGAAAGCGCCATGGCGGCGGCTGAGACACCCGGCGAGTTTCATCACCCGCGTTCCAAGGATGGAAAGCATGACCATGTCATCTTCCATCTATCGCGCGGGGGCATTCACAGCCGCATCATCTATAATGACCCGCGCCGCTTCGGCTTCATGCATCTCGTGCGCCGCGCGGATATCGATCTCTATCCAGCCTTCGCCGAACTCGGCCCGGAGCCGACCGGCAATACGCTGAGCGCGGATTATCTGGCGGGCCGCTTCGATGGCAAGAGCCAGCCCCTGAAGAGTACCCTTCTCGACCAGAAGGTGATTGCAGGGCTTGGCAATATCTACGTCTGCGAAGCGCTCTGGCGCTCGCATCTCTCGCCGCTGAGGGCCGCGGGAACGCTGGTGACCAAAACCGGAAGGCCCAAGGCAGCGCTGACCGAGCTGACACAGAAGATTCGCGATGTGATTGCCGACGCCATTGCAGCAGGTGGCTCATCGCTGCGCGATCACATCCAGACAGACGGATCGCTTGGTTATTTCCAGCACTCATTTTCCGTCTATGATCGGGAAGGCCATGCTTGCCCTTCGCCCGACTGCGGCGGTACGGTCGAGCGCATCACGCAGAGCGGGCGCTCCACCTTCTATTGTGCGGCCTGCCAGAAATAGGGAGAGGACCAGTCCATGGATTACGAGACGCTCATAGTCGAAAAGCGCGATGCGGTCGGCGTCATCACGCTGAACCGCCCGAAGGCGCTCAACGCGCTGAACTCCACGCTGCTGAAAGAGCTGCGCCATATTCTCGCATCCTTCGCGGCAGACGATTCCATCGGGGCCATCGTCATTACTGGCTCGGAGAAAGCCTTTGCCGCAGGCGCCGATATAAAGGAAATGAGCACGCTCGATTTCGTCGATGCCTATCTCGGCGACTTCCTAGGGGGATGGGACGACGTTGCCGCCAGTCGCAAGCCGGTGATTGCCGCCGTTTCCGGCTTTGCCCTTGGCGGGGGCTGCGAGCTTGCCATGATGTGCGACTTCATCATCGCCTCGGATACGGCAAAGTTCGGCCAGCCCGAAATCACCCTCGGCGTCATTCCCGGCATGGGCGGCTCGCAGAGACTGACCCGCGCCGTCGGCAAGGCAAAGGCGATGGACCTGATATTGACCGGGCGCAAGATGGATGCGGCGGAGGCAGAGCGTGCGGGGCTCGTCTCGCGCATCGTGCCTGTCGAGCGGCTGATGGACGAGGCTATAGAGGCGGCTGACGTCATTGCCTCCCTCTCGCGCGCATCGGTGCTGATGGCGAAGGAAAGTGTCAACCGATCCTTCGAGGTATCGCTTGCCGAGGGCCTCAGGTTCGAACGGCGCCAGTTCCAGTCGCTTTTTGCGACCGAGGATCAGAAGGAAGGCATGGCGGCATTTATAGAGAAGAGAAAGCCCGTGTTCCAAAACCGCTAAGGATTCGGAATCTCGGTGTTTTTACCGAATACGCGTTGACGGGCAGCGGCTTTAGGGTTATATGCCCGCCCACGGTTAGGGAAAGTCATCCGGCTCGTCCCAATTACTCCCGCATTCTTTGGAACCTGAGGTCTTCGAACGACCCGATCCTGTGGTTGCGGATTTTGGTTTGAATTCGAAGAGAGGCATACATGGCCAATACAACTTCGGCGAAAAAGGCGACTCGCAAGATCGCTCGCCGTACCGCAGTCAACAAGGCTCGCCGTTCGCGCGTCCGCGGTTTCATTCGCAAGGTCGAAGAGGCCATCGCATCCGGTGATCTCGCAGTAGCGACCGAAGCCCTCAAGGCAGCTCAGCCTGAGATCCAGCGCGCAGCCACCAAGGGTGTGATGCACGGCAACACGGCAGACCGTAAGGTTTCCCGTCTGGCACAGCGCGTTAGAGCGCTTTCGGCCTAATCCGGCTAATACAATTTCGTGATTAAAAAGCCTGGTCTAACGACCGGGCTTTTTGTCGTTCTAACGCCTTGTTAAGAATTCGTCACGTAGCATGACATTTGTGCTTCATAAGCATGACGGAAAAACACATTTAAAATCAATAGCTTGCAGGAGGTCTTTCAAAGACTGCCTGCCTTCCGCCACGGAAGGGTGGCCTGGTTTCGAGTCAAGCGATTTTTTATTTTTTCGCCAAAAACGGCCTCGAAAATACCGTGAAATTGAATCTCATTGATTCATAAGAGATTCTCCAAACGGGCTAGGCTGCGATGCAAAACGCCCCTGACGAGTCAATGGCCGATCTTCTGATTTGCAGAAAAAACGCCATTGATCTCCGCATTCGATCCTGCCTAAATGCATCTCGACAAGGGGCGCGGATTTCTATCCACAAGCTATCTCGATGCTAAGTTCGAAGGCGTAAGCTCCTTGCGGACGGGTTCTTCTCGATCCCGTTTTTTCAGGTAACTGGGCGTGTTTGGCTGCAACCTTGCCGGTTGTGGAAGCGTGATCCTGTCGCCTGAGAAACGCAAGTGTTTAGGTTGTGGCGTGAGAGTATATGTTGAAGTGTAGCATGCCTCTTTATGATGAAGAGGTCAGTGGGATTACCGGCTCGCGGTAGAAGCGAAAGCTTCTGGATGGTTTTTCGAGGGACCATCCAAAAGGGGACAATAACGAGGGGTATCTCTGGCGAAGCTTTTTGTTTCGTCAGGCTATGATTGGCAATTTGAAAGGCGGCAGTA
>NZ_CP039692.1:300000-545000 GCF_005145045.1 Agrobacterium larrymoorei
GTTTGGCACAACATTCGATCATGTAGTGATGGCAACCGGCCATGACTGGCCTGACACGACCGAGACGAAACCCGGCTACTTCATTTCCCCATGGCCTGCGACCGCGCTGGAAGGTATTCATGGCGGAAAGCTCGGCATTCTCGGTACATCTCTCAGCGCCATCGATGCCTTGATGACCGTATCCACGTCCAACGGGCTGTTCATCTATGACGAGGTGGGCGCGCTGACCTACAGCCGAGCAAATGGCAGTGAGGATTTTCACGCCACCTTGATGTCTCGCAAGGGCCTGCTGCCGGAAGCGGATTTCTTCTGCCCTCTTCCTTACGAGACGCCGAGGGTCTGCACGGTTGAAGCGGTGGAGGAGCTTATTTCGCGTGGTCCCGCCGGGCTTCTGGATGCGACGTTCGAGCTGTTCAGGCGCGAACTGTCTATCGCCGATCCGGACTACGCGATGGAGATCGGGCTATCCGATCTAACCGTGGATGACTTTGCGGACGCCTATTATGCGCGGCGTTCCGGTACCGATCCTTTCGCCTGGGCTGCGCTCAACCTTGCGGAAGCGCAGCATAATATGACGGCACAGTTTACTGTACCGTGGCGCTACGCGATCATGATCACGCATGAAATCATAGCGAAAATCGTGCCGCATCTCGATCAGACGGATTTCAAGCGCTTCGGCAAATCCTTCAAAAGCATCTTCATCGATGAATATGCGACCGTTCCGCATCTCTCCATCCAGCGGCTGCTGGCGCTTCACAATGCAGGTGTGCTGGAAATCCAGAAGCTTGGAGCGGATTACGAAATATCCACCACCGAAGGAAAGCGTGGCGCGACCGTGACAATGAAGGATATTACGCTGGAGTTCGATACCTTCATAGACGCGACCGGCCAAAGTGCCCGCTCCGCTTCCGACATTCCTTTCCGCAGCCTTGTGTCGCAAGAGATCGTCAGACAGGCACCGACCCCAGCCGAAGCCAGCATCTTTTCCGGCGAGGAGCAGAAAGCCGTTGCGCATCTTGGCGGCATCGATGTCGATGAGAACTATCGAATAAGATCGGGCGGCGCGCTTCATACGAGGCTCTATTGTGCCGCGATCCCTTATCTGCTGCACAAGCACCCCTTCATCCAGGGCATCACCAGCGCTGCGGAAATCGGTGAGACGGTCGCGGCATCGATACTTGACGATATTTCGAAAACGGAGGCCTATGAGCTTCTCATTGCCTGATGATATTCCTGCCGAAACCCTGGAACGGAAGACAGGTTTTGCCGGGATGAAGAAGATCGGCCACGTAAAACAACTCTGGCGGTATCCGGTAAGCTCGCTGGGAGGCGAAGCTTGCGGATCAACATTCGTGGATGAGAACGGTTTGTCCGGCGACCGCCAGTTCGGGCTGTTCGATGCGGACGGCATATTGGCTGCACCGGAAAAAGATCCGCGCTGGCGACCCGCGCTTTTTCTCTCTAGTTGGATAGATGAGGAAGGCAAAACCTATATCCGTTTTCCAGACGGCGCAGAGTTTAGGGTCAGCGACGCAGAACTGCACGACCGGCTTTCTGCTCACTTCGGCTTTGCCGTTTCAGTCGGACAATATGCGGATGTTACTGCAAATTTGGAGCCGAGACTTCCCGTTATCAGCCGTTCTTACGCAGCAAGCCCGCTGCACCTTTTGACGACCGGCTCTCTTAAGATGCTGGAAGGTCAGTTGGCATCCAAAGAAGCCGATGCCCGCCGCTTCCGGCCCTCCCTGCTGCTTGCGACGGAGGAGGAAGACGGTTTCATAGAGGATAGCTGGATCGGTGCAATCCTGCATATCGGGAACGTCCGGGCCATCGTTATCGAGCGTACCAAACGTTGTGGCATGACCCTCATCGCCCAGCCGGATTTGCCGGAACAGCCCGACGTTCTAAGAACGATCCTGCGCAACAACCACCGCTGCCTTGGCATCTATTGCGACATCATCGATAACGGCATCGTCAAAGTCGGCTCGGATGTCTTCATCGAAGGGTAGCCAATATCAGGCTTGCCCGGACCATTTGAATTCCAGCCTTTCGAGGCCACACTTCACCTCTGCCGCACCCATGAAAAGACGCCACAGGAGGCCGGATCGGTAATTCTCCATCATCGCGACGACCGGGCCTTGATTGGTTGCCAGATGCGTTTCCGCCACCCATCCCGTTCTCGGAGAGAACGCATCGACGAAACCGTAACGGCCCAGCAGCCTGCCATTCTCATAAGCCACGAAGTACTCCATCGCCGCTTGCGCCTGATGGGGCAAAACGGGGAAGCTGGATAGCGCAGCGGTTGGTGCGATGACCCCGCCATCGACGGTGGGCGAGAAAGCGCGGTAACCTTTCGGTCCGTCGCAAGCCGTCAGTCCCCATATCGGGCTATCGGGAAATTTGGACTTGCAATAGTCGTGGTTGATGCGCGCATGAGCCTCGGCCTGCTTCTGATAGTCGCAGTAGAGATCCTTCAGGCCATAAGGTTTCAGGCCACAGAACGAATATTGTGACAGGAAAAGCGGCCCGCCGAATGGTTCGCCAAGAGGCAGAACGGTGCCGAGATAGTCCTTGCCGTTGACCATATCCCCATGTCGCGCCCAGCCATTGTGGTAACTGGCCGGCGAAATGGAATGTGCCTCGGCCCCCGCAGCCAGCACATAGGACACCAGCGCCTCGTTCCAGCCCGTGATTGGAACATTGCGCGCCCAGCGAAATTTGGGGCTCCAGTGCCAGAAAAGCGGGCCATCCGTTCCGCGCGTGAACCAGTTCCACTCCACGGTCCGAACCAGTTCATCCGCGACCTTTTGGATTGCCATTTCCTCTGGCCTGTCGTCAGCAAAATATTCTCTTACGCAGATCACGCCCTGCATCAGGAACGCGGTTTCCACCAGATCGGCCCCATCGTCCCGCTTCCCGAAGGGAATGACCTCCAGCGTAGCCGCGTGCAGGAAGTGCGGGAACGCGCCGTGAAACCGGGGAGCGGAAGAGAGCGATTGCAGCATTTTCGCAACCCGCGTTACCGCCTGCTCACGGCTGATCCAGCCTCGCTCCGCACCGACGACAATGGCCAGAAGACCGAAGCCGATGCCGGAAACGGACGCAATCTCGTTGATGACATTGCCGTCGGATCGCATTCGGTCTCGGGGCAGGCCACTGACCGGGTTGGACCCGGCCCAGAAATATTCGAATGTTGCGCTGTGGATGTCGTCTAAAAGATCGACCTGAAAGCGGGAGGTCTGCTCGATGTGTTCTTTTTGCAATCTTACTCAATCACCGCCGACAAAGCGGTCACTCCTGACTACATTCATAAAATATCGGTAGGCTCAGCTTCTTCTTCAAGGCTTAATGCGGCAGCGGCAGGTTGGTTCAGTACCCGGTCATTTCCAGATAGCCTACCCCGTTCGTACTTCCGTCAAACGAGATCGGCCCCTCCCAATAGGGCGTGGACGTGGCCATCCATGATGCGTCGTTGAGCGCCCTGGTCGTGATATCGAGCTCTTTCGAGGGAATTTTAACGCGCCAGGAAACGGGGATTTCGCGGCCATTCATCGTTGCGCGCTTCAACGGCTCCAGAACCACATCGCCCGATGCCAGAGGCATCGTCCTGCCATCCGCTGAAATCCAGTTTGCGGAGATATAGCCAGGACCCGCATCACGCAGACGAAACGCCATGACCTTTTCACCGGAAGCGAGATGCAGCGAGAACCAGTCCCAGCCGGTCTGGTCCGAGGCGAGCGGTTGTGAGGACCATTCCCGATCAAGCCATGCCTTTCCAGTGACTTTCACGGCCTTGCCGTTCAGAGTGACTTCTCCCGCCACCTCGTAAAACGGCTGGGAGTAATAATAGCTCGCCTGACCCGCTTGCGACTTGACCGAGAATCCACGATCTCCCTGAAGCACCAGCGGCGCTTTGGCTGCAAGCTGCAGTTGGTAGCCGAAGTCCTGACCGGTTGCCTTCAGGGACAAATGATCGATTGCGTCCGCAGCCTCATCACCTCTCATATGCCAGTCATCGATCCACGCTTCGAACGGCGAGGCGTTGACACCAGCCTGACCGACCCCGCCTCTGCCCAGCCGTTCCGCCACATAATGATGGTCGGCTGTCGTTACAGCCGCATGGCCTATCCAGATTTGCGGGCTGGACCAGCCTTCCACGTCCTTGGGCGCAAGCGCAGAACGGAACAGCGTCCATTGGGCACCGAGCGCACGTCCGTCTTCCGTCGTCAGATTGGCGGTGACGTACCACCATTCGATCCTGAAATCGGGATGGGGTCCATGGTCCTTGGGAAAGGAAAGTTCGGTGCCGCGTTCGGGAACTGTAAAACCTTCCGCATCCGATCCGAGGCCAGCAAAGCCCTGAGCCTGAACCAAGGCCGGAGCGAAAGTGAGGAGCATGAGGATGAGGCGGCAGATGCGACTAGCGTTCATTGGCAAACACTCTCAACAAATCGGCAGGATCGATTGTCGCCAGCCTCCGCACCGGCAGCAGAATGGAGGCGAGAGCCGCGACAAGCGCGATGCCCCCCAATTGCAGCCATTCGACGGGAAAGATCATCATCGGCAGTTTCCAGCCAAAGGCTTCCACATTGACGATGGAAAGCAGCACCCATGCAAGCGCCAGCCCCACGGGAATGGCCGCGAGGAATGTGGCGAGCCAGAGGGCGAGTGTTCTCCATACTTCGAAAAGCGCCAGCTTTCTGCGCCGCACGCCCATGGCCCAGAGGGGCGCAAGTTGCGGCAATCGGATGCCGGAAAGCGTCAGCAGGCTCGCAAACATGGCGAAACCAGCGACGGCAAGCGTCAATATGTTGAGCGCCGCAGTCACGGCAAATGTCTGCTCGAACACGGCCTGAGACTGTTTCTTGAGTGAAGCCTGATCGATGATATTGCCTTCCGGCAAGCCAAGCTCCGCAACCATTCTTTGCTTGATTTCCGGCGCAAGTGCCGGATCGACGCGCACGCCGTAGCGAAGTTTCGGCACATCCGGGTAATGTCGAGCAAGCGCGTCTACTCCAACCATCACCTGCCCGCGTGGGTTACCATAGTCGGAATAAACGCCCACCATCGTCACGTTCCAGCCGCCGGGGAGAGCAACGTCTTGCCCAACCTGCAGGTGTTTTTCACGCAAAAGCTGCTCATTGACAAGCGCACCCTGCCCCTGAGCAAGCGCGTCCCATGCGCCCGGCGCCTGTTCGAGCGGCCAGTGATCCCGATACGTGGCATGATCCGCGACACCGGAAATCTGGATTTGCTGGTCAAGCACCTCACCCTCGATACCCCAGATAGGCAAAACCGCTTCCGCATGTTGCGGCAGCCATGCTCTGAGGCGGGCGGCCTCTGGCTCATCTCGTGCCGTGACGTAAAGCTCCGCAACGAGGCGTTGGTCCAGCCAGCCGAGAAAAGTCATCCTGAAGCTGGAAACCATCGTGCCGACGCCGACATTGGCCGAAAGGGCAAGAAGCAGCGCCATAAGCGCCAGCGAAAGGCCCGGCAATTGCAGACGCGTATCGGCCCAGAACCACAGCGTCAGCGCCTTGTTCGAACGCGCTTCGGCCAACCTGATGATGACGGTCAAAAAGGCGGGAAGAATCAGCGCCGCCCCGAGGAGCAGACCCACCAACACGATGAAACCTGATACCAGCCCCGAACCCGCCACAGCCACGACCGCCGCAACAAGCAGCAGAGCCGCACCCGCCGAAGCCTGAAGCCGCAGGGAAATGGCGGAAGCGCGCGCCCATGCGCGCGGTTGCGAGGCGGAAAGGATAGGCATTGCGCGCACGCGCCAAAGGCTTTGCGCGGATGAAAGCGCCGTTCCAGCCAGCGCCATTCCCAACCCCGCAGCCCACCATTCTGGCCGCAGCGAAAGGCTACCGGGAACGCTTGCGCCGTAAAGTCCGCGAAGCGTGGCGGAAACCCCGGGTAGAAGAGATGATGCGAGGAAATAACCGATCACCACACCCAGCAACCCAGACAACAGGGCCAAAAGCATGATCTCTATGACGAGCATCGCGGTTAGCGCGCGCAGAGACACGCCTAATCCACGTATCGTGCGGAAGCTCGCGCGTCGCTGCTCGAAAGCAAGTCCTGTAGCTGAGTAGACGATAAAGAGGCCGACGATGAAGGCCAGAAAACCGAAGGCCGTGAGATTGAGATGGAAGCTGTCCGTCAGACGGGCCATGTCTGGCCTGTCTTCCGTGGTCTGCATTGTCAGTTCCGGCGCGATAGCGTCGATTGCGGGCAATCCCGGACGCTGATCAGGCGCGACCACGAGGCGGGTGAGCTTACCGCCACGGTTCAGCAAACGGTCCGCTGCGGAGATGTCGGTAAAAGCTGCGCCGTCAGGAATATCGTTGGATATTTTGAGCGGCATGTCTGTTTCACCCGCCAGCCGCTCCGCGGTCGCGCGCGACACCACGAGAACACCCTGCCCTCCCACAAACTCGACAAGTTCCGACGAACCGGAGATGGTGACGAGCCTACCTTCGCTCGGCATGCTCAAAGGATCGATGCCGATCAGCTTGATCCTGACCGTGCCGAACCTGTAGTCGCCTTCGATAACGGGTGAAACATTCCATCCGGCCCGGCGCAGCTTGGCAAAGCTTTGGAGCGGGATGGAGCCTCCGTCCTTTGCAACGAGGCGGGCAAGCCCGCTTTGCTCCAGAATGGAAGCCGAGCGTGCGTAGCTTGCCCGCGCCTCAGCATTGATGGCTTGAACGCCGGACCAGAGAGCAGTGGCCAAAGCTATGCCCAGCACCAGCGTCAAAAGCTGCAAAGGCCGATAGCGCCAATGCGATAGCAGAGCGTAAAAGGCGGTCAGCGTCATGAAGCGATCTTTCCACCACGCAGAACCACTTTTCGGTCCAGCTTGTCCGCCAGCCGAATGGAATGTGTGACGAGAAGAAGCGCCGAACCCGCGCTCTTGCTGAGTGACAGCATCAGATCGAGAACGGTATCTCCGGTTTCTTCGTCCAGATTGCCTGTCGGCTCATCCGCAAGGATCAGCGCTGGACGCGCAGCCAGAGTCCGTGCAACGGCAACCCTCTGCTGCTGGCCACCGGAGAGTTGTTCGGGATATCTCTTATCCAGCGATGAAAGGCCGAGCTGCTCTATCAACTCCCGCTCCCAATCCGCATCATGGCGTCCTGCGAGCTTTGCATGGAAAGCAATATTGGCGGCCACTGTCAGCGAGGGAACGAGGTTGAACTGCTGGAACACCAGCCCGACTTCAGTGCGCCGGTATTCGGCGCGCCCCGCCTCATCCAGAAGCGCCACATCGCGACCGCGCACGAGGATCGAACCGCTATCAGGCCGATCCAAACCTCCTACGAGGTGAAGCAACGTGCTCTTGCCGCTACCGGATTCACCCGTCAAAGCAACGCTCTGCCCTTCATCGACTGCCAAATCGATGCCGCGCAGAACGGCAATCTTGCCTTCTGCGGTCTCATAGGATTTGCTGACATTTGAAAGGGATAGAAGCATCGCTCAAGATTTCACATTCACGGTTTCAAACTTTTTCCTTAGCGGCAGGAAGGCCTTATGCTCCCAGGGGCCGCCGAGATAACTCCAAAGATCGAGACCCGAAACGGTGATGTGACGAGGCTGGAAGTCGGAGCGGAGTTCAGCATAAAGCCGATCCGCGCCCGCGCGCGAGACTTTATTCTGAACAGTGATATGGGGTTTGAATTTCTGCCTGTCCTGCGGACCGGGCCATGAGCCAAAACGTTGGAAAAGATCGGCCCTCAACTCTTGCAGTTCCGGGCTTTCGATATCGAAGGCAACGCCTGCGCCAAGGTGCCGGATGCCGCTGATCCACGCATTGAAGGACTGCCGCTGGTTCACGCTTTCCGCCGCCAAAGCCATTGCCTCTTCGAGAACGCGTCCCGGCAGGTGATGAAATATCGTGATATGTGCTTTCAGATAATTGCGTTCCGGCGGAAAATGCTCCCGCCTTAGCCGGTCGAAATAATCCATATCGTCCGGCGGCACATGCGCCGTGACGATGATGGGTGGCAGGGCGCTACGAGCGCTCTGCAGTGTCATCGACAACGTCTGTTTCAGGCCGGTCGCCGCCGCTGACATGCTGCGATTGCCAGCGTCCGTCTGCCAGCTGGTAGGAAATATCCACTTCCTCACCGCCCATCTGCTGACGCTCTGCGGCATCTCTCGCCGCTTCCAGCGCGCTGTCGTGATCAGGAAATGTTTCGGACCAGACATCGCCAACACGGTAAGCAAACCCGCCATCGTGTTCACCGACATGATATGTAACTGCCATCGATATTCTCCTTTTGAAGGCCTCTCGCAAACGTCGCGGCAGCGGAGATGTTCCCGGCGGAAAGCAGTACCGCTGGGTCAGGTGACCCGTTCCTTGGCGGTTCTCATGTTCCGACGTTCCCAACTGACTAGAACAAGGCTCGCGGCGACGATGAGGATTGCGCCGATGAAGACATTGATGGCCGGTATTTCCGTCCAGATGGCATAGCCGTAAATGAAGGCCCAGATCAGCCCGGTATATTCCACCGGTGCAAGCGAAGACGCGGGCGCGTGGCGGAAACCTTCATAGAGAAGATATTGCCCGATGGTCGAGACCAGTCCGACGGTGATCATCAAAAGCCACCCCTGCGCATCCGGGTTTTTCCAGAGCCAGGGAAAGGACAGCGCGCAGGCGATGCCGAACAGCGCGCTTGTCGCATACATCTGCGTCAGCGTCGTTTCGCTTCGGCTAACGAGCCGAATGAGTATCGTGCTCCACGCCCAACAGAAACCCGCGACGATACAGAGCGCAGCCGGCAGCCAGTTCGGTGAATGCGCGGGATTGGCGGCAACGACGACGCCAACGAAACCGACTGCGCAGGCAATCCAGCGCCCGGCACCGACCTTTTCCTTCAACACGAAAATCGACAGCACCATCACCATGATCGGCGCGGAGAAATAGAGCGTGGTCAGCTCCGCCAGACCCAAATAGCGCGCGGAACTGTAAAACAGCATCCACGCAACAAGCATCAGTGCCGCTCGGATGACCACGGTGCCTCGATATTTGCTTTTGAGAATGGAAGGGTGGCGGTAATGACGCGCCAGAATGCCGGTGATCAGAACGATGACCGCGCTTCGCACGAAGAGTATCTGCGGAACCGCGTAACTCTCCACCAGCCATTTCACCAGCGCATCCTGCAAAGCGAAACAGGAATAGCCCATGGCCGCCAGCCCGATGCCGAAAAGCGGCCTTGCTTCCAATGATCCTGTCATGCCTGTCACCACAGATGCTGTTGATGATCTGTACTAACCGAGTCCTCTGTCCCGATCCATGAAAATGCGAAAGCGCCCGATTTTGGTCGGGCGCTCGCGAGTTTTAAAGGATGTGCAACAGGCTTTAGAACAGCGCATCGGCAAAGAGGTCGTCATCATCCTCCATCTTTGCCGCCGCTGCTGGGGAAGCCGCGCTGGAGGCCGTTGCAGCAGGCAGATAGCGGACGTGGATGTCACGTTCCTGAGCCATGGTGTAGAGTTTGTAGACGCGGGTGGCGAGGCCTTCGATCCTGTCCGCGAAAGCTGAAACATCCGCGTCGAACCCTTCCGACAGTTGCGCGGCGATACCGCAGCACTCGTTGAAGGTCGAGCCAAGCTCGCTTTCGAAATCGAGCGTGACCACGGCAGCGCTGATGCGGCTGAACACGGCCTGGCCTTCTGCGGCAAGGGCTTCCATGCCCTGCTCCATCTGCGAGCGGGCACCGCGAATTGCTTCGAGCGCTTCCGTGAGCGGCGCGGTGAAATCCTGCGACAGACCCTGCCCCTGTTGAACCAGTGTATGCGTCGCGGCTTCAACGCGCTGCAAATCCTCCACGATGGCATCGGCTGGCGTTTCCAGTTTGCCAGCAAACACGCGCATTTCGCCGCTAACGACGTTGACCGAGCGACCCGCATCACCCAGCTTGGAGCAACGCAGGTTGGAGTTCAGCGCCATGTAATGAATGTCGATCTTGATCGAGCGGAGAACTTCGATGCCGCGCAGCAATTCTTGCGCACTCTGGGTGACGGAGAGAACGACTTCATCCGCATCCGCACTGCTGCCCTGCACGCGCTCGGCCAGTTTGCAAGCCTCGACAATGTCGCGTTCCATCAGCGAAAGCACGTTGCTATCGCCCTTGGAGGTACGGTCTACCAGTTCATCGCGCAGCGAAAGGATGCGGGCTGCATCGTCCGTGAAGCTTGAAATGCTGGTGAAAATCTTGCCGCAGTCGCGCTGGAAGTCCGCAGCTGTTTCGTCCATTTGCGCGCTTGCCAACTGCATGAAGGCTTCGCGCAGGATGTGATGTTCATTCGCATCCAGTGCAGCACCGTCGGAAGAGGAAACAAACTCCTCAAGCAGTTGAAGCATGCTCTGAATGTGCTCGATGCGCTGGCGGGTGATATCGCCGATCTGGAGTGAGGAGAGGACCGAACCGATCTTTCCCTGCACGCCCTGCGCGATTTTCTTCACCTGCGCGGCGATATCGGCCATTTCCTTGTGCTGCGTGGAAATGCGCGCGGAATTTTCGGTCAGGCCCTTGATGATGGGCGGAATGGTCGTGCCGAAATCCGAAAGCGTGTTCGAGGAGAAGGAGCGCGCGTTTTCAAGCTGAAGGCGCATGGCTTCGAGATTGGCGGCGAAGCGACCCACTTCATCGGCACCGGATTGAATGCGCTCGCGAATTTCGTCCGCAAAACCGGCGAATTCGGCAAGTCCCGCACCGGCAATCTTCACCGTTACGGCAAAGGTCTTGAGATAGCGGATCGTCTCGTGAATATCATCGATATGCCCACCCGTGGAGGAGCACATATTGGCCAAGGCTTCGAAGCCAGCCTGACGCTTCTGCTCGGTATCGGGCAGTTGCGCGAGATCTGCGATGGTCTTGCGCAGGCCGGCAATGGTGCCTTCTGCGGTCTTGCCATCCAGCGTGCCTGTCATTCCGTCGAGAATGCCGATCAGGTCGTTCAGGATTTCCATGACGGAAACGAGAACCGCGCCGCCATCGAGAAACCTCTTCTCGATACGGGCATGTGCCGCCGTCAATTTGGTGTTGAACTCAGACTGAAGGTCCGTCTGGTAAGTCCTGTTCACCTTGAGCATGGTATTCATCGTCGTTTCCCGATCTCGCGTCATGCAGAAAAATTACGCGAGACCCTGAAACGGCAGGTAAATGCCGCACACGCAAATCGGGAAAATCAGATTTACGGTTAATGTAAAGGTGAAGAATTTTCCGGTTTCTTGCCACGAGACAAGAAATGATGGTCAGTTACGCCATTTTCCAGCGTCATTCGTTGCATCGTCCTTGTGGAAAAAGCGCGATGCGGCTTCGGTTCTATTTCTCACATTCATCTTTTTGTAGATGTTGCGAACGTGAACCTTGACCGTATTTTCCGACAATTTCAGACGGTCGGCGATGATCTTGTTCTGTGTTCCCTTGCACAGAAGATCGAGTATCTGCACCTCGCGCGTGGTCAGTGCGGAGAATTCATCTTTCTTTGCAGCAAGCGCATCGGCGCGGTTGGCGACCACGGCGCGCGTATCATACACGGTGCGAGAGGAGACTTCCGGACCGGCTGTGAGCTTGCCCAGCAGCGCAGACGGAAAATGCTCGCCACCCTTTATGAGAAGATCGACCGCCGCCAGAAAAACATCGAGCCGCAGATTCAATGGAAGAACGCCATCGATGATGCGCGTTTCCACCAGTTGCTTGAGATAGGTCTCGATCATGTCGATCGCGTCGATGACGAGCGCTATACGGGCATTGGGATGCTTGAAGCGGAGCTCGTCCAGCAAATCCTCCAGCTGTGCGCCGGATAGCTTATAAAGAAGGACGAGTTTGACGTCCTGAATATTCCGGCTTGCGACATTGCCAGACGGACCGTCGCTGATAACGTCGCAAGCTGGAAATTTCTTTCCGAGTGCCTCCACGAGACATTCGGAAAAAAGATCGGCGTTGGCTACGACAAGGATACTGCCGCTCGTTGATAGGATTTTGTTGTTTTGCTTCGCATCGATAACCCTGGACGCAACCATGAACATATACGCCTCCCTGTAGCGTTACGCGTTGACTTCTTCTTATTGCCAGAGCTTCCACACACATCAGTCGGGCCGATTAGCAGTTCCCCGGGCAGCCATTTATTAGTTATTTATTAATGATGAAAATTAGTACGAAATTGCGACGAAAGAAATTGCCCGAAAGGGTTAGATCGCTGATTAGGGCGCCAAAATGCAAAAAATTTTTGCTTGAGAATACACTTACGTAAGCAGAGCAAAAATTAAGATAAAAAAATAAAAGCCAGCAGTTTTAAATTTTATGCTTCATAACCAAAGGCTGAAGGCTTTTCTTGAAAATAAAGAGAAATATAGCCGATGCGACCGTTTTGAGATTTTGCTGTGATCTGGCGGGTGGGTCAATATCTGTACGATTTGCACCCAGCTTTATCTGAAAGGGGCTGGGGAGTGCCTACTGCTTAATCCCTTTTAGCAGCTAGAAACGTTCGGCCAAGTCGGACACAGTCTGCCCCGTTGCCACAGAGCGCAACCGGCCAGCTACGACAGCATCACCTTGTGTTTCGATGTTGCAGGCACGACCGAGAGGGAAATGACCAAACAAATGAAGCATGTAATCCGCACCACCCCGTGGCGCGGAACCGGATATGCGCATGTCGGTAACTTGCGTCCTGTGCAGTCCCAAAAACAGCGAGCCCGAGCAAGGGCCAATGCGAACCGCAGACGACCGGTACTGCTTACGTCTGCATATGTGAACCTCGGAGTGAGCGCGAAAATAATCCCATAAAAGATGAGAGGGATTTCGAAATGCTGCTCCGAACTCTTTTTCGGAGGGAATTGAAATGGGTTACAACAGCCAGCCAGCAGGCGACGACATCACGAAAATCGGTGCACTCTCTGAAGGGTTCGCCAACACAGCGACCAATGACAGCAATGTCGATGACAGCAACGTTGGAACGAACAACGGCGGCAACCGCGACAACACCTATAATTCTCAGGATAACAGCACCAATCTCAATGCGAAGGTCGACGTCGATGTGGCTACTGACAACGGTAACAATCGCGACAACAGCTATGATTGGAACTATGACAGCAAGACAACCAATTACAGCGACAACGACAACACGACCAACACCAAGACGACCAATATCAACGATGCCGATACGTCGGTAAAGAGCGACTATGACTGGAGCTACGATAGCAAGACGTCGAGCTACAGCGATAACGACACCAAGGTCGTCAACACCACGGATTCCGACAATAAGTCGTTCAGCTATACCGACAACGACACGAACACCGACATCAAGACGACGACGGGCAGCTTCAACGACTCCTTCGCCAAGACCGATACGGATTTTGCGACGCTCGATCATGTCAAGGATTTCGGTAACCTCGGTATCGCCAGCGGCGATATCGCCTTCAATCTCGGTGACGACTTCTCCTTCTCCCTCAACGTGGACAATATTCTCAACAACTCGTTGAATGGCGACGGAGCCGACAGCGCATTCAGCGTCGTTCAGGCAAGCCATCTGGCCGATCAGGACAGCGCTTACAACATCAGCATGAACAACCAGGATGCGCACAACGATCTCAGCGCCAATGGCGGATCGGCACATGGCGCGGAAGGTATGGAAATGGACGGCAAGGGTTGGGACCTCAAGACAGGCGACGACGCTTCCGGCTCCAGTTCCGCCAACGCATCGGCAATCCTTGCGAACTCCGGCTACCATCTGGAACTGGTACAGGGTGCAAACCTTCTCACCAACTCCTTCGACGGCAGCGCGGTTGGTGGCGACTCCCACCATGTCGGCGAAGACGCAAGCTCCTGATTTCTCCCCCAAGCATGAACTGCACCGGCATCCGCCGGTGCAGTTTCCGGTTCAGGGTTAACCGGAAGACCATGATCGCAGGCTGATCCGCCTACAAGTCAAAGAACTTGGGACTGGTGGAGGCCCGCTCTTGGTCTGAAGAGGAGGGAGAGCCAATGTACACCGACAAAATCACGGACATGATCGCCCACTTCATCGGTCTCTTCGATGCAGACATGGACGAAGCACGGCTCAGAACACGCTACACGGAAGGGCGCTCGGAGGATGCCGATCACCAGTTGCCTCAGGATCGACAGGCAGCGAACGACGACCCCAATTATGACGTATCCTTGCAGGATTTCGATCCCGGCGTGAAATACCGTGCCGCTATATTTCATCTCAACCACACCCGCGCCGGGCATGCCCACACTTTTGAAGACAGTCTTCATAAGCTCCGGGAGATCGCTTCTCGGGACTTGAGCACGCCCCATTTTCGCGCGCACGGCCATGGTGGCTATGAGGAAGATCGCAGCGAGCTTATGCTTTATGCCGGTCCCGGATCCTCGATCACGCACGTCTCGCAGCTTACCCTGCTTGAAGACGACGATTACCTGAACATGACGGATGGCCCCAACCAATATCGGGACACGTCATTCGTCACGCAGCGTACTGTCGAATATTATAACGAGGCTGCACAGTTCACACCTTTCAATGCCTATCACCGCACCGATACCTATGAAGGTGTCCAGTCGATTGCGCGCGACGTGCATGACTTCGCGATGCAATCGCGTGAGCATGAGGTAACGTCACTGGGGACGGGCGCCGATCAGGATTTCGTCATTGCGGACACATCGATCAACGGCACCTATATCAACGGCGTATTGTCGGCTGAAAAACCCGACATCGATGACTTCATGCCCGATCGCGGCATCGCCAAACCATTAGGTGAGCCGGAAAAAAGCGACATTCCGCTGGAAAGCCATGGGGCTGCCCCCAACACGCTGGATGTGGCTGCCGGGGCAAACATAGTCGCCAATCTGCTGTCGGTGACTGACACTTCGGTCATCTCGCCTGTTTTGGCGGTGATGGGAAATTATCACCAGATCGATGCCATCACACAGTCGTTTGTTTACAGCGATCACGACAGCATCGATGCGGCATTCTCGGTGAAAGAGGACCACGCTGGAACCGTGGCCAATAACATCGCCAGTTTCGAACGCAGCAACTGGAGCCATAATGGGGACGCTGGTAGCAGCGACGCGACCGATAGCACAATCTTCCCAACCGCGTGGCGCGTCAGTTATGTGCAGGGCGACGTGTCTTTCGTCCACTGGATCGAGCAATATCATTTCGTTTCCGACAACGATACGATGACTGTCACCACCTCCGGTGCAGATGTCAGCGTACTAACGGGCGGCAACAGCGCAATCAATCTTGCGGGCTTTCTGGGCATCGGCATGCAGTACGATCTGGTTATCGTTGGCGGCAACGTCATCGATATGAACATGATCTCGCAAATTGCCGTCCTCTACGACAACGACACCATCCATGCCGCCACGGGAGCGCCCGATGCTTCGGTCCAATCCGGCAACAACCTCCTCTGGAACGAAGCTTCGATCCACAACATAGGCAGCAATGATCGCTTTGCTGCCATGCCGGATTACATGAACGACGCGGTAAAAGCGATCAACGAGCGAGACCCGCATATGCCGGAGGGCCTTTCTACAGACCCCAATTTCGCGGGTTATCCGGGCCTCAACGTCCTTTACATCACCGGCAACGTCTATGACGTGACCTATTTGAAGCAGGTCAGCGTCCTGGGCGATTCCGATCAGGTCACGCTGGCAGCATCGAAGGTTCTGGCGAACAATGAAGATGCCACCGTCCATATCGACACTGGCAGCAATGCGGTCGTCAACATCGCCAGCATCGTCGATTACGATAGCTTCGGCGGTTCGACTTATGTCTCCGGTAACCTCTATTCCGATTCCGTGCTGATCCAGGGCGGTATCGTGGAGCACGATACCGCCGACACGCACCCGACCGGCGACAAGCTCGCCAATGAAGTCATCGCATTTCTCGATGACGGACATCACACAGACCACAGCGCTGACTTGACCATCAATGGCGGCCATGACCTCTCCTGGTCCCAAGCCCACCCTGTCGATGTCATGCAGACCGCCGTCGCTTGAGCGACGTCTTTTCAGGGGAAACGAAATGGATCACATTTCAAAAAACAGGCTGGATCAGGGGCATCCGCTTAATCTGGAAAACAAGCCGAGTTGCCTCGATGAAAACACCCGCCTTAGCGAAGCATGCGTGGCAGCGATCAACGATGCCGTTGAAAATCTGCGTCAACTTTCGGAGACGAATGCATGGTCTTCGACGGCCACAGTTACCGAAACCCCAACGGCCAAACCCGCCGAGGGTAAAACTGTCCCGCGGGTTGAACCCGCCCTTCGCGATGCACCGACTGACAAAACGGACCTCAAGTCTCCTCCCCCTGAAATGCCCTTCGTCAAAACTATCGATAATAATGATGGTCCCATTCGTGAAAATGAGCGCAGGGCGGTTACAGGCGGAGGCGGCAACGGAAAAGAGCCCGACCTGAACGGGGGCGGAGGCGGCGGTGGAGGTGGCAACAAGAACGGCTTCCACAAGCGCAGCGAGCCCGTCAATTTCGCTGCAAGCCTTGCCAAGGGCATAGCGGCAGTACGGCGCAACATGGTCATCGTGATGCTCTTCACGGTGGCGATCAATGTTCTGCTTCTGGCTATTCCGCTCTATCTCTTCCAGATTTCAGACCGTGTTCTCACCAGCCGTTCCATGGATACGCTGGTCATGCTGACAATCGCCGTTATCGGGGCGGTGCTGCTGCAGGCCTTCATGGACTCCATCCGCCGCTTCATTCTCATGCGCACCGCCGTAGAGCTGGAAGTGCAGCTTGGCGCACCGATCCTCAGCGCGGCAGCACGCGCATCACTGCATGGCAACGGCAAGGATTATCAGATATTACAGGACCTTCAGCAGCTTCGCTCCTTTCTGACATCAGGAACGCTGATCGCCTTTCTGGACGCGCCGCTGATGCCATTGTTCGTGCTGGTGGTCTATCTGGTTCACCCGCATCTCGGCATCATCATCATGATCTGCTGTGCTGCGCTATTCTTCATTGCCTGGCTGAACCAGAAGTTCACGGCCCACCAGTTCGCCGAAGCAAGCGGCTATCTCAGCCGCGCAAACTTCCACCTCGATTCCATGTCCCGCAACTCGCAGATCATCAATGCGCTGGCCATGATCCCCGAGGCAGTGAAGATGTGGGGTCGCGAGACGGCTGGTTCGCTGAAGTCCCATGTGGCGGCGCAGGACCGGAACATCATGTTCTCCGGCGTTTCAAAAGCCTGCCGCATGATTACCCAGATCGCATTGCTGGGTTGGGGTGCCCATCTCTCGCTTTCGGGTGAGCTGACCGGTGGCATGGTCATCGCGGACTCCATCGTTTCCGGTCGCGCGCTGGCGCCCATTGAAGGCGCTATCGAGGGTTGGCATCAGTTCAACAAATCGGCCTCCTCATACGGCCGTATCAAGCAGCTGCTGGTCAATTCGCCGTTGAACTTTCCACGCCTTCGCCTGCCGAACCCGGAAGGCCGACTGGATGTGGAACGTATCCTTTTCGTCCCTCCTCCGCAGAAAAAAGTGGTTCTCAACGGCATTTCCTTTTCTCTCAGAAAGGGTGAATCGCTTGCTATCATCGGCAATTCCGGTTCCGGCAAAACGACGCTCGGCAAGATGCTGGTGGGCTCGATCCTGCCCACATCGGGGAATGTGCGGCTGGACCTGATGGACCTGCGCAACTGGGATCAGCGGCAATTCGGTGAAAGCATCGGATATTTGCCGCAGGACGTGCAGCTCTTTCCCGGCACGATCAAAGCAAATATCTGCCGCATGCGCGATGACGTGGACGACCGGCAGATTTACGAGGCAGCGGTTCTCGCCGATGTTCATGAGCTGATTGCGAGCTTCCCTCAGGGCTATGAGACGGTTGTGGCAGCGGATGGCGCACCGCTTTCCGGTGGACAGAAGCAGCGCATTGCGCTTGCCCGTGCCTTCTTCGGAGACCCGAAATTCGTCGTGCTCGACGAGCCGAACTCTAACCTCGATACGCAGGGTGAGCAGGCGCTGGCCAAGGCGCTGTTGCATGCCAAGAAACAGGGCATCACAACGGTCACAATCACGCAGCGCCCTGCACTTCTGCAATGCGTCGACAAGATCATGATCCTGAAAGACGGCACGGTTGCCATGTTCGGTGAACGCGTGGAGGTTCTTCGCGCCCTGTCCGGCAACAAGGATCAACCGAACACTCAAGCTCCGCGGATAGAAGGTTGAATGCCATGGTTTTCAAACGCAAGCAAAAGCCATCGGAACAGGGCCAGATCGAGTGGTACAGCGAGGTGCCGCGTTCCATCCGCATGTATAGCGTGACGGGTCTCGCCGTTCTCTTCGCCTCCTTCGGTGGCTTCGGTTACTGGGCAGGTACGGCACCGCTCGCCTCGGCCATCATCGCGCAGGGCAGTTTCGTGGCAACCGGCAACAACAAGATCATCCAGCACCTCGAAGGCGGCATCATCAAGGAAATGATGGTGGGCGAAGGCGATGTGGTGAAGGAGGGCGATATTCTTCTCACTCTCGATAAAACGGCGGCTCTTTCCAATGAGCGTATGCTGAAGCTGAAACGCCTCCGCCTGGAAACCATCGTTACGCGCCTTCGCGCGGAGGCACAGGGTGCCAAGGCGTTCAAGATACCGGAAATCGTCATGGTGGAAGCCAGTGATCCGGACGTCAACTCCATCATCCAGAGTCAGAATGTCGTCTTCCACAGCAAACTGAACAAGCTTGAGGAACAGCTTAATCTTACTGAGAAAAACATCAAATCCCTGGAGTTTCGCTACACCGGCTACCAAGGCCAAAAGGCCGCTTTCGAGCGTCAACAGTCACTCTTGGAGCAAGAACGCGACGCCAAGCAGAAGCTGGCGAAAGACGGCGTGATCCGCAAAACGGATATGCTGGCACTGGAGCGTGCCATTGCCGATGCAATGGGTGACATTGCCCGGCTAGATGGCGAGATGAACCAGAGCGAGGCCGAAATCGCAAAATTCAGACAGGAAGCAATTATCGCAGTGAATTCCAATAAGCAGGCTGCGTTGGATGCGCTGGAAACTGCCGAGTCCGATCTCGACAGCGTTCGCCAGCAATTGCGGGAAGCAGCCCAGGTTCTGGACCGCACGGTTATCCGCTCGCCCGTCAATGGAACGGTCATCCGGTCCTATTATCACACCGCAGGCGGCGTCATCACCACCGGCAAGCCGATCATGGAAATCCTGCCAGCGCATGTGCCGCTTATTCTTGAAGCGCAGGTTTTGAGAACCTCCATCGACCAGTTGCATGAGGGGCAGACCGCAGCAATTCGCCTTTCCGCCCTGAACCGCCGCACTACGCCCGTGCTGAACGGAAAGGTTTTCTACGTTTCCGCCGACAGCATCGAGGAAAATGCAGGGCTTCAGGTGAAGGACGTCTACATCGTTCGCGTACAGGTGCCGGATGAGGAAATCGCAAAAGTCCACGGATTCCATCCCGTCCCCGGCATGCCCGCGGATGTGCTGATCCAGACCTCCGAGCGCACGTTCTTCGAATATCTCGTGAAACCAGTCGAAGACAGCATGTCGCGCGCTTTCAAGGAGAGATAACTCTAAAGGCGCAATAGCATTTCTCCGCACCCGCGCTATCATATCTTCAGGTCGGGGATGGAGAGCGCCATGGCGGCAATGTCCGAGGTCTTGTTGCTGGTCGGTCGTCTCAACTATGTCTGGACGAACACCGAAAGCCTGCTCATTTACGTGATTGCCCATCTGTTAAAGGTCGACAAGGAGGCGGCAATCGTCGTCTTCCTCACCCTCAATACCACGCGCGCGCGCATCGACCTTGTGGAGCGTCTGGCCAAGCTGCGGCCCACGTCGGCATCCGACCGAAAAGCCATCATCAGCCTCACCTCACGGCTGACGAAAGAAGCGCGGGTGCGCAACAAATACAATCACTGCATCTATTCATTCGATGAGAACGGCGACATTTCCAGCACGCAACTGATGCGGCTGGTGGAGGACGACAAGCAGGTTCGCTACGGCAAGGTGGAACCGGTGGACGATAATGAGATAAAGTCGCTGGAAGGCTCGATTGCCGAAATCGCTGCGATCAGCAAGGATATATGGACCTTCCTCAAGGGCAGCGAGCGCGTGTCTGCCATGTTATAAAGCGGCGTGGCGGAAGGTGAGATTGTAGCGGAAGCGTCCTGCGTCCTCATGCAATCCATCCTTCAGCGTCAGGATACCGTGATAGAACAGACGCGACGGCCCGCCCCAGACGACGACATCGCCGTGCTGGAGTTGATACTTGCACACCGGATCCGTTCGGCTGAGGCCGCCGAACTGGAAGGTCGCAGGCAGCCCGAGCGACACGGAAACGATGGGATTGGAAAAGTCCTTCTCATCCTTATCCTGATGCAAAGACATTTTCGCGCCCGGCTCGTAGCGATTGATGAGGCAGGCATTGGGCGTGAAATCGGGATAGCCAGCCTCCTTCGCCGCGCTTACGGCAAGCGACAAAAAGCTTTCCGGCATCGGACTCCATGGTCTGCCTGTCTCGGGATCGCTGCGCTCATAGCGATAGCCACGGCGATCCGTCACCCAGCCATAAGTGCCGCAGTTCGTCATCGCCACGGACATGGAAAACCCTCCGGGTGTGACCATGTGACGGAACGGTGATTCCGAGGCGATACGGCCTATTTCGCCGAGCAATGTCTGTGCTTGGGGCAGCACACGACCCCGCAGCAACAACGCGCCGTCGGCCATTACTTCCAACTGGGGCCGCTTTGGCTCCAGACTTGCAAAAAGGTCATCCATCATCATGCAGCATTCCGGCTTCCAGCCTCTATGGATTGATGCAGAACCGGCGAATATCCTGCACTCAATGACTTTAATGTCGAAGGCGGGGTCAGAAGACCTTCCACGAAGGGAAGCCGGATTGCCTGCTGATAGCCGCGCGGGCTCCACTGATAAGCATTCCCTCCCGCCATCAAATAAGCTTTTCCGCCTGCCGCGATCATAGCCCCGTCCGGCAGATCCTCCAAAGGCGAAAGCAGCATGTTCACGCGCTTGCGTTTCAGCTGCAACCGCTCCCGATGCAAAACCCTGTCGATCTCTTTCGCGGATGGAGAAGAGGAGCCATTACCTTCCGCCCATGCCGCCGCAAATTTTCCTGCCTCTTCACTGCGGCAGAGAAAGCAGGGACGATGCCCGGCGGCCAAGGCCGTCGCTTCATCGAAGAAGAACAGTTCCGTCCAGCTGCGCGTTGCCATCACATCACGCCGCACGTCCTTGTAGCTACAGCTGCATATGATCCAGGATTTCGAAGTCCACCTCCTGCTGGTCAGCGTGCGTGTATCGGGATCATGGATGATGCCGCGATTTCCCGTAAACAGCCCACGCATCGGCAGATCGAGAATCTCGCCGAATGGATCGACGCGGTTTTGGAGTGGCATGTCGTTCCTCCCTCGCTTTTTTAGCAGCACACGCAGAACGACATGAGAAATAGACAGTTTTAGGGAGAAGTAATTGGGGAATGCGTAAATGTGTCGTTAAGCCTGTTGGCCCATACCCTTTACCTACCTCTCCCAAACTGCCGGAATTTGCAATGCGCCAGAAACTCTTCTCCTCCGAAAGACCGGATGTCATCTACGCCGTTGGAGACGTTCATGGCTGCCTTGACCTGCTGCTCATGCTTCAGGCCAAGATCGATGCGGATGCGGCGCGCGAAAGCGGGACGAAGTGGATCATCATGCTTGGTGACTACGTGGATCGCGGGCCAAAATCCTCGCTGGTTCTGGAAGAACTGATGCAGCCAGTTGCGGGAAATATCCAGCGCTTCTGCCTTGCGGGAAATCACGAAGAAACCATGCTGGATTTCATTCGCAATCCCAGCCGCGATCATCTCTGGCTGGAATTCGGGGGCATCGAGACGCTGAAATCCTATGGAATCGGCAATATTCCTTCCGATAGCCAGCACTTGCGCTCACTGATCGATCAGGCAATTCCTCGCCAGCACACGGACTTCATCGCCACCCTGCCCTCGCTTCTTTCAGTACCCGGACTTTGCTTTGTCCATGCAGGCATCATCAATGGTGTTCCGCTGGATCAGCAGCACGATAAGCATTTATTGTGGGTGCGCCCAAACCAGCAGGCCGTGCCGGAAGCGCCAAACCCGTTCCTGACCGTGCATGGGCACACGCCCATCCGGCAGGTCGCACTCGTAAACAATCGCCTGAACGTCGATACCGGCGCGTTCATGACCGGTCGCCTGTCCGCGGTCAAAATCAAAAATGACGGCGCGATCACCGTCATGACCTCAGACTGATAGACAAAGAAAAAGCCACCGGCTGAGCATCAACCGGTGGCTATGGATAGAACTGTGCCGGATTGTCTCCGGCACTTTTATTTTAGTGGTTGTCGCGCGGCAGACCCTTGGTCTGGGCGATGCGCTGGTACTTCACCGCAGGCTCGAGTACCGCGCCTGTTTCCATTTGGCTGACGATGCCGCGCTGGATTTCCTGCCAAGGCGTCTGGTGGTCGGGGAATTTGTATCCGCCTTCCGCATTCAGCGTCTCGTAGCGCTTTGCCAGTTCTTCCGGCGAAATCAGGATATCCGCCTTGCCCTGGCCAACGTCGATGCGCACGCGGTCGCCTGTTTGCAGAATGGCAAGACCACCGCCAGCAGCGGCTTCCGGCGAAGCGTTGAGGATCGACGGGCTGCCCGAGGTGCCGGACTGACGACCGTCGCCGATGCATGGCAGCGATGTGACGCCCTGCTTCAGCAGGTAATCCGGCGCACGCATGTTGACGACTTCCGCAGCACCCGGATAACCGATTGGGCCTGCACCGCGCATGAAGAGAACCGTGTTCGCATCGATACCGAGCGACGGATCGTCGATGCGGTGGTGGTAATCTTCCGGACCATCGAACACCACGGCCTTGCCTTCGAAGGCTTCGGGATCGTTCGGGTTGGACAGGTAACGGTCGCGGAATTCCTTGGAAATCACGCTCGTCTTCATGATGGCGGACGAGAACAGGTTGCCACGCAGCACGCGGAAACCGGCACGCTCCTTCAGCGGTTGATCGTAAGGACGGATGACCTTCTCATCTTCGATGATGGCACCACGGCAGTTATCGCCAATGGTCTTGCCATTGACCGTCATCGCGTCTTCCTTGATGAGGCCCTGGTTCATGAGCTGGTTGACGACGGCTGGAACGCCACCGGCATGGTAATAATCTTCACCGAGATATTCACCGGCAGGCTGAAGGTTCACGAGAAGCGGAACGTCTTCGCCATAAGTCTGCCAGTCATCGACCGTCAGCTCTACGTCAAGGTGGCGGGCAAGGCCGTTCAGGTGGATCGGTGCGTTGGTAGAGCCGCCGATTGCCGAGTTGACGCGGATGGCGTTGATGAAGGCATCCTTGGTCATGATGTCGGAAGGCTTCAGGTCTTCCTTGACCATCTCAACGATACGCAGACCGGTCAAATAGGACACTTCCTGACGGTCGCGGTACGGAGCCGGAATAGCGGCAGAGCCCGGAAGCTGCATGCCCAGCGCTTCGGCCAGCGAATTCATGGTCGTTGCCGTACCCATGGTGTTGCAGTAGCCGGTGGACGGTGCGGAAGACGCAACGAGCTTTACGAAGCCCTGATAATCGATCTCGCCCTTTGCCAGAAGTTCGCGGGCCTTCCAGACGATGGTGCCGGAGCCGGTACGCTCACCACGGAACCAGCCGTTCAGCATGGGGCCAACGGACAATGCGATGGCAGGAATGTTCACGGTGGCCGCCGCCATCAGACAGGCAGGCGTGGTCTTATCGCAACCGATTGTCAGAACGACGCCATCGAGCGGATAGCCGTAGAGAACTTCCACGAGGCCGAGATAGGCAAGGTTACGATCCAGACCGGCGGTCGGACGCTTGCCGGTTTCCTGGATAGGGTGAACCGGGAATTCGATGGCAATACCGCCCGCTTCGCGAATGCCTTCGCGCAGACGATTTGCCAGTTCAAGGTGATGGCGGTTGCACGGAGAAAGGTCGGAGCCCGTCTGCGCGATACCGATGATCGGGCGGTCGGACTGCAATTCAGCCTGGCTGAGGCCGAAGTTCATGTAACGCTCCAGATAGAGCGCCGTCATGTCGGCGTTTGCGGGGTTATCGAACCATGCGCGAGAACGCAGTTTCCCGCCCTTGCCTTGAGTTGTGGGTAGGTTGTTCGAGTCGGTCATTATTCTGGTCTCCAGCCGAAAGTGGCGAATGGGTACGATAATAGGAATGCGTCGAGCTTGTGGTGAACAGCGGAAAAAGGCGCTCCAAAACAGCGCGAATCGCAATCACCCGGCCAGGGACAGTGCCCTAAGTGGCTTGGCTTTTGAAAGCAGTCGCTGAGGATCGACACGAAATTTCCGCCCTGGTTCGTTCTTTTGCGCCCTGATTGCAGCGAGGAACGGTCCACACTGAGCCAACATCAGGGCTTTGATATTCATATTACTATTTCTCCTGCGAAGGAGTTGTCAAGTAAAGCAAGGGCGGGTTCCGTCGCGTCCTCGGAAAATATTTTTGAGGTAATTTATATTGTAAAATAAGGATAAATTCTCGTTTTCTCAGTTCTGAGCAGCCGTCCGGGCTTTCCATTTCGCTAAAAAGCTCTTTTCAAAGATAATACTATATGCTCATATCGATGTCGTCATAGCTGAGTTCATCTCTGGGAGGATTAAAGATGAAAAAAGCAATCGCGGCAGTTACTGTCGCCTTTTCCGTATGTCTGGCATCCGGCGTTTCCGCAAAAACATTGACCGTCGGCTTCTCGCAGATCGGCTCTGAATCCGGCTGGCGCGCGGCAGAAACCACCGTTACCAAGCAGCAGGCCGAGAAGCGTGGCGTTACGCTGAAGTTTGCCGATGCCCAGCAGAAGCAGGAAAACCAGATCAAGGCTATTCGCGGCTTTATCGCACAGGGCGTCGATGCGATCTTCATCGCGCCGGTCGTTGCAACGGGCTGGGACGCCGTTCTGAAGGAAGCCAAGGAAGAGAAAATCCCTGTGATCCTTCTCGACCGCCAGATCGAAGCACCTGACAACCTCTACCTGACCGCCGTGACATCCGATCAGGTTCACGAAGGCAAGGTCGCCGGTGACTGGCTGGTGAAGGACGTCGGTTCGAAGGACTGCAAGGTCGTTGAACTTCAGGGCACCACGGGCTCCTCGCCCGCCATCAACCGCAAGAAAGGCTTCGAGGAAGCAATCGCTTCCCACAACAACATCAAGATCGTCCGCTCGCAGACCGGTGACTTCACCCGCACAAAGGGCAAGGAAGTCATGGAAAGCTTCATCAAGGCAGAAGGCGGCGGCAAGGACATCTGCGCTGTTTACGCCCACAATGACGACATGGCTGTCGGCGCGATCCAGGCCATCAAGGAAGCTGGCCTGAAGCCCGGCACGGATATCAAGGTCGTGTCCATCGACGCGGTTCCGGATATCTTCAAGGCAATGGCGGCTGGTGAAGCCAATGCTACCGTCGAACTGACACCGGACATGGCTGGCCCGGCATTCGATGCGCTGGACGCTTACCTCAAGGACAAGAAAGAGCCGAAGAAGTGGATCCAGACGGAATCCAAGCTCTATACGGCATCTGACGATCCAATGAAGGTTTACGAAGCCAAGAAGGGCCTCGGCTACTAATAGGCGAACCAGAGCGAAGCGGCGTGTCAGCGCGCCGTTTCGCCGACTATCGACAAGGATACAATTCTCTCCTTCGTCATCCTCGGGCTTGACCCGAGGATCCATGGCTCGGTGGTGGATCCTAGGGTCAAGCCCGAGGATGACGTCGAGTTTGGAGAAGGGCTTGTATTCGCCTTCAGAAATGGCGGGTGAGTTGCTTGGACCCGGCTTTTTTTATGCGGAAACTGCAATATGTCCGAACAGCTTAACCTTCTGGAAGCGCGTGCCATTGGCAAGTCCTTCCTCGGTATCACGGCCCTCGACAATGTCGATTTTTCGCTTCGCGCGGGCGAAGTTCATGCGCTGCTTGGTGAAAACGGTGCAGGCAAATCCACTCTCATCAAGATTTTGACCGGCGTCTATAATCGCGACCGCGGCACGATCCGGCTGGAAGGCGATGAAATTTCCCCGGCGAATGTGGGCGAAGCGCAGATGCTCGGCATCGGCACCGTCTATCAGGAGGTCAATCTTCTCGAGAACCTGACTGTCGCAGAAAACCTTTTCCTCGGCCGCCAGCCGCGCCGCTTCGGCCTTATCGACAAGCGTACCATGCGTGCAGAGGCGCAGAAACTTCTAGGCCGTTACGGCCTCTCCATAGATGTGGATGCTCTGCTTTCCAGCTATTCGGTGGCGATCCGCCAGATCATTGCAATCGCCCGTGCCGTCGATCTTTCCGGCAAGGTGCTTGTTCTCGATGAGCCGACCGCGAGCCTCGATGCCCACGAAGTCGAGATGCTTTTCGCCGTGCTGAAACAGTTGCGCGCGGAAGGTCTCGGCATCGTCATCATCACCCACTTCCTCAATCAGGTTTACGACATTGCCGACCGCGTAACGGTGCTGCGCAATGGCAAGCTGGTGGGAACACGCAACATTTCCGAGCTTCCGAGAAGCGAGCTTATTTCCATGATGCTCGGTCGCGAATTGCAGAACGTGACGCATAATCGACAGGCGCCGGAAGACGCTGTCGTGGATGGCGCGCCGCCGATCCGTTTTGAAGGCTACGGCAAACGCGGAAGCGTCGAACCTTTCGATCTGGACGTGCGCCCCGGCGAGGTCGTCGGTATCGCGGGCCTACTCGGCTCCGGTCGAACCGAAACCGCCTTCCTGCTTTTCGGCATCGACAAGCCGGAAAGCGGAACGGCGACAATTGACGGCAAGCAAGTCTCCATTCTCTCGCCGGAAGCCGCAATCGATCAGGGCTTCGGCTTCTGTCCGGAAGAGCGGAAAACAGATGGCATCATCGGAGATTTCTCCGTGACCGATAATATTGCGCTTGCCCTTCAAGCGCGGCAGGGCTGGATGAGGCCGATTTCCAAGCGTCAGAAGGCAGCGCTTGCGAATGACTTCATAAAGTCGCTCGATATTCGCCCGGCAGACCCGGAGCGCCCCATCAAGTTTCTCTCCGGCGGCAACCAGCAAAAGGCAATTCTTGCGCGCTGGCTTGCCACGGAACCGCGTCTTCTCATTCTGGACGAACCGACACGCGGTATCGATATCGGCGCCCATGCGGAAATTCTGAAAATGATCGAGCGCCTTTGCCAGCAGGGCATGTCACTGGTCGTCATCTCCTCGGAACTGGAAGAGCTGACAGCCGTGGCGCATCGCGTCATCGTACTCTCCGACCGCAAACATGTAGCCGAACTCAAGGGAAATGACGTGACCGCCGAAAACATCATGCAGGCCATTGCCAATTCCGCACGGACGGAGGCCGCATGATGAAGACCGTCACACTGAGGCTGAAGCGGCTTGCACCGCAAATCATCGCGCTGTTCATCATTCTGGCTGCGATTGCCGCGATTTCGCCCGGCTTCCTCACCGTTTCCCTGCAGAACGGTCGCCTATACGGCAGCCTTATCGATATTCTGGTGCGCGCCGCACCCGTAGCGCTACTGACCATCGGCATGACGCTCGTCATCGCCACTAAAGGTATCGATCTCTCAATCGGCGCGGTCATCGCGATCTGCGGTGCGGTTGCGGCAACCCTTATCAGCAATGGCCACTCGATCCCTGTCGTGATTGCCGTTTCGCTGGCTGTCGGTATCGCCTGCGGCATATGGAACGGCATTCTGGTGGCGCTTCTCGATATCCAGCCGATCATCGCCACGCTTATTCTCATGGTTGCCGGGCGCGGTATTGCCCAGCTCATCACCGAAGGCGTGATCCTGACCTTTAACAATGACAGCTTTGCCGCACTCGGCTCAGGTTCCTTTGCAGGCATTCCGCTACCGGTCGTCATCTGGGTTTTGACTGCGCTCATCATCGGTACGCTCGTGCGCAAATCTGCGCTCGGCTTCCTCATCGAAGCCACCGGCATAAACCGCCGGGCGGCGGCGCTGGCAGGTGTGCGTGCACGCTTTCTTCTTTTCTTCGTCTACGCCGTTTCCGGTCTCTGCGCCGCCGTCGCGGGCATGATCGTTACCGCCGATATTCGCGGCGCGGATGCGAACAATGCCGGGTTATGGCTCGAACTCGACGCCATTCTGGCGGTCGTCATCGGCGGCACATCGCTCAATGGCGGGCGTTTCTCGATCACCGCATCTCTCATCGGCGCACTTATCATCCAGACCATCAATACCGGCATTCTGGTTTCTGGCTTCCCGCCGGAATTCAATCTCATCATCAAGGCAGGCATCATCATCGTCGTGCTGACCCTTCAGTCGCCCGCCCTGATGACGCTCGTCGGGTTTGCAAAATCATCCAGACGTCAGGCCGCAATTCCGCCAGCGCAGACAATCAAGAAAGAGGGAACGGCGCGATGATCCATACCCGCAACCTTCCCTTCCTCACCACGCTGGCCATCTTCATCGTCGCCTATGCGCTCTGCGTCTGGCAGTATCCGGCGATGTTTTCGACACGGGTGATCGGCAATCTGCTGACGGATAATGCCTTTCTGGGCATCGCAGCCGTCGGCATGACATTCGTCATTCTTTCAGGCGGAATAGACCTTTCAATCGGCTCCGTCATTGCCTTCACCAGCGTTTTCACGGCCGTTCTGGTCGGCTCTTATGGCGTCAATCCATTGCTGGCCTTTGCGGCAGCCCTTCTCATCGCGACGATTTTCGGTTGCCTGATGGGCGCGATGATCCACTTCCTGACCATTCCGCCTTTCGTGGTGACGCTTGCGGGCATGTTCCTTGCGCGCGGAGCGGCCTATCTCATTTCGACGGAATCCGTGCCGATCTCCCACCCGGTCATCGATGCTATACAGGGTTTTTATTTTCGCTTTCCAGGCGGCGGTCGGCTCACAGCGCTCGCCATTCTGATGCTGATCGTTTTTGGCGTCGGGATGCTTGTGGCCGCCCGCACGCGGTTTGGCGCCAATGTTTATGCGCTTGGTGGAAACCAGCAATCTGCGGAACTGATGGGCGTGCCGATTGGACCGACGACGATTGGCATTTATGCGCTCTCCGGCTTTCTGTCGGGCCTCGCCGGTATCGTTTACACGCTCTACACCTCTTCCGGTTACTCGCTTGCGACAGTCGGTGTGGAGCTGGATGCGATTGCAGCGGTGGTCATCGGCGGCACCCTGTTGACGGGTGGCACCGGCCTTGTTGCGGGCACCTTCGTCGGCATTCTCATTCAGGGTCTTATCCAGACCTACATCGTTTTCGAGGGCACGTTGTCCTCATGGTGGACGAAAATCGTTATAGGCGTACTGCTCTTCGTGTTCATCGTGTTGCAACGCACCATCATTTGGTATTCAAACAGGAGGCTTGGCGGAGCTCATCCGGCCTAGCTGGAAGTAAGGGAGGCGATTTTTGGGGCTGCTGGAAAACACGATTACCGGACGGAAACGTCGCAGCAGCCATGCTCATGTTGTGGCCGAACTGGGCAGCGCCATCGTATCGGGCAGCATACCGGAAGGCTCGCTGCTTCCCAATGATGCGGAGCTTTCTCTGCGTTTCGGCGTATCGAGAACCGTTCTGCGCGAGACGATGAAGACGCTTGCGGCAAAGCGCCTTGTCGAGCCGAAAGCCAAGGTGGGAACCCGCGTTCTCGACAAATCCAGCTGGAACTTCTTTGACCCGGACGTGCTGGGCTGGCGTTGCGATGCGGGGATCGATCCTGAATTCATCGAGCATCTGGCCGAAATTCGACTCGCGCTGGAGCCTGCCGCAGCCGCTGCTGCCGCGCGTCAGGCATCGCATGAGGATATCGTTTCTCTCTACGTGATTGCCGCCAAATTCGACAACGTCAATCACACGCCGGAAAGCATCGCGAAGGTCGATCTCGAGTTTCACCTTGCCGTTGCGCGCATCTCAGGCAACCCCTTCATGCGCTCTGCAAGCGGGCTGATCGAAGCGGCGCTCGCCATCTCCTTCAAGCTCTCCTCGCCCGCCTCCGCGCCGGAAACGATCTCGGAAATCGCCTCCAATCACCTGCGCATCGTCCACGCCATTGCCGCGCGCGATGAGGATGCGGCGGTGAAATCCATGCGCCATGTCATCGAAGTCGGCAAGGAACGCACGCGGGGCGCGGTTCGCCAGCCCTAAGCGTGATCTTACCCGACCGCTCAATGGAAGTTACGGCCCTTGATGGTGATGTGCTCTTCAGCCCCATCATCCGCAATAAGCGCATTGCGCTTCTTCAGCGTTCGATGATCCTCCGGCACCCCGCGATGAAATTCGTCACCTCGTCCATGAGGCAGCGGGAACGGCTTTTCCCGTTCACCCACGCTTTTCAGAATATCGGATAGATCGGTGATGCGGTGCGCTACCAGATGCACCACCTCTCCCTCCCGCTGGATCTTGCCATAGATGCCCACCATGCTGGCCCCCAGCAATGCGCGCCGATATTTCTCGAAGGTCTTCGACCACACAACGGCATTGGCAATGCCTGTTTCGTCCTCCATGGTCACGAAGATAACCCCCTTGGCCGAACCGGGGCGTTGACGCACTAGTACGAGGCCAGCCGCTTCAACCCATCCTCCATCCCTCGTTTTGGTTGCCTGCTCGCAGGTAACGATGCGTTTTTGCGCAAGATCATGGCGCAGGAAGGCCATGGGATGCTGGCGCAGGGTCAATCCCGTATGACCGTAATCCTGCACCACCTCGCCTCCCGCCGTCATCGGGCGCAGCATGACTTCAGGCTCGTTCAACTCCTCGATGGTCCGCTGCTGCTCACGCGCTGCCGCGGCAAAGAGCGGCAATGGCTCATCCCGCAACGCCTTGATCGCCCAAAGCGCCTGTCGTCGCGAAAGCCCCAGCGACGGCAGAAAAGCATCCGCCTCCGCCAGACAAACCAGCGCCGCCACAGGAACCCCCGCCCGCTGCCACAGGTCATCGATAGAAACGAAAGGGCTTTCCTCCCGGCAGGCTATGATATCGCCAGCCTTCTCGTTCGACAGGCCTTTGACGAGACACATGCCAAGCCGAACCGCCCCACGCTCCCTCACCACGTCCTCCAGCGTGCAATCCCAACGGCTTGAATTGACACAGACAGGCCGCACTTCGACACCATGATCCCGCGCATCGCGCACGATCTGCGCAGGCGCATAAAAACCCATAGGCTGGGAATTGAGCAGCGCCGCACAAAACACATCGGGGTGGTGGCATTTGACCCAAGCGGAGGCGTAAGCGATCAGTGCGAAAGAGGCGGCATGGCTTTCGGGGAAGCCATAGCTGCCGAAGCCTTTAATTTGCTCAAAAAGTCGCTTTGCAAACTCCTCTGGAAACCCATTTTCAATGAGACCACTGACCAACTGCTTCTCAAATCCAGCAATCGTTCCGACATTTTTAAATGTCGCCATTGCGCGTCTTAGCTGATCTGCCTCATTCGGTGTGAACCCTGCGCAATCGATGGCCAGGCGCATCGCATGCTCCTGAAAAAGCGGGACGCCAAGCGTCTTATACAGGACTTTTTCGAGCGCCGGATGCTCGTATTCGATTGTCTTGCCTTGCGCTTTTTCCGCACGCCGTTTGAGGTAGGGATGCACCATGTTTCCCTGAATAGGACCGGGTCGGACAATAGCCACCTGAATGACGAGGTCATATAATTCACGAGGCCTCAACCGCGGCAGCATGGACATCTGCGCCCGGCTTTCGATCTGGAATGTGCCAATCGTATCGGCCTTGCAGATCATGTCGTAGGTCGGAGAATCCTTCTGTGGTATCGCGGCCAGGTCTAGCCTTTTACCCTTGTGCTCCTCGATCAAATCGAATGCCCGCCGCATGCAGGACAGCATGCCAAGCGCTAAGCAATCCATTTTCATAAACTGGACTGTCTCGATGTCATCCTTGTCCCATTCGATAATCCGTCTTTCATCCATGGCGGCTGGCAGAATAGGAACAAGCTCATCCAGCCGGTCATGCGTCAGCACGAAACCACCCGGATGCTGGCTGTGATGGCGGGGCGTGCCGATGAGTTGCTTTGCCAGATCGAAAGCCAAGCGCACTCTGCGATCGTTTAGATTGATATTGAGCTCAGTTGCCTGTTTTTCGCCAACGCCTTCGGTCCACCACCAAATTTGCGAGGCCATGAGCTTGGTCAGGTCTTCCGGTAGCCCCAAAACCTTTCCAACATCGCGAATGGCGCCCTTGCCACGATAACAGCTAATGACAGAGCAAAGCGCCGCCTTGTCATATCCATAATTTTTGTAAATCCATTGGATGATTTCTTCGCGGCGCTGATGTTCGAAATCCACGTCTATATCAGGCGGCTCGTCGCGATCTTCAGAAACGAAGCGCTCGAAAAGCAGGTCGCTTTCATTGGGGTCGATGGCGGTAATGCCCAGGACATAACAGACGGCGGAATTCGCTGCCGATCCCCTGCCCTGACAGAGAATTTCCATTTCCCGAGCCTTACGCACGATCCTGTTGACGGTCAAAAAATATGGCGCGTATTCCTTCTTGGCGATAATCGCCAACTCATGTTGAAGGATATTCTTTACCTTCTCTGGCAGGCCATTGGGATATCGCACCGGCACCTCATCCCAGACGTATTTCTCCAAAGCCTCCTGCGCACTCAGGCCCGGCACTTGGCGCTCGTCAGGATACTGATATTTTAGTTCCTTCAGAGAAAATTTGCACCGTTTCATAATCTCCAGCGTTCGTCTTAACGCTTCAGGATAGGCGGAAAACAGCCGATGCATTTCCTGTGGTGGCTTAAGATACCGGTCCGCGTGGCGCTCCCGCTTGAACCCGGCATCATCGATGGTGCAATTGTGGCGGATGCAGGTGACGACATCTTGCAACATGCGTCGGTCAGGCTCATGAAACAGGACGTCATTGGTAACGACAGTCGGAACGCCTAAACGTTGCGCCATTTGCGACAACTCATGCAGACGCAAGTGATCATTGGGACGACGGCGAAGACTCATTGCCACATAAGCACGGTCTCCGAAATCCGCCTTCAATCGCCCCAACCGGATGGACAGTCCGTCATCGAGCATATCAGGCAACAGAACAACCAGAAGCCCTTCTCCGTATGCAACCAGATCGCTCCACTTGAGATCGCATTTCCCCTTCTTCAAATCCTTTTTGCCAAAGGTCAGCAACTTGCATAGGCGGCCATAAGCGGCTCTGTCTGTGGGGTAGACCAGCACGGAAATATCGTCCTGCAAGTCAAGACGGCAGCCAACGACAAGACGCATCTGATGCTTTTCGGCGGCCTGAAAGGCACGGGGTATTCCCGTCAAGCAATTTCGATCCACAATCCCAAGCGCTTCGATGCCCAGCGCCTTGGCCTGCGCAAACAGTTCCTCGCAAGAGCTTGCCCCACGCAGAAAGGAGAAATGCGATGTAACCTGAAGTTCGGCGTAGCGGACGGTTTCGCTCATCCGAACAATCCGTGCATGAACCAGTTGAGCGATCCGGTTTCGGTGTGTTCGCCATCACCGGAGCGGAATATCCAGAAGCGTTCGCCATTTTCGTTTTCCACGCGGAAATAATCGCGCACGGCGGCCAATTCGCGGTCGCGTTTCCACCACTCTCCGAAAACCCGCTCGGGCCCATCGGCTCTTTTGACGGTGTGGCGGATGCCGCGCCAAATGAAGCTTCTGGGTGGGTGGTCTGGAAGGAGTGCTACGGTCTGGATCGGCTCCGGCTTGAAGAGAAGCCGCACCGGACGCGGCCAGTGATCCGGCCATTCAAGATCATCCGGCACAGCCTCAGCCGGAATTTTCTGCACCGAACGTTCCGGCACATCGCTTTGAACGGCGGCATAACGATAAACCTTGTGGCCGCGGTTGATGATCACATCGACAGCCTCGCCGATATCGGCTTTCGCCTCCTCCAGAAGCGTGGTTCGGGCCTGCCCTGCCACAAGCGTTTCGGCATGGGTGGCCGTCAGCGTCATCTTCTCGATACCGAAGCCGGGATCGATCGTGTCGATCCGGTCGGTGAGAAGCCGCGTCAGTTGCTTGATGTCGCGCGCAGGCTTGGACGTGCCCGCCCGGATGGCCTGCAAACCGCTATCGACGCGATGAAGAACGAGATCGACGCGGCGCGCGCCAAGACCACGTTTTTCCAAATCCAGGCAAAGCTTTTCCACCAGCATCCTCGTGTATTTCGCAATGGTTTCCGCAGCCCCGATGGGTTCTGGGAAAAACCTCTTTACCTCAACAAGTTCAGCAACGCGGATAGGCTCTATCGGCTCGGACAAGGAGCCATGGGCCTGATCCAGCCTGCGGCCGATCTCAGGTCCGAAGCGAAGCGTCAAAGGTGCGCGCGGCGCAGATGCCAGTTCCCCAATGCTCTTGAAACCCAGCACCTTCAAATCGCCGACCAGACGCGCATCCAGCCGCAAAGCGGCAAGCGGCAAAGGAGCAAGAGCGGGGGCGACACTTCCCCGCGGCAGCACCGTCACCGCACCGCGCCCGAAGCGAGCCAGCGCATGGGCAGCCCCCCAGCTTTCGGCAATGGCGGCACGGGCAGTGAAGCCAAGGCCATGCAGACGGTTGACCATGCCCTTCAGCATCATCGTTTCGTTTCCGTGCAGATGGTCGGCCCCGGTCGTGTCCAGCACCAACCCATCATCCGGGTCCGGCGCGACGATGGGGGCGTAGATGCGCAGAAACCAGAAGGCCAGTTCGCGCAGGGCCTTTGCATCCTCCGCAGGCTTCAGGTCTTCAACGATGAGGTTCGGTATAAGCGCCTGCGCCTTGCTGGCAGGCATGCCAAGGCGCAGACCCGCTTTCAGCGCAGCAACATCCAGTGCCGCGATGACGCGGCGGCTGCCCTGCCGGGCGATCATGATGACGGGGCGATCAACCGACGGCGCCTGGACGCCAAGTGTCCTGCGATATCGATCCGTCTGCCATGTCGGCAGGTAAAGCGAGACGACCCTTTGCATCACAGGCTTCCACTTCCAGTTCAAATGGTTCAGCGCCACGGGCGCGCAAAAGCTCCATGTTCCAGCGAGACCGCCCCACCCCTCGCACCGGCAAGGGAGACGAAGGCCGCACGGAAATGCGCCAGCGAGTAACGGCGGCAGTCGGCTGGCCGAAATCCACAGCACCAGAGGGATGACGCCAGCGGCGAAGCGCAAGTGCGGCGACGCCCGATGTCTCCGCTGTCAATTGAAGACGGCGCGACATATTCATGGGCAGCTTCGAGACTTCTCCCACCACGGCCCCAAAGCCATTGCAGCGAAGCCCTTCCTCGAAGCAATCCAGCACGCCTTTTTCATCCCGGCATTCAACGATGATCAGCCTGTTTTGCGAAAGCCCGGCCTGCGTCAGCGCTGGCATGAAAAGATCTGGCCGGGTAACGCACCAGAGTATCTTTCCCTTTAACCGCGCCGCGATACCGGCACAGAACAGCGCGGAGGCCGCGCCATCCACGACGCCGTTTCCCCCACCGCTTACCTCATGCAAGCTGCCAAGTTTCAGCCCCCCACCAGGCAGATGGTCATCGATGGCCGGAAGACCGAAAGGCAGAGTCTCCTGCTGTCTGGCAGGACCCTGAGTGATCCTCTCCAGTCTTTCCCGCAATTCCTCCACGACAAGCTGTTCGGCGCGTTTCTGCATGACACGAAACTTTTAAGAGCATTCCACGCTAAAAATCTTATGTTCACTTTTTGTTCCAATTTTAGGAAAGAGTCAACAAGCCAAAGGCAGACTCCTGTGGAGAGTCTGAAAATTGATGCGCCTTAACGTTCAGCCAGTGGCCGCAAGGAAATGCCGGGCGAAAAAGCCCCTGCCCTGACGGGCCTGCGAACGGGAAGAGACAGCTTTCCGGCGGCGTAGAAAAGAAGGAAGGAGCCAATCTGGTACGCGAAGATGATATCGATTTCCACGAAGGAGCGCACCACGAACAGGGCGCAGAGTGCAAACAATATCAGGGCCTGCGGATCCTGATTGCGCGCCAGCACTGAGCGCAGATGTCCCAGCAGCGTGCCGTAAAGCACCATGGCGAGCAGGAAGAGGCCCACGAAGCCATTCTCCACCACCACCTCGATATAGGTGTTGTGAAAGTGGAAACCGCTGCGGCCCGTAATGAAGAAATCGTCCCACAGGCGTTCTGCATCGAAGAAGCCCGGCACCCAGAAGCCCTGATAGCCGACGCCGAAAATAGGCGCCCGCTTGGCGGCTTCGATGCCGTTCTGCCAGAGATAGGTACGGCCAGTCAGCGTCGTATCCTTGCCGAACACGCCAAGGATCGCGTCCAGCAGACCAAATTGCAGGGCGGCTACGATAAAAATGGCTCCGACACCGACGAGGGCAAAGAACAGCATTTTTCTGTTGCCCGGCGCCAGCAGCCAGAGCGGCAGGAAACCGACGACCATGGCCACGACGGCAGCCGTGGTGATGACGGATGTTGCCGATTGGGAGGCAAGCAGGCTGTAAGCCGAAATCAGGCCAGTCACGCCCGCAATGGGAAGCCAGATGCCGCGCTGGCGCAAGACCAGAACGGATGCGGCGGCAAACAGCACGCCGAGAGAGGCATAAAAGCCCAGCTGGTTCTTGGAAGAGAACGCGCCCACGAAGCTCGTCGTGCCATCCAGCGCATCGAAAAGATAAGTGCCGAACAACAGCGAATAGAGCAGAACGACGATGATGCCGAGCAGCGCGCCGCGTGTGAGCGTGGTTATGGAAATGACGCGCATGGCAATCAGCGCGCAGACGATATGCGTCATGTACTGGATAGACGCACGCATGGTAACGGACATGGCGTCCGACCAGAAGCTGGATAGCACGGCGAGTATGCCGAAAGCGAAAATCCAGAGATAGCGGACATAGTTGCCCAGCACCCGGCGGTAATCCACCAGCACCAGCGGAAACCAGACAGCGTAATAGGCAAGGACCGAGACCTGACCGAACTTCGATGAATAAGCGAAGACGAAGAACGACAGCGCAACTGCCGCCGTTCCGTAAAGCCCGTTTCTTTCAGGATCGATCAGTGCCGATTTCGCAATCCGCATGATTGCCTCACTGCATCAGCACTTCTGAGGAAACCTTCACCACGTCGCCCGGCAAGAGCGCGGTGTTCTCATCCACCTTCACTTCCTTGGACTGCCCATTGTCTTCACGCACCACAACGTAGGAAATCGAGGCGGATTTGCCGGATGGATCGAAGCGAAGCGCTTCTGCAGACTGGGCCAGTGCTTCGGACATGAGCTCGCGGCTGGTGGAAAGCTGAAGATTCAGCTTCTGCAATTCGGCCTGCGTATCCTGCAATTCCTTGGAGCGCTGGGCTTCCCAATCATTGCGCAGGTTGATCTCGTCCTGCTGTGCCTTGTTGATATCCTGCTTGGCGCGCAGCGCGTTGGTGTCGATATCCAGAAGCGTGGATTCCACCTCTGCCGCACGCTCTTCAGCAGAGATACGGCGCTGGGCCAAGGCAAGGCCCTGCTCGTTCAGACGATTGACCTTTTCACGGTCCTCGTTGGCAATTTCCAGCTGGCGCTGCTGTGTCTCGGATTTCTTCTTCAGGGACTCGACTTCCGACTCCAGAAGGTCCCGAAGGTCCTTAAGTGCTTTGAGCTGAAGCGTGTAACGCTCTGTGCGAGACTTCATCAAGGCGCTTTCGCTTTCCAGCAGTGCATCGATGTTGACGACCTTTTCCATTTCGGGCGTCTTCTTGATGTCCTCAGCACCGACCACTTCCGCCTGAAGGCGGGCCTGGCGGGCCAGCAGACGTCCGCGCTGGTCATCATAAACGGCAGCATCGCCACGCGCATTGATGAAATCCTTGGCAAAACGCTGACCGGCATCCGAACGTCGCAGGCCGCCAGCAAGGCTCACAGCCTTCAGCACGGTCATGTTCGGCGCATAAGGATATTCACCCGGCGTCTGCACATCGCCCGTCAGGAAGACAGGGCGGAACTGCGCAACCTCGACGGAGGCGGACGGCAGATTGCGAAGAGCAAACTTGCTCTGAAGCTGCGCGCCGATCTGCTCTCCCACTTCGCCCGCCGTCTTTCCGGCAACATCCAGCTGACCGATGAAGGGCAACGACAAGGTGCCGGAGGGGCCGACCGAGTAATCACCGTTGATCACATCCCAGTTGCGGATCGTGCCATCGGCGGGCTGCCATTCGGCAACGCGAATGCGCAGCTTGTCGGCAGTGCCTAGACGATACTGCGCGTCCTGCGCCAGCGCCTGAAGCGGAGCCGTAAGGGCAAGAGCCGTGGCAACAGCCAAGGCAGGAACTTTGCGCCACAAATTGTTAGGGGAAAAATCGGCGGCGATGCCAACCATATGAAACTCCGTTTTTATGGCTGTGAAAAACAGCCTGTTTGCGACCGGACTTGATCCGGTCGCAAACGCCGCTTGGGACGGCGTCAAATATTCCGCGTAGAAACGCTGAAAGCCTGTTTTGGTTCAATAGCTGCCGCGAGACATGCAGACGGCAGGCACGGTCTTCACGATGATGGAGATGTCTTTCATCATCGACCAGTTCTGAACATAGTGCGTGTCGAAATCGACGCGGGCCTTGTAGGACACGTCATTACGACCGCTGATCTGCCACAGGCCGGTCAGGCCAGGGCGAGTGCTCAGGTAATACTGAGCGGCATTTTCATAGTAGTTCAGTTCCTCATCCACAACGGGGCGAGGACCAACCACACTCATTTCACCACGAATGATATTAATGAGCTGCGGCAGTTCATCAAGGCTGAGCTTGCGAAGCACACTGCCGACAGCCGTGACACGAGGGTCACTCTTCAGCTTGCGCGTTGCACGCCATTCATCGGCAGCTTCCGGGTCGGAAGCCAGATACTGCTTAAGCACCTCATCGCCATTCATGACCATCGTACGGAATTTCAGGCAATGAAATGTACGGCCATTATAGCCAATGCGGCGATGGCCATAAAAGGCCGGTCCCTTATCAGACAATTTGACGAGGGCCATAATCATCAAAAAAATCGGGCTAAGCACGAGGAGCGCAAGCACAGCCGACGTTACGTCGAAACTGCGTTTTGCGATGCCTCCAATCGGAAAGCTCACATCAAACTCTTCAGAGCCACTAAGCGGCGAAACAGCCGATCGAGTCGCGGACTTCATAGAGAGGACTCCATTTATGTTTTGCGATAGGTCGGTACCCGTTGGGCGCGTCATTCCGGCTATCATGAGATACCAAGTCTGTGGTCGGAATTTGGTGCTTTTGAATTTTTTGTGAGGCAGCGTTATCGGGCGTCGCCTTTATCGCTCAACCCAAATTCTCACAAAAGCTTTCGATCCAATATTGGGAGGCGCATAAAAAAGAAACAAACCGACAGATAGCCATGCGCGTTTCGCATGGGTAGCCATATCAGTGTATTCGCAGATGAAGTATAGTTGGCATATTCTTATGGTGTGCTTTTAATTCATAAGATCGAGACGCAAACAGGGCGTGATATACACTATAAATAAGCGATAATTCTTTTTGTGCACCGCAACAAATTTGTGGCGGCGCACATACAAAAAGTTAAAAAGTGGAATGAAATTTGTGGAGAAAAATTAATCTTGAGCCAATAATTGAGGGGAAAGGGCAGTGAAACTGGCTCAAAGGTGGCCCAAATAAGGCAAGAATGTGGCAAATCGATCTGATTCCCGTTCTGCCGCTTCAAAGCCCGACGCTTCTGACCCTCCCCCGAAGGCCTGTATACGCTCTACAAAAAAGCATTGATGAATATCTGCAGGCAGAATTTGCCCAATTTTGTAGACTTCTGCACGATATACTTCCATCCGGCTAAGAATTAGCATTTGGTAAATAACCGCCAAAACAGCACCCGCTCGCCCGTAATAAGGCTTCCAGCCATGCACCTGTCCGGGCGAAAACGCCAAAAAAAGACCGGCACGTCATGCGACGCACCGGCCTCTGTTCGTTCAATTGTCGAGTGGATCAGGCAGCCTGACGCTCGTGGCGACCTTCTTCTACTTCCTCAACAATCTTCGCGACGAAGGCTTCCAGATCATCCGGGTTACGCGATGTAACGATGCCCTTATCGCAAACGACCTTCTCATCCTTCCAGATGCCACCGGCGTTTTTCACGTCGGTCTTGATCGAGCCGTAGGACGTTACTTCGCGACCGCGGACCGCATCGGCCTCGACCAGAAGCCATGGAGCATGACAGATTGCGGCGACGATCTTGCCGGATTTGACGAATTCCTTGACGACGCGCATTGCCTCTTCATCGGTTCTCAGCACATCCGGGTTGATCTGGCCGCCGGGAAGCACCAGCGCATCGAAATCTTCGATCCGCACATCCTTGGCCAAAAGATCGACCTTGATCGAGTCGCCCCAGTTCTTTTCGTCCCAGCTCTTGATCTCTCCATCCTTGATGGAAGCGATCTTTACGTCCGCGCCTTTACGCTTCAGCTCATCATAAGGAACACGAAGTTCGGAGCGTTCATAACCGTCTGTCGCAAGAATAACGATTTTTGCAGAGTTGATAGCCGTCATAGCTGTCTCCTTTCATGGGTGGGATTGATTGAAGATGGGAGGTAATCAGGCTTGCTGGTCGGAGTTTACGGAAGGCAGAAAGAACTCGACGTCCTCCCGTTTTTCCTTGTCCAGCGTCGCGATATGTTCCTGCCAGAAACTTTCCGCCTCTTGCGGTTCGTTGTCGTACTGGCGGACAAAAGTCTTGTTGTCATCGATCATGACCTGGCGGGTACCGCCGAGGAGCATGTATTCTTCCGCAAGCTTCCGCGTTTCGGTCTTTTCCATGTCCAAACCTCCTTGGCAGGTGTGAGGCGGAGGCGGCCGGATGGATAAGAAGCTCGTCTGCCACTTCGTTGGCCATCGGGAGAAAACGGAAAAATCCCGATGTTCTTCAGCACCATCGCGTCCGTTTGACACGGCGCGTCTCCTGCCAACCCAACGAGGTCGGATGGCAATGGTTCCTGAAAAATTAAGGGGAGATGAACGGGAACAATCAGCGCCCAAGCGCTTCAATCTGCCCCATAAGCCGTTTCGCGGTTAGAAGGGAAACACCCGTCGCCATGATCATTTGCGGCAAGATCAGCCATTCCAGCATCCATGCCGCACCTGAGCGCTCCTGCTCATGAACCATGGAATTGTGAAGGGCGGAAAGCTGGGTTGCGTTGAAGCGGGCAAGCGTGACCAGCGTTTCGGCAGCCACAGGATTTTGCTTGTGCGGCATGGCGGAAGACCCACCACCGCCGGACATGCGGATATCGTCGCCAATCTCAGCCAGCAACGCGATGTCCTGACCGAATTTGCCGAGCGTCCCCGTAATCATCGAAACCAGATTGCCAATCTCCGCCAGATAATCCCTCTGGCTTTGCCATTGCGGCGTATCGGAGAGACCTAGTTTTTCAGCGAGCTTCGCTCTGACCGAAGCACCCTTGTCACCCAGTTTTTCCAAGGTGCCAGCGGCCCCGCCGAATTGGAGTGGGAATCCATGCTGTTCCAGCTGCTCCAATCGCTGTTGATGCCGCTTGATGGGCAGAAGCCAACTGTCGATACGTTCGCCTGCCTTGATCGGGATCGCGGCTTGCATTCTGGTATAGCCCATCATCGACCTGGCAGCATCTCGTGCCTTTAACTGCTCAAGCAACTGGATGATCTGCGTGGTACGGGATTTGAGAAGCCCCATTGCACTCTTCAGCCGCAGTATGAGGCTGGTGTCGATGACATCCTGGCTCGTTGCGCCGAAGTGAACTTTCGCCGCAGCCTCTCCCGTCACCGCAGCGCGCAATTGCCGAACCAGTTCCGGCACAATCACGCCGTCTTTAGCCACACCATCCCGAAGCGCGGAATGATCAAGCACGGCATTTTCAATGCCGCTCCTGATCGCACCCGCCGCCTCCCCCGTAATCACCCCTAATGCCGCTTCCGCTTCAGCCAGAGCGATTTCAAAGCGCAGCATGGCTTCGATATCCGCTTCGGCTGAAAAAAGGGCGGCCAGCTCTTCATCGCCAAAAAGGCCGCTCAGATAGGGATGCTGAAAAGGGGTGATGCTCATGGATGCTCTCAAATATCGAAAAAGACCGTTTCGTTCTCACCTTGCAGGTGAATATCGAAACGATAATTGCTCCCCTCTTCCTTGGTCGCGATCAGTGTTGCCAGCCGAACCTTGTGTTCCACCCGCGCGAGGATGGGATCGGTTGCATTGGCATCCTGCTCTTCAGGAAAATACATGCGGGTATGGAGCCCGATATTGATGCCGCGCGCAACGATCCAGAAGGTGACGTGTGGCGCCATCAAGACACCCGCCTTGAACGGAACCTTGCCGGGCTTGATGGTGTGGAACACGAATTCGCCCGTATCCATATCTCCCGGCGAACGGCCCCAGCCGAAGAATTTGGGATCGGCATCACCTCGCGTTTCGCTCGGGCTATTATAAAGCCCCTCCGCATCCGCCTGCCAGATTTCAACGAGAGCATCCTTCAACGCGTTGCCGCCGCCGTCGTAAACCGTGCCACGAATGGTGATCTTCTCACCCTTCACGCCCTCTTCATAAAGTGCGCCGGAACCGAGATCTTCCGCAAAGACGCCGTGGATACCGACGAAATTGGGTGTGCAGCCGATGTGGACGTAAGGACCAGCGGTCTGAGACGCGCTTTCCTTCAGGTAATCGAGCGATTGGGACATATCAGTTCCCCTCCATGCGGTTCTCGAACAGGGTGGAGCGACGACCGCGCAGAACGATATCGAATTTGTAGGCGCGCATATCCATCGGAATGGTCGAGTTCATGTCGAGAGCAGCGACGAGACGCTCGATGGCACCCTTGTCTGGAATGGTTTTGACGATGGGACACATCCAGATCATCGGATCGCCCTCGAAATACATCTGCGTAATCAGCCGCTGCGAAAAGCCGTGGCCGAAAACCGAGAAATGAATATGCGCGGGCCGCCAGTCATTGACGCCATTCGGCCAGGGATAGGCGCCCGGCTGGATGGTCTTGAACCAGTAATAGCCGTTCTCATCCGTAATGGTGCGCCCCACCCCGCCGAAATTCGGATCGACTGCCGCGAGATAGGTTTCCTTCTTGTGGCGATACCGACCACCGGCATTCGCCTGCCAGAATTCCACCAGCGCCCCTTCCACTCCCTTTCCGCGCTCATCCAGCACCCGCCCGTGTACGAGGATGCGTGGGCCGATGGGCATTTCGCCGGGCCGCGCATAATTGAGGATGAGATCGTTATCGAGCGGGTTCAACATGCCGTGCCCGAAGACCGGGCCGGTAATCTCGCTCTTCGTTCCTTCCAGCGAAATCAATGCCCGCTGCGGTGAACGCAGAACCGACGTCTTGTAGCCGGGCGCAAAAGCCGGCGGATGAATGCTGCGATCTCTGGCAAAAAAGGGACCGGTTTCGGGCGGCTTGTTCGTCATTTCTTCTCCTCCTCAGGCGAATGAGCGGTGCGCATTTCTGCAAGCGCGCTTTTCGCAATCTTGAATGCGTGGTTCGCAGCAGGCACCCCGGCATAAATTGCAACATGCATCAGTGCTTCGCGAATGTCTTCCTCCGTGGCGCCCGTATTGGCCGTCGCGCGCACATGCATGGCCACCTCTTCATCATGGCCGAGTGCGGCCAGCAGCGCGATGGTGACCATGGAACGCTCCCGCTTGGTCCATTGCGAGCCAGACCAGACCGTGCCCCATGCGGATTCGGTGATGAGGCGCTGAAACGGCTGATCGAATGGCGTGGAGGCCGCCTGGGCGCGATCCACATGGGCATTGCCCAAAACCTCACGGCGCGTCCTCATGCCGGTTTCGAAGCGATCCATCTTCTGGTTTTCATCAGCCAAGGCTAGACCCCTCCGGCAAGGTTTTCAGGAAAGAGCGAACGGTTGCCGCATAGGCTTCGGGCTGCTCCAGACAGGGAATGTGGCCACAGGCTTCCACGATTGCGAACTGGCTGTTCGGGATGAGTGCCGCAAGTTCACGGACAAGATCGGGCGGTGTGGATCCATCACCATCGCCTGCGACACAAAGCGTCGGCACGGCGATTCGGCCAGCCGCTCCGGTGAAATCCGCATCTCGAATGGCTGCACAGGTTGCCGCATAGCCACGCGCATCCTGCCGCGCCAACATGGTTCGGGCACCAGCATAAAGAAGATTATCCGGTGTGCGGAAGGCCGGTGTGAACCAGCGCTCCATGACGGGCTCAATTAACGGCGCGAGACCTTCGCGCTCGATCTTGCCGATCCGCTCGTTCCACATGTCGGCTGAGCCGATCTTGTGAGCCGTGTTGCTGAGAACAAGCGCTCGAACCAAATCCCGCCGCTTCGCATAAAGGCTCTGCGCAATAAGCCCACCGACCGACAGGCCCCAGATGATGGCGTGCCGAACGGAAAGATGATCCAGCAATGCCGCCAGATCATCGGCATGGGCTTCTATAGTATGAGTGGTTCCGACCTCCGACAGCCCATGCCCGCGCTTGTCGTGAAGCACATATGCATAGTCATCACCCAGCGCCTGCATCACAAACTCCCAGATACGGAAATCCGTACCCAGTGAATTGATGAAGACAATGACGGGCTTGTCGCTGTCGAGACCGATGGCGCGGTAATGAATGGTGCAGTTGCCTACTGGCAGAAATTGCATGTGGGAATTCCTCCTGCAAATGATATTGCCCAAACGGAATGGTTAAGTAAAATAAGAAAATATGCTGATCATATAACTTATGGATTATGCTTTAGATGATCGACGCCCGGATCAAGTTTCGGCACTTTCAGACATTTCTCGAAGTCGCACGCCGGAAAAGTGTCGTTCGCGCTGCCGAGATTCTCAACGTCAGCCAGCCCGCCGTTACGAAGACCATCCGTGAGCTAGAAGAGGTGCTCGGCGTCACGCTGTTCGAGCGGGACGGTCGCGGCATCAAACTCAGCCGATATGGTGAGGTGTTCCTGAAGCACGCGGGCGCAACGATGATGGCGTTGCGGCAGGCAGTCGATTCCGTGTCGCTGGACCCGGCAAGAACCGGAACGCCGATCCGGATCGGCGCTCTGCCCACGGTCTCAGTCCGTATCATGCCGGATGCGATGTCGGCCTTTCTCGGCGAAAACACCAACAGCACCGTCAAGATCGTGACGGGCGAGAATGCTGTTCTTTTGGAGCAACTGCGCATCGGCGATCTCGATCTCGTCGTTGGGCGTCTTGCAGCACCTGACAAGATGACCGGCTTTTCCTTCGAGCATCTCTATTCGGAAAAAGTGCGCTTCGTGGTCCGCGCCGGTCATCCACTGCTCGATTTCGGCGGTTCGGCTTTCGAGCGACTGCATGAGTTTCCGGTGCTGACGCCGACTCGCAATTCGGTCATCGGGCCCGTGGTCGACCAATATCTCCTTGCCCACGGCGTACCGCCGCTGCCCGTTCGTATCGAAACCGTGTCCGATGCTTTCGGGAGAGCCTTCGTCAGAAGCAGTGATGCCATCTGGATCATTTCCGAAGGGGTGGTGGCAGCGGATATCGAGGACGGAACGCTTGCGACGCTTCCCCTCGATACGAGCGACACCAGCGGCCCGGTTGGGCTCACGATGAGAGCGGATATCCAGCCATCGCTACCGCTACTCCTCCTGATGCAGACCATTCGGGAGACCGCACAGCGGCTTTCCGCTGCACCAGTTTAATAGGGCAGACCGACATAGTTTTCCGCAAGTGACGTGGAGGCCGCGCGTGAATGCACGAGGTAGTCGAGCTCTGCCTCCTGAATGCGCTGGCCAAAATCACCCGTATCGGGAAAACGATGCATCATCGTCGTCATCCACCATGAGAAGCGCACGGCCTTCCAGACGCGCGCGAGCGCCAGCACCGAGTATTGGTCGAGTGCCGCTTCGGATCGACCATTGTAATATTCGATCAGGGCAGAGCTCAGATAATGCACATCGCTTGCAGCAAGGTTGAGACCCTTCGCGCCTGTCGGCGGCACGATATGGGCTGCGTCTCCGGCAAGGAACAGCCGCCCGAAACGCATGGGCTCGGCAACAAATGAGCGAAGAGGCGCAATCGATTTTTCGAAGGACGGGCCCGTTACCAGCGCTTCTGCATGATGCGCTGGAAGACGGCTCCTTAACTCATCCCAGAACCGCTCATCACTCCAGTTCTCCACCTTCTCATCCAGATTACACTGAACGTAATACCGGCTTCGCGTTTCGGAGCGCATCGAGCAGAGAGCAAAGCCGCGAGGATGGTTAGCGTAAATCAGTTCATGCGAGACTGGCGGGACGTCCGCAAGGACACCAAGCCAGCCGAACGGATAGACGCGCTCGAATTCCTTGATAGCGCTCTTGGGGATGGACTTGCGGCTGACACCGTGAAAGCCATCGCAGCCTGCGATGAAATCGAAATCTATTCTGCTGGTTACGCCATCTTTCTCATAAAGAACATATGGCCTTTCACGTTCAACATCATGAAGCTCGATATGCGTGACATCGTAAAGAGTAACCGCACCTGCTGCCTCCCTTGCATCCATCAGGTCATGGGTCACTTCGGTTTGCCCATACACCATCACACGTTTTCCGCCGGTCAATTCGTGCAGATCGATGCGGTGATCTCTGCCGTCGAAGGCCAGCGAAAAGCCGTCATGCGGCATTCCTTCGCGGTGCAGCCTCTGTGCCACGCCTGCCTTTTCAAGCAGATGCACCGTGCCTTCCTCAAGCACGCCAGCACGCACCCTAGCGAGAATATGCGCCTTGCTGGCCCGATCAAGGATCACGGTATCGATGCCTTGCTTTGCCAGCAACTGACCGAGCAGCAAACCGGCTGGGCCGGATCCTATGATAACGACCTGAGTGCGCATGAAGTCCTCCCTAACTTTTCTCCCGTCAGCAAAGTGAACTGCGCAAGCCGCATCCTCAATGGACATTTCCGCGTCGAGATTGCACTATCCGAACATCGGAAGAACCAAGGGTTTTCGGATGGCTCGATTGATGGAAGACCGGCTCTATGGAGAAAAGGGCGCCGAAGGAGGCAGTTTCCGCTTCCATTGCGAAACGCTATTTTCCCGCAGCAGCCTGCATAGGTTCGAGATCGGTCGACACAGGCATGAGAGTTTCCTGCAGATTCTCTACATCGCAGGCGGCACCGGCGATGCTATTCTGGGGGCGGATATCAGACCAATCGAACCGCCCGCAATCGCTATCGTCCCTCCGGGCTTCGAGCACGGCTTTCGCTTTTCCCGCGACATAAGCGGCATCGTGATGACCATTATTCCCGACGCACTTTCGCCCTCGGTGCAGGCAATGCTGCGGCAGAACCTGAAGCGGCCCGCTTTGCTTTCTCTTACCAACGCCCCGACTTTCGACGCCATCAGAGCCAGCTGTGAAATCGTGGCAGAGGAATATACAAGCAGGAAAAGCGGATGGGATGCCTTGGTGGAAGCCCACATCTGCCAGCTTATCGTTCACCTCTCTAGAACGATCTCCGCGTCTTCGGAACGAACACCGATAGATACTCAGGACGAGCGCATTCAGACGTTACTCGACCTTATCATTCGCAACATCAGGGAGCCGAAATCCGCCGATTACTACGCAGCCGAACTCGGCGTTTCGCCCACGCATCTCAACCGCATCGTGAAACGTCACTGGGGCACAAGCCTCCAGAGATTGATCGCGAGACAACAGATCGAGAACGCGAAGCACGAATTGCTGTTTACCTTTTCTTCCGTGAGAATGGTGGCAGCCAGCATGGGCTTCAACGATCCTGCCTATTTCTCCCGCTTCTTCCTCAAGGAAACCGGCATGACACCCAAGGCCTGGCGGCTTGCTGAGCAACAGAAACTGTCGCCCTCCCCTTCACATCAAGCCAGCATCTTGGAAAGCTCCGCCTGAACATTCAGGAGAGCAGGCAGATAACGCTCTGCAAGGTCTTCCATGGAGACGGCAGTTGCGGGCAGACCAACATTCAGGGCCGCCACCGTGAACCTGTGAACATTCTTTAAAGGAACGGCAATGGATCGAAGGCCCATTTCAACTTCCTGATCGATAAGCGCGTAACCGCGCTCCCGCGTTCGGAGCAGCTCTTCGTTCAGAACTTCCCTATTGGTGATCGTATACTCAGTCCTTGCTTCCAGCACCGTTTCAGAAAGGACTTGCTGCCATTGCTCTTCGCTCAGCGCCGCCAGCAACACCCGCCCCATAGATGTACAATAGGCGGGAAGCCGTGATCCCGGCATTAATGCAATGGACATGACACGGCGCTGTGAAGCGCGCGCGACATAGACAATTTCGGTTTCATCCAGAATGGAGACGGATGTGCTTTGCCCAATGTCTTCGGACAGGCGATCCAGCAGCGGCTGGACGATCCGCGGTAACGGCATGGTGGCAAGGCAACCCGTGCCGAGCCTCAGAACTTTCGGTGTGACCGTGAAGAACTTGCCGTCATAGGCGGCGTATCCCAGTTCGGAAAGAGTGAGCAGGCATCGCCTTGCTGTTGCCCTGTCGAGACCCGCAACCTCCGCTGCCTCAGAGATAGACAGCTTGGGGCGCTCGGCGCTGAAGGCCTCGATGATCCGCAGGCCCTTCGCAAGACCGCCCATCACGTCCCTTTCCTTCATCCTCGCCTCCTGATTTGTGCGATAATCGAACAAAAATCATATATCGCACAAATGACTTGCGGTCCATCCGCACCTGGCGTTACCTCATTGGGTGGCTGGCGAGACGCGCGCTGGCGCTCGACAGGAGGTGCATATGGACAAGACAGTCAAAACGGCGGCAGATGCGATTGCCGAGATAGGCGATGGCGCAACGGTCATGATCGGCGGTTTCGGAGGCTCTGGTGCACCCATCGAGCTCATTCACGCGCTGATCGACAAAGGCCCCAGAAACCTCACTGTTATCAACAATAATGCGGGCAATGGTCGTATCGGCATCGCGGCCATGATCGATGCCGGGATGGTTCGGAAAATGATCTGCTCTTTTCCCCGCTCATCCGATCCACGCGCGTTTACCGATAGATATCTCGCAGGCGAAATCGAACTTGAGCTGGTGCCGCAAGGTACGCTTGCCGAGCGCATCCGTGCAGGTGGTGCGGGCATCCCGGCCTTTTATACCCCCACCGCTTTCGGCACCGAGCTCGCGGAGGGAAAGCCCATCGCGCAATTCGATGGCCGATCCTACGTGCAGGAACGATGGCTGAAGGCGGATTTTGCCATCGTGAAAGCTCATCTTGGCGACGCGCACGGCAACCTGACCTACAACAAGGCGGGCCGCAATTTTAATCCGCTGATGTGCATGGCGGCGAAAACCACCATCGCGCAGGTCTCGCAGATCGTCCCGGTTGGCGGGATAGACCCTGAACAGGTGGTCACGCCCGGCATATTCGTGGATGCCGTTGTGGAGATATCAAACCCGCAGCAGGAAGAAGAATTGATCCGCGCAGGAGTGGCATACGCATGACCGTGGAAACCTCGCTCAACACCTTCGAAGACATCAAGCTCTCGAACGCACAGATCGCCTGGCGCGCCGCGCAGGACATTCAGGATGGCGCCTATGTCAATCTTGGCATCGGCTTTCCAGAAATGGTCGCACGGTACCAGCCGCCGGGTCGGGAAGCCATTTTTCACACGGAAAACGGTATTCTGAACTTCGGCGAAGCCCCTGCGGCGGGCGAAGAAGATTGGGACCTGATCAATGCTGGCAAGAAAGCCGTGACCCTGAAGCCGGGAGCCGCATTCTTCCACCATGCCGATAGCTTCGCCATGGTGCGTGGCGGCCATCTGGATGTGGCTATTCTTGGTGCCTATCAGGTTGCGCAGAATGGTGATCTGGCAAACTGGCGCGTGGGCTCCAAGGGCGTGCCAGCGGTTGGTGGCGCGATGGATCTGGTGCATGGAGCGAAACAGGTTTTCGTCATCACCGAACATGTCACCAAGAACGGTGAGCCGAAGCTGGTGGAGAAATGCACCTTCCCCTTGACGGGCGTCGGCTGCATCACGCGCATCTATACAAGCCACGCGGTTGTCGATGTGGTGAATGGGCAGTTTGTCCTGCGAGAAAAACTTCCGGGCATGAGCATCGACGACCTTCAATCCATGACGGGCGCCAAACTCCATCAGGACGGCCCGATTGCTGATCTCGTGGCTCCTGAACTTTGAGGAATGCTATGACCAACGTATACATTTGCGACTACATCCGCACGCCGATCGGTCGTTTTGGCGGCGCTCTATCCTCCGTTCGGGCCGATGACCTTGGGGCAATTCCGCTCAAGGCGCTCATGGAACATAACAGCGCCGTTGATTGGGAAGCGGTCGAGGACGTTATCTTCGGCTGCGCAAATCAGGCCGGTGAGGACAACAGAAATGTTGCCCGCATGTCGCTTTTGCTTGCCGGGCTTCCGGTCTCCGTCACCGGCACCACGTTCAATCGCCTGTGCGGCTCCGGCATGGATGCGGTAATCACCGCTGCGCGCGCCATCAAGGCTGGCGAAGCGGACCTTATGATTGCAGGGGGCGTGGAAAGCATGAGCCGCGCGCCATTCGTCATGCCGAAAGCGGAAACCGCCTTTTCCCGAAATGCTGAAATTTACGACACCACCATCGGCTGGCGCTTCGTGAACCCCAAGATGAAATCCCTTTACGGCGTGGATTCCATGCCGGAAACGGGTGACAATATTGCAATCGACTATAAGGTTTCGCGGGAAGATCAGGACGCATTTGCCGTGCGGAGCCAGGAAAAAGCCGCAGCAGCGCAGGCAAACGGACGGCTGGCAAAGGAGATCACGCCGGTCAGCATTTCGCAGAAAAAGGGCGATCCTGTTCTAGTCGAGAAAGACGAACATCCACGCGCAACCAGCCTGGAGGCTCTGGCCAAGCTAAAGCCGGTAAACCGCATGGAAGGCGCATCAGTCACCGCTGGCAATGCATCCGGCGTGAACGATGGTGCGGCAGCACTGATCATCGCGTCGGAAAAAGCCGTTGCGAAATACGGGTTGAAACCTCTGGCCCGCATTGTCGGCGGCGCGACGGCTGGCGTTCCGCCTCGAATTATGGGGATCGGCCCCGCCCCCGCTTCGCAAAAGCTGCTGGATCGTATCGGCTGGAAGCAGGAAGCGCTCGACGTCATCGAGCTCAATGAGGCTTTCGCATCTCAAGGGCTGGCAACGTTGCGCCAACTCGGCATCGCAGATGACGACCCTCGCGCCAACATCAATGGTGGTGCGATTGCGCTTGGCCATCCGCTCGGCATGTCCGGTGCGCGCATTGCCGGAACCGCAGCGCTTGAACTGTCGCTTTCCGGCAAGGCCAAAGCCTTGGCGACCATGTGCATCGGTGTCGGCCAGGGTATCGCCATCGCGCTCGAAAAAGCCTGACCCTCGGATATGTCGCGGCGTTCCAGGCGCCGCGACATATGTCACTGCATCAGCTTTGGGTTGCTCAATGCTTCGCGAACCACAGCGCTCATCGGAAGATTGAGATTGATGTTCAGGCCCGGTATCGGGCTTTCGAACCAGCGCCTGTAAATCTCTGGCATTTCCGGGCTCTTGTAGATTTCGGCCAATTCGTCATTCACGGCAGAAACGAATTCCGTGTCGTTGAGGCGCATCATGAAGCCGATGGGTTGAGCTTCCGTCACAAGTTCCTGTGACAGCGTGTAATCTTCCGGTTTGGCGGTCTGGGCAATCATCGTGCGCAGCAAGACTTCGTCCATGGCGAAGGCGGAAACGCGTCCATCCGATACCATATCGAAGGCGGCTTGCAGACTTTCCACCGGAACAACGGAGATATTCAGTTTCCTGGTGCGGTTGATTTCGTTGATATCGCTGACATTGACCGTTCCCAAAGCAACGCTCACCGAACGCCCTTTCAGGTCTTCGATCTTCTTCAGATCGTTCTTGCTCAGAGAAACATAGCGCGTGCCGCCATAGAAATGACTATAGGCGAAGCTCGCACTCTTGCGGCGCTCGACCGAATTCGTGCTGGCATTGCACTCGATATCCATCGAGCCATCATTCAGAAGCTGCACCCTGTTGCTGGGGGTGCGGGCTACGAATTCTATATCGATCTTCGGCAGTTTGAGCCTGCCTTTCAGCCGATCAACCATGCGTCGGCAGATATCGATGGAGTAGCCAATGACCTGCCCGTCCTCCGTACGGAAGGAAAAAGGCGCTGTCGTACCATAGCCGATCCTGATCTTGCCGGTCTGCGCTATCCGGTCCAATGTCGGAGTATTGAAAGTCTGTTCCGCAGCCTTGGCGGCAATAGACGTCATCGCCCAGACCATCACCAGGCTGCCGAGCAAAAGAACACGAGCCATCATTGCAGATACTCCTTCGGTTCTTCGAAGGCAGTTTCAAGCTCCGGTGAAAGTGGAAGATTGAAGTTGCGGCCATCCGGCGGAACGGGAGACATGAACCACTTCTGATAAATCGTCTTGATGTCGCCGCTGGTGAAGAGTTTCTTCAGCGCTTCGTTGACCAGTGTCTTGAACCTGTCATCACCCTTGAGCAGCATGATGCCATAGGGCTCCGGTGGCCCGAAGGCTTCGGACGAAATGGAGTAGTCATTTGGAGCAGCGGAAAACGCAACCTGCGCCGCCAGCAGAACGCCATCCATGACAAAGGCCGATGCGCGGTTGTTCTCCACCATGGCAAAGCCCTCCGAATTGAGCTTTGCCAGAAGAACGGAAATATTCAGCTTTTCTGCCCGATTGATATTCTGCAACTGCTCGATATTGATCGTGCCGGTGGTCGAGGCAACCGAGCGGCCAGCCAGATCCCTGATGCTGTTCAGATTGCTGGATTTCTTGGAAACATAACGCGTGGCCGTGATGAAGTGCGGATAGGTGAAAGCCACCTGTTCCCGGCGCTCCGCCGTATTGGTCGTCGCGCTGCATTCGAGATCGACCTTACCCGTCTTGACCAGAAGGAAGCGGGTTGCGGGCGTTGCCACGACATATTTCACATCGACTTTTTCGAGCTTCAGCGCATCCCGAACGTAATCGGCAATGTAACCGCAAATCTCCACGGAATAACCGCGCACCACGCCATCCGGCGTGACGTAAGAGAAAGGCGATTCATCCTCTCGATGACCTATCGTGATGGTCTTCGTCTGAGCGATTTTCTGCAATGTGGGGCTGGTGATCTCATCTGCCCGCGCAGGCGCGACCGACATTGTACCTGCGAGACCCAGGAATATGCCAAGAACATTCAGAAGCTTTGACGGCCGGAGCCGGAATTGCGCATGCTGCATTCTCAGTACTCCTAACGATGGAACCTTCTTTCAGGCACGGAACGATAGCGGCTTTCGATTTCAGTGACGGTCATCGGGCGGCCCAGATGGTAGCCTTGCAGAAGATCGCAGCCAGCGGCGCGCAGCAGGGAAAGCTGCTCCTGCGTTTCCACGCCTTCCGCGGTTGTCTTAAGGCCAAGGCCCTCGGCAATGTGAATGAGACCCTGGATGATCGCTCTGCTTTCGCTCTTGCTCATAACATCGGCCACGAAACTGCGGTCGATCTTGATCTTGCTGATCGGCAGGGTCATCAGATAGGTCAGGCTGGAATATCCCGTGCCGAAATCATCCAGCACGACGCTGACACCGAGCGCGTGGATATCTTCGAGACCGGTTGTAGCGCTCGGCCCAGTCAGAAGTACCGTCTCGGTCAGTTCGATCTCAAGTCTGGACGGCGGCAAACCGCTTTCTTCCAGCGCAGCCTGCACTTTGGCGGCTATGTCGCCCTGCTGCAACTGGACGGCGGAAACATTGACGGCGACTGCCGCTTCATTGGGAAGCCTTGCGGCATCGAGACAGGCGCGCTGCAAGACCCAATCCCCAATCGCGCAAATCTGCCCGGTCTTTTCAGCGACTGGAATGAATTCCGCCGGGGAAATCCAGCCTCGCACTGGATGCTTCCAACGAACCAGGGCTTCAAATGCAACTGGGTCGGAGCTCGAAAAGGAGAAGATCGGCTGGTAATGCAGCTCAAGCTCGTCATGCTGAAGCGCCTTATCCAACTCATGCTGGATTTCATTGTCGCGGTCGCGCGACATTTCCATGCCGTGTTCGAAGAAACGGAACCTGCCACGCCCTTCGGATTTGGCGCAATAAAGCGCGACATCGGCATCCTTGAGAAGTTCCGACACATCGTGCCCATGCGCAGGCGCAGTTACGATGCCGATACTCGTGCCGACGACGGCTTCCTTGCCGGACAGGATGAATGGGCGGGCAGCGGCTTCGATGACCGCTTTGCACAGTCGGCTTGCCTCCCGCACCGGGTCTTTCCGCACCATTTGCAGAATGGCGAATTCATCGCCACCGAGGCGCGCCACCATATCGTGCGGACCCATCAGCAGCGTCAGTCTCTCGGCAAAGGAAACGAGAAGTGCGTCGCCACTTGCATGGCCCAGACTGTCATTCACCGCTTTGAAGCGATCAAGATCCAGAAGCATGACGTTGAAGCGGCGACCATCGCTCAAATGCGCAATCTCGCCATCCAGCCGCTTGTTGAAGAAGGCACGGTTGGGCAGGCCGGTCAGCGGATCGTGATGGGCGAGATGCTCCATCTGCTTGGCGACATCGCGCACCTGCCGAAGATTTTCGCGTTCCACGACAGCTTCGCGCACCCTCTCGATGGCAACCGCGAAGCGACCGATCTCATCGTTGCGATCCTGAAACGGCGTTCTCGAAGTCGTGTCGTCATGGGCGATCTTGCTGAGCGCAGCGATAAGAGACGGCACGGGCGTAAAAACCTTACGCATCAACAGCGTCACGATAACGCTCGTCGCAAGAAGAATGGTGATAAGCAGTGCGAGTGAACTCTGAAGCAGTTTCGTCTGAGTGTCGAAAAGGTCTGCCGCTTCACCTATGGTGCTGACGATACCGCCTTGAAGCTGCCCCTGCTGGTTGACCACAGGCACGAAGGCTATGAAGTGCCTCGTATCGCCAATTTTGGCGAAGCCGACGTAAAAGCTGTCCGTTTCGGTGTCGTCGGGCAGTTTCATTATAATCTGCGAGCCCTCGCCAAAGGCATCTGCCGAACTGACGAAGGTTTCATGCGCAGGTGTTTTCTGGAAAAGCCAGACGTTATTCTTGGTCTGCGCTGCTGCAAGCCCCAGAACATCCCCCGGATTGAAGCCCGTATCCAAAATGGAGGCATCGTCGCCAAGCGGTCTTTCACTGACGATCTTGACGATCTGGCCGCTCTCATTGCTCTCGATGGCAATGAACGTGTAGATCGTGCGGATTGCGGAACTGGTGACCTGCGCGTTCAGCTCTGCCTCGCGCCGCCACTGGGCAAGCGAATCCCGCTCCACCATGACCCAGCCAACGGCAGCACCGACGATATAGGCCAGCACGATACTGGAAACGAGGAAAACCGTGATCTTCCAGAATAGCGAATGATACCAGACGATCTTCGTCCGGCCTCGCGGCATTTCTGCCCCTGCCTGATCAATGTTTTCAACTGTTGAGACCATCTGGCCCGCGCCTTCCCCTTTTATAGTGGGGAAAGCTACATTTTCAGGTTTTAATTTATGCTTTAATACTCATCCGCACCGATGATAATACAAAATCATTCCGGGAGATGGTAAACATACTATCAAGAATACTGCTGTCATTCGACAGAAGACCAGTATTCGTGCCTGCGTCCACTCCGCAAAGCAGCCATCACAAGCGCGCAAGAAATGCCCTGCATCGCTTGTTTCGACCTTTCATTTATGTATACATTGATCCCGGCATATATGTTCAGCCGAGCATCGCGAAGAGGAGACGCGAAGTTCGACAGAGGCTGAAATACGTGGCGAAAAATAAACGGGAGGATCAGCATGATAACCAGGCGAATTTTCGTTGCCGGCACCGCATTATCTGCATTGCCGTTCACCCTCATTCAAAAAGGGTCCGCGGAAGAAGCCGTAAAGATCGGCCTCATCTTGCCGATTACCGGGCCTTTCGCTTCGACAGGGCGGCAGGTTCAGGCAGGCGTTCGTGCATACATGGCGCTGAATGGCGACACGGTGGCAGGCAAGAAGATCGAACTCGTCGTGCGAGACGACGCAGGCACAGCCGACCAGACCCGCCGCATTGCTCAGGAACTTGTCGTCAATGACGGCGTGAAGATGCTAATGGGCTTTGGCCTCACCCCGCTTGCCATGGCCGTCGCGCCGGTTCTCAATCAGGCAAAAATCCCCGCTATCGTAACCTCTGCCACGACATCGGCAATCGTGAAACAATCGCCTTATTTTGCCAGAACGTCCATGGCTGGCCCCCAATCCGCCGTGCCGGTGGCCACCTGGGCATTCCAGAATGGCATCAAACGGGTCGTGACACTCGTTTCGGATTACGGCCCCGGCCACGACATCGAAAAAGGCTTTACGGATCAATATAAGAAAGAAGGCGGAGAGATCGTCGAGGCCGTTCGCGTTCCGCTGCAGAATCCTGATTTTGCGCCGTTCCTGCAACGCGTTCGCGATGCGAAGCCCGATGCCATATTCGTCTTCGTTCCTTCCGGCGTCGGGTCGCTGTTCATGAAGCAGTTCGTGGATCGCGGGCTCGCGGATGCGGGCATCAAGCTCATCGCCACCGGCGATGTGACGGATGACGACCTCCTGAACAATATCGGCGACCCGGCGGTTGGCGTCATTACCGGGCACTTCTATTCCGCTTCGCATGACAGCCCGGAAAACAAGGCATTCGTGGCGGAAGTCCGGAAAGCCAACAACAATATGCGCCCGAATTTCATGTGCGTCGGCGGCTATGATGCCATGCATCTGGCTTATGCCGCGCTTGAGAAAACACAGGGTGATACCGATGGTACGAAGCTGATCGAGGCGATGAAGGGCATGTCATGGACCAGCCCGCGCGGCCCCATCACCATCGATGCCGGTACGCGCGATATCGTTCAGGATATCTACATCCGTGAAGTGAAGAAGGTGGATGGCGAGCTCTACAATGTGGAATTTGCGAGCTATCCGAAAATCCGCGATCCGAACGCCGCACAGTAAGCAATGAACGCGCAGTGGGCCACGGCCTGCTGCGCTTAACCTTGCGAGTTCTTATGCTGACCATTCTGTTCGATGGCATTGCCTATGGCATGCTTCTTTTCATTCTTGCATGCGGCCTGTCGATCACTCTCGGCCTGATGAATTTCGTCAATCTCGCCCACGGCGCTTTCGCAATGGCGGGTGGCTACATCACCGTCATCATGATGAACTGCTACGGGCTTTCCTTCTATTTGTGCCTGCCTGCCGCATTTCTGATCTGCGCACTGATCGGTGCCCTTCTCGAGCGGACGCTCTATCGAAGGCTGTACCGATCGTCCCATCTCGATCAGGTGCTGTTTTCCATCGGGCTCGTCTTCATGTCGATTGCGGCAATCGATTACTTCATGGGCGGGCAGCAGCAGCTTATCAATCTTCCGGCAGAGTTGAGGGGGCGCTTCGATTTTCTTGGTATCGGGATTGGCCGATACAGGCTGTTCATCATCATTCTATGCGCAGTTCTCGCCATCATTCTTCAGTTCGCGCTAACAAAAACGCGCTTCGGCTCACAACTGCGCGCGGCAGTGGATGACGGGCGTGTGGCGCGTGGGCTTGGGGTCAATGTTTCCGTCATCTTCGCCCTGACCTTTGCGCTCGGCTCCGGTCTTGCCGGGCTAGGCGGCGCGCTGGGTGCGGATATGCTGGGGCTTGATCCCAGCTTTCCGCTCAAGTTCCTGATCTATTTTATGATCGTGGTCACCGTCGGCGGCACCTCGTCCATCACCGGCCCCTTCATCGCGGCACTTCTGCTGGGCATAGCCGATGTCGCGGGAAAATATTATGTGCCGCAGCTTGGCGCCTTCATCATTTATGCGGTTATGATCGCCGTGCTGATCCTCAGGCCACACGGCCTCTTCGGGCGTGAGGGTGGTCGATGAACAAGAACGAACAACCAAATTCCGTTACCGCACAAGGCCTTTTGAAACGCAACGAAGGCTGGCAGATATGGGAACTCGGCCTCTGGATCGCTGCCGTGGCTGCTATCTTCGTACTGCCATCGCATATGTTGATCCTAACCGAAATCGCTATTCTGGCGATCTTCGCGATCTCGCTCGATCTCATTCTCGGCTATGCGGGCATCGTCTCGCTGGGCCACACCGCATTCTTCGGTGTGGGTGCCTATGTCGCCGGAATATTGGCGCGGGACTATACCGGGGAGCCCGTGACAGGCCTGCTGGTTGCCGGAATTGTCAGCGGTATTTTCGGTTTTCTCTCCAGTTTTCTGGTCTTGAGAGGTTCCGACCTCACACGCCTGATGACCACCTTCGGCGTTGCCATGCTGCTCGCGGAAGTCGCCAATCAGGCAGCATGGCTGACCGGCGGCGCGGATGGCCTATCGGGTGTGATGATGTCGCCGATCCTTGGAATGTTCGAATTCGATCTATGGGGCCGCACCGGTTACATCTATGTGCTGATCGTCTTGATCGTTCTCGCCTTCATTGCAAGGCGCATCGTCAACTCTCCTTACGGGCTGTCGCTCAAAGCCATCAAACGCAACAGCCGTCGCGCTTCCATGCTCGGCATTTCACCGACGCGGCGGATCGTGGTGAACTATACGATTGCGGCGGTCTATGCCGGAATGGCTGGCGCGCTTCTGACGCAGACGACCAGCTTCGTTTCCCCGGATGTTCTGGCGTTTCATCGCTCAGCCGATGTGCTGCTGGTGCTTGTCATCGGAGGAACCGGATATCTCTATGGCGGCGTTTTCGGCGCCATCATCTTCACGCTGCTTCGAGATTGGCTCTCCGTCATCACGCCGCAATACTGGATGTTCTGGATAGGCCTGATCCTCATCGCCATCGTCATGATCGGGCGCGAGCGCATTGCCGGATGGAGACGATATCTTCCCGGCTCTCGCAAGCAGCAGAAAAGCCCGAAACTCGCCGTGGAGGAAGCGCCATGAGTTTCGCCCTCGAAACCCGCAATCTCGGCAAGCGCTTCGGCGGCTTTGTTGCCACCAACGACGTTTCCCTTCAGGTCAAACCCGGTGCCCGCCATGCGCTGATTGGCCCCAACGGCGCTGGAAAGACAACGCTGATCAATCTGCTGACCGGCGCATTGTCTATCGATAACGGCCAGATATTTCTCGAGGGAGAAGAAATCACCGGGATCGCAGCGCATAAACGCGTGGCAAAGGGGCTGGCCCGCACGTTCCAGATCAACCAGCTTTTCCAGGATTTCACGCCGCTCGATTCCATGATGCTTGCCATTGGAGAGCGGAAAGGTCACGGCAAGCTGATCTGGCGAGCCCTCTCGCGCGACCGGCAGGTGGCCGAAGAAGCGGCAGCGGTTCTGGAGCGTTTTCGCCTGGCAGATGTGATGGATCGGCCAACAAGCCTGCTGCCCTATGGCAAACAGCGCCTGCTCGAAATCGCTCTCGCCATTGCGCTCAAGCCGCGTGTTCTTCTTCTGGACGAACCGGCGGCGGGCGTGCCGGAAGAAGAACGCCATGAGGTTCTGTCAATCGTTCGCGCGTTGCCGGAAGATGTGACGGTGGTTCTGATCGAGCATGATATGGACCTCGTTTTCTCCTTCGCAGACCGCATCTCGGTTCTCGCCGCTGGCGCGATATTTGCGGAAGGGACCGTTGCTGAGATTTCCAAAGATCCGCGTGTCAAGGCGATCTATCTCGGGGAGGATGCCTGAATGACAGCCTTGTTGAAAATCGAACAGCTGGTAAGCGGCTATGGCGAGGCCCGTGTATTGGCGAGGGTCGATCTGGAACTGGAAGAGGGCCGATCCCTTGCGCTGCTCGGCAGAAACGGCGCCGGTAAAACGACGTTGCTAGACAGCATCGTCGGTGTCACCACACATCATAGCGGTCGTATCGAACTGGCCGGAAAAGACATCAGCCGCCTTCGGGCAGAACAGCGTGCAGCACTTGGCATTGGCTGGGTTCCGCAGGAGCGCAACATCTTTCCCTCGCTCACGGTGGAAGAAAACCTGACCGCGACCGCACGCCCCGGCAAATGGACGCTTGCGCGCATCTATCAATTGTTTCCACGGCTCAACGAGCGTCGCAAAAACTTCGGCAACCAGCTATCCGGTGGCGAACAGCAGATGCTGGCCGTTGCCCGCGCGCTGATGCTCAACCCGAAACTGCTTCTGCTCGATGAGCCGCTGGAGGGACTCGCCCCCATCATTGTCGATGAACTGCTTCTGGTTCTGCGCCGCATCGTAACAGAAGAAGGCATGTCGGCCATTATCGTGGAGCAGAAGGCCCGCAAGATATTGCCTTTGACCGATGATGTCATCGTGCTTGAGCGCGGTGCTGTCAGCCATCGCGGCACATCGCAGGCGCTGCTTAACGAGCCAGACAAGCTGGATGCGCATTTGAGCGTTGCTTAGAGGATTTTTAGTAACTGAAAAGCCGCCCGAACGACCTCCGGGCGGCTCTTGATTTTTCAGCCATTAGGCTTTCTTGTTGCGCCAGCTTTCGGCGTAATTTTCGCGGGCCTCGCTTGCGTAAGGTGTAGGTGAAACGCGAACGCGGATTTTGGCCTGCTTGTGTGGCTCGATGGAGGTTTTCTTCGTGCCGCCGTCCGGCTCACCCCAGACCAGGGTCAATACGTCACCAACCTGCACATCGTCATCCACGACACCCAACGAAAGCACGCAGCGTTCATTGTAGGAATAGCCGTTGAACATGGACATGCCGACGCGCTTGCCCTCTCCGTTCAGGATCAGGTCGGCGCTGGTGGAGGCATAGTTCGGCTGCGGGAAATCGATCCACTTATAGTGGTCCTCACCCGGCCTGAACGCAGACGCAATGACCTCCACGACATCCTCGGCGTTCCATTCGAAGGTAACCTTCTTGCGGTTACGCTGTCCTTTCATCTTCTCCAGCGCAGCCTTGCCGATAAAGTCGTCCTTCTTCCAGCCGATATAAAAATCATAGCCGAGTTCGAACGGATTGACGTAATAGTCTTCGATATTATCCGAAACGAAGCTGCCGCCGATGGCGCCATTCGCCTCGTAGGAATCCGCACCCAGCCATTCGCGATAGGCCTGCAACATGCCGTCGCCGGTGTAGATGGCAGGTAGCGGAGATGGAATCCAACCGGATTCCAGCGTGTTGGTGGAGTAGGCGCGGCTTCCGCAACGAACCAGATCGACCTCCGCCTCCTTTGCGGCCTCCAGAATGCAGGACAGAACGTAATTCTTGTCCTCATACGGCCCCCAGATTTCCAGACCCGGCGCACCAGACATTCCATGGCGCAGCGCCTGAACCTTTTTGGAGCCGACATTGATCTGGTCGACATGGAAGAACTTGATCTCAGGGATCGGCCCGCGATTGAGCTTTTCGAAGATCTTCGGCGCTTCCGGTCCCTGAATCTGGTAGCGATAATGCGTGCGCAGCACGCGCTCACCTTCAGGGCGGGACGGCGAGCGGGGATCGTATTTCAGGCGCACATTCCACTTGCCATAGGCCGCGCAGAACATCAGCCAGTTGGAGGTGGGCGCGCGTCCGACGAGGATGAACTTATCCTGACGCTCACGGAAGATAATGTGGTCGCCGATGATATGGCCATTCGGCGTGACCGGCACGAAGTGCTTGGCGCGGTTGAGATCGAAATTGGAGAAGGAGTTGATGCCGTGATAGGCCAGAAACTTCTCGGCATCCGGCCCTTCTACAATCAATTCGTCCATATGGTGGGACTGGTCGAACAGCACTGCAGAATGACGCCACGCTGCCTGTTCGCTACGCCAGTTGCTGAACTCAGGCGTCACGACCGGGTATACATACATACCGATCGGTGAATTTCTAAGGCGCCCAATGATATCGGGATTCTCGGCCAGAATATCGCTTAAGCTGCTGTTTGCCATGGTGTCTCCTCCCTAGATACAAACCATAATGTATACATAAAGGCTCATCACGGACGAGATTGCAAGCGTAATTTACGGCCACTTCGTCAGCAAAATATGACGCCAGCAGGAAGCGGCCGGCAGCAGTCGATACACATTTCAAGCCGTCAGCAGCACACACACCTGCGACCTGTCGAGAAGACGGCAAAGGAGGCTTCGCAATTTACACGCAGCAGGTGGTTCAGCGATGAATGATCGCCAGCCCCGGTATTTTTTTCAGCAATCCGGGGTCTTCGCCAAAGATATATTCCAGATTGCGGCGCGCAGTCCGCGCATGCTCACGCGCCAGCCATTCAGCCCGCGAGCCCTCACGCGCGCCTATTGCCTCCACAAGCGCGTGGTGCTGTGCCTGCGCGGACCGCAAGGACCGGCGGAAGGCGGCAATGTCGGCCTTATCCGGCAGAAAAGCAGAGGGCGAGGCGAATGGCAGGGAACTCGCGCGCTCCACTTCGCGCCGCACGATATCGCTGCCGGAAAGAGCAGCGAGCTGATGGTGGAAAATCTCGTTCAAGTCGGAATATTTGTCGAAATCCACATCGTCCTGCTCGATACCGAAACAGGCATCCAGTTTTTCGACGGTTTCCTTCATGGCGGCAAGCGCTTCGGGTGCAGCACCTCGCTCTGCCGCCAGACGCGCCGCCATGCCTTCCATAACACCACGAAGCTCGATGGAATCCACCACATCCGCATAGCCGAAGCGGCGAACGATGAAACCACCGCTCGGCAAGCGGTCCAGCAACCCCTCTTCGGCAAGACGAGAGAGGGCCTCACGCACGGGTGTTCTTGAAATATCCAGCTTTTCGGCAAGCGAAACTTCGAAAAGCCGCATGCCGCCCGGCAACTCTCCGCTGATGATCTTTTCCCGAAGCTCAATGACGGCCCGGCGCCCATGCGTTGCCGCATCATTTTGTTTCATTTTGTTTTGACCTGGCCCACATCACCGGCAGCCGAATGCAATAAAGCTGGCAAGCCTCAATCCCCTTATTTAACGAATGATAATGTGGAACCATGACCCGGTCAAACCATGCGGGCATGCATGTATACACAACCAGCGCCGCCTTGCGGCTGTGAGACGCCCCTATTCGACCTTCAACATTCACGCAAATATTGTACCGTAAAAAAGCTTCCGCGCCGTTCGCAAAACCGCAGCATTCGCTACCACGCCGTCACGCATGGTTACGATCACGCTCATCTCGCCCGTCGGGTGTTCGACCGAGATGAGTTTCTCGTCTCCATCCGGCACCGAGGCAAGATCAGCCGCCGGTCCCTGACCAAGCAGACATGCAGTCGCGACACTGACCGCGCCGAGGACGCCGATGGCCTCATGGCAGCGATGCGGAATAAATGTTCGGGTGGAAATGGCACCGCCGGACGCCGCTCTGGAGACCATCGTCATCTTCGGCACCGTTTTTGCGGTGACATCGCCGAGGTTCATCAAGGGACCTGCTTTCAGCCGAATAGCTTCGAGCCTGCTGCGCAGTTCAGCGCCACCCTCCAACATTTCAGGAGATTCCGTGCCTTCGACCCCAAGGTCCTGAGCCCGCATCACCACGCAGGGCATTCCATTGTCGATCAATGTGCACTCGATACCGCCGATCACATCCACCGCATTCCCCGTGGGGAGCAACGCGCCGCAACTGGATCCGGCAGTATCTGCAAAGGTAATCGGTATCGGAGCCGAGAGCCCCGGAACGCCATCGATCCGGGCATCGCCAGCATAAGTCACCAGCCCAGCCGGCGTTTCGACACGCGCGACGGCAATCTGGCCGGTGTTTTCCATGAAAATGCGAACCTGCGTCTGGCCATTCTCCGCTTTCACCAGTCCGCGCTCGATGGCGAAGGGGCCGACACCGGCAAGGATGTTGCCGCAATTTTGCCCGTCACTGACAATGGCCTGATCCACGAAGACCTGCAGAAAGAGATAATCGATATCAGCATCCGCGCGCTCCGATGGCTTGATGACTGCGACCTTGGAGGTCAGCGGATTAGCCCCGCCCATTCCATCGATCTGGCGGGCGTCTGGAGAGCCCATGGCGCGCAGCAGAAAACCGTCTCGATCTTCCGGCAAATCGCTTGCCAGAAAATACCCGCCTTTGGATGTGCCGCCACGCATCCACATGCATGGCACTCCCCGCATGGCCTGCGGCGCAGCAGGATCAGACATATTTCAGCCCTTTCTCCGCCAGACGCTTGCGCATGTCGTAAATATCGAGCCCGAGTTCACCGGCAGCGAGACGGGCGCGCTTCGCCACCTCCGCTGCCACACGCGCCTCAGCTTTATCGGCAACCTCCGCCGCCTCCTCCCGTTTCACGACACAAACCCCATCGTCATCGGCAACGATAACGTCTCCGGGGTTGATCAGCGTACCGGCGCAAATGATCGGCACATTTACCGAACCGACCGTCTCCTTCACGGTGCCTTGCGCGAAAATGGCCTTGGACCAGACTGGAAATTTCATCTCCGTCAGATCGGCAACATCCCGAACCCCGGCCTCGATGATGAGCCCCTTGCATCCTCGCGCCTGTGCGGATGTGGCCAGAAGATCGCCGAAATAACCGTCTTCGCAGGGGCTGGTCGGTGCCAGCACCATCACGTCACCTTCGCGTAGCTGTTCGATGGCAACGTGAACCATCCAGTTATCGCCGGGCGGCGAGGAAATAGTGACGGCACTCGCGGCGATGCGCGCGCCGGAATAGATCGGTCGCATATAGCTCGCAAGAAGGCCTTTGCGCCCCTGCGCCTCATGAACCGTTGCGACACCGCAGGCTGCCAGCCGCTCTATGATGTCGGTTGCAGCGCGTTCGATATTCTGAACGACGACGCCCATCACAGCTCATCCACGGTGCGAGGAAAGACCGACTGAAAACCTTCCGCGTGGGTCGCCTTGCGCCCGCCGGATTGTCCACCGGAATTGCGCATGAAGTGGTTGCCGCGGTTCTCGGCCACATTCTTGTAATAATGCCAGAGATGCTCCTGCCCTTCCATGCACTGGATCCCCGCCCACTTCTTTTCCCAGACGGACGAGATATCCAGAAACACGTCCGGTTTCCACTCCATTTGCTCCGTCTGGTGCGGCTCGAAAAGATAGAGTTGCGGTGCCCCAAGCACCTTCTCACCCGGATTATGGCCCCAGGCCTGCGCAATCATCCGCGCCTCGATGGCAATCTGGGTCGCGTACATATGGTCGGTATTGTAAGGGTCCCAGCGGGAATGGCTCAACATGAATTCCGGCTGAACCTTGCGAATGACATCGACAAGCCGGTACTTGGCATCGCGATCGACCTCCAGCGGGTAATCCCCGAGATCGAAGAACTGGATGTCGTGGACATCGAGCGCTTTGGCGGCATTCTCAGCCTCCACGCGGCGTGCAGCCTTCACCTTTTCAAGCGACATATCGGCAAGCTTCCAAAGCTTGGCGCTCTCTCCGCGCTCACCATAAGAGAGGCACAGTACCGTGACCTCATAGCCTTTGGCCGCATGAAGCGCGATTGCGCCGCCGCATCGCCAGACGAAATCCGCCGAATGAGCGGAAATGACGAGCGCTGTTTTTGCCATGGGTCAGTCCTCCTTACCGTGAACATGGGTGGCAGGCGCATTCGCCTTCTCGACCGGCGGCGTGCCATGCGTGTGGAATGTTTCGATGGTTTTCAGCCCCCAGGCCTGCCCCTTCTTCCGCTCCATCTCGGTCCAGGTAACCGTCGGCCAATCCGGTCGCAGAATGAGCCGCGCACCGGCATTGGCGAGTTCCACGCGGTTGCCCGCAGGTTCCCAGACATAGAGAAAGAAGGTTCCCTGTATGGCGTGCTTGTGCGGTCCGGTCTCGATATGCACGCCATTCTCCAGAAAGATATCTGCGGCGCGAAGAATGTCTTCACGCTGGTCCACCGCGTAGGTGACGTGGTGGAAGCGCCCCTTCGCGCCCGTGTGATCTTCAGAATAGGCGATGTCATAGGTCTTGTTGTTGACGGTAAACCAGCAGCCGCCGAGCCTGCCATTGTCCAGCTGAATTTGCTCCGTGACACGGCTGCCGAGCGCACGCGTCATGAAATCACGAATGGCGCGAACGTCGGTGGCGAGCAGGTTCAGATGGTCCAGCCGACGCGGGCTCGCGCCACGCCCATGATACCGCTGGGCGAGGTTCTTTAGCGCGGGGCGCTCTTCAGACGGCGCCTCATAAACTCTCGTATCCCAGTAAAGCTCGAAAATGTGACCGTCAGGATCAGTAAAGCGATAAGCGCGACCGTGCCCGACGTCGCCGTCCACCCAGCCAAGCCCACACCCCATCTCCTCGATCACCTTAACGCGCCGCTCCAGCGCCTGGGGAGAAGATGCGCGGTAGGCAACATGTCCTACGCCAGTGGTGTGATGGCGCGTCAGCTTCAGCGTGTGGAATTCATAATCATCGAACGCACGCAGATAGGCGCTGTCACTATCGATCAGGCTCGGCGTGAGCCCGTAGACACGGGTAAAGAAATCAAGGCTTTCCTCGAACTTGTTGGTATAAAGCTCCACATGGCCGAGATGCGCGATATCGAAACAGGGCTCCGTCATCAAGCCCACCCCGCACGTCGCAGATGGACGGTCACGAGGGCTTGCGCTCCGGCTACAAAACAATTCGAATTATATGGTCTTTTGAAACGGCAGACAGATTTATTCATGGCGACACCTCCTCCTGATGCGACCGATGAAGATGACCCGCAGAATGCAAAAATGAATATGCGGGGTCGCTGCAAGAGCTCCTCCTCCGCAGCAATGTATTCTTTATGATGGAACTAAACGCCGATTTCAACGGAAAAACTGCGATAATCGCAAATGAAACTTGATGACTTCGAATTCAATGTATACATTTCAAGCGGGAGAAGGAGAGACGTATGGCAATACTGAACTTCATTGGCCGCTCGAAAACGCAGGGTGAACTCACCATTGGCGCGAGCCCTCTCCTTGACTCGTGGTCTATCGAGGTCATGCCGCGGACGGCGGCAAAGATCGAGGATTTCAACGCGCTTCTTCCGCAAGGCACGCGGGTTTACATCGCGCACATTGCTGGCACGCCCGTTGAAGATATGGTTGCGACGGCAAAGCGCCTTCGTGAAGACGGCTTTGCCGTCATGCCCCACTTTCCTGCCCGCAGCATTCCAGACCGCCCGACACTCGAGGACTGGATCAAGCGATATCGCAACGATGCGGATGTGACTGAAGCCCTGCTGCTTGGCGGGGGTGAGGTGCGCCCGGCGGGGAGCCTGGAAAGCTCCATTCAATTGCTGGAAAGCGAGCTTTTCGACCGTAATGGCTTCACGCGCCTGCATGTCGCGGGCCACCCGGAGGGCAACAAGGATATCGACCGCGATGGCACGACGAGCAATGTCGATGGTGCGCTTAAGTGGAAGAACGACTTCGCCAACCTCACAGACGCCGATATGGCCATCGTCACGCAGTTCGGCTTCGATCCGAAAGTGATCATTGAATGGGCGGAGCGCGTGGCGCAGGCGGGCATCACCCTGCCGATCCATGTGGGAATTGCCGGACCGGCAAAACTGCAGACGCTTCTCCAGTTCGCCGTTTCCTGCGGCGTCGGGCCTTCGCTCAAAGTCCTGCAAAAGCGAGCACTGGACGTGACGCGACTGCTCTCACCCTATGAGCCGACAGACATGGTCGCAGCCCTTGGTGACTATGTTGCGAGCCATCCAAACACGTTGATTTCGCAGTTGCACCTTTTTCCGCTGGGCGGCATCAAACCTGCGGCGGAGTGGATGAACCGGAATGCAACGGTGCCGCGCAAGGCCAATATTGCCTGAGGCGCAGTCGATCACACAGTTCCCAGATAGCTTTCCATCAACGCCGGATTATCCGCCAGTTCACCTGCCTTGCCAGAAAGCTTCACCTCGCCAAGCTCCATGAGATAGCCATAGTCGGCAATTTCCAGCGCGGCGCGGGCATTCTGCTCGACCAGTAGGATCGATACACCGCTGTCGCGTAGCTCAGCCACGATCTTCAGGATGTCCATAACGATACGGGGCGCGAGGCCGAGGCTCGGCTCATCCAGAAGCAGAAGCCGCGGGCGGCTCATCAGCGCGCGTGCCAGCGCCAGCATTTGCCGCTCGCCACCGGAAAGCGTTCCGGCGGTTTGCTTGCGGCGCTCCGAAAGTCGCGGAAAACGCTCGTAAACCTCTGCGCGAGTTTCCGCACGCTCCTGCGCAGAGCGAAGAAAACCGCCGAGTTCTATATTGTCTTCCACGCTCATGGTGGAGAACAGTTCGCGCCGCTCCGGCACGAGGCAAAGCCCTGCCGCCACCCGGGCCTCCACGGATGAGGGAACCGGAGCGCCATCGTAAAAGACGCCTCCTTTCGAAGGCACGATGCCCATCGCGGCATTCAAAAGCGTCGTCTTGCCCGCGCCATTGGCACCGATGACAGTAACGATCTGCCCCTTTTCCATTTGCAAAGAAACGCCGTGCAGCACCTCGGCATGACCATAGGAAACATGAATATTCTGCATCGCCAAAAGTGGTTGGCTCATGCGACACCTCCAAGATAGGCGGCAACGACTGCGGGGTGGCTGCGCACATCCTGCGGCTTGCCATCCGCTATCAGCGTGCCGAAATCGAGAACGACCAGTTGATCGACGAGGCCCATGACGAAGCCCATATCGTGTTCCACCAGCAGCACGCTCACGCCGTCCTCCCTCAGTTTTCGCAGCAGCGCCGCAAGCTCCTGCTTCTCCCCATGGCGCAGACCGGCAGCGGGTTCATCGAGAAGAAGCATGGCGGGATCGGACGCAAGCGCGCGGGCAATTTCGAGAATGCGGATCTGCCCCAGAGCCAGATCGCCCGCCGGGCGATGAAGAAATTCCCCGAGACCGACACGCTCCACCTGAAGAGCCGCCTCCGCCAGCAGCGCCGCCTCTTCTTTGCGCTCCAGACGCAGAACACTGCGCAGCACACCGGCCTTTCCTCGCAAATGCGCGCCGAGAGCGACATTTTCCAGCACCGTCATATCCGGCAGGATTTTCGCGTGCTGGAAGCTGCGGGCAATGCCGTGCTTCGCAATCTCTCTTGGGTTGAGCCCGGCGATACGCGCTTCACGGTAACGCACTTCGCCTTTGCTCAAACTCAAAATGCCGGTGATGAGGTTGAAAGTCGTGCTTTTGCCCGCTCCGTTGGGACCGATCAGCCCCACGACTTCGCCTGCTTTGATGCGAAAGCTGACATCATTGACGGCAACCAGACCGCCGAACTGTTTGCGGGCGCTTTCCACGGAGAGAAGCAGGCTGCCACGCTGCGGCATCTCGCGGGCGGTAAGATCGACCACTGGCGCTCCGATATCGCGGGGCGCCTTGCGGAAGCCAACCAGCTTCACCACGAGCGGCCAGAGGCCTTCGCGGGCGGTTTGCAATATCCCGACCAGAAGAATGCCGAAGACGACCATTTCCATATTCGTGGTCGTGCCAATCAACCCCGGCAGAAAGCGTTGCAACACCTCCTTCAGGATCAACACCACAGCGGAGCCGAAGACCGCGCCCCAGATGTGCCCCGCCCCGCCGACCACGGCCATAAGCAGATATTCGATACCCATATTCAGGCCAAATGGCGTGGGGTTGATGGACCTTTGCATGTGAGCATAAAGCCAGCCGGACAGCGCGGCAACGACACCGGCGAAAACGAACACGATGAGCTTTGCGCGGATGATATTGACGCCGAACGCTTCCGCAGCCTGCGCTCCGCCGCGAAGCGCGCGAATTGCGCGTCCGGTTCGGGAGTCCAGCAGGTTCCTCGCCCCGAGGGCGGTGGCGATGACGAAGGCCCAGATGATGTAATAGATCGACTGGCCGCTGAAGAACGCATAGTCACCGATGGACAGCGGCGGAATGCCGGTGATGCCGTCATAGCGACCCAATATATCGAGCTTGCCGAAAAGATAATAAAGCGCCAGCCCCCAGGCAATCGTGCCAAGCGGCAGAAAGTGACCAGAAAGCCTGACGGTGATCGCGCCAAGGACGAGTGCCACGAAGGCACCGACGCACAGAGAAAGAGGCAGGGTCAGCCAGGGTGACAGCCCGTAGGAGGTCGTCAGAACCGCTGTCGTATAAGCGCCAAAGCCACAAAAGGCGGCCTGCCCGAAAGACGTCAGCCCTCCAACGCCGGTAAGCAGCACGAGGCCGATGGCCACCAGCGAGGCAAGGCCGATATTGTTCATCAGCGTGATCCAGAACGGCGGCACTGGCAGCAGTGGAACGGCGATGAGCAGAACAAGAGCGCTAACGGGAACGAGAAGGTTACGGCCAGACATAGCGATCAATCCTCTTCATGGTGACCGGCAACGAAAGACAGCCAGACCAGCACCGGCACGATCAACCCGAAGACGATGATCTCCTTATAGGCGCTGGCAAAAAAGGACGAAAAGGCCTCCACGATACCCACGCCAAGCGCGGCAATCGCGGTCAGCGGGAAGTTGCCGAGGCCACCGAGAATGGCGGCCACGAAGCCTTTGAGGCCGATCAGGAAGCCGGTGTCGTAATAGATCGTCGTGACCGGCGCGATCAGCACGCCGGAAACCGCGCCGATAATGGCTGCAAGCACAAGAGCGGTAACGCCGGTCAGCTGCGTCCTGACACCGACCAACCTTGCGCCAAGACGGTTTACGGCGGTTGCCCTCAAGGCCTTTCCAAGCAGTGTGCGCTCGAAGAAAAGATAGAGCCCGATGATGATGAGGATAGTGATACCATAAATCCAAAGGCTCTGGGTGGTAACGACCATGGGGCCGACGAGAATGCTTCCGTCCGAAAGCGGTCTGGCGCGAAGCCCTTCCGGGCCAAAGAAAACGAGGCCGAGCCCCATCATGAAGAGATGTACGCCGAGCGAAGCGATCAGCAGCGTCAGCACAGTGGCATCGGCAAGTGGGCGATAGACGACGCGGTAAATGTAATAACCCATGGGCGCGATGATGAGGATGGCAACAAGCGCGCGGACCAATGCCGGGGGCTGAAGCGGCGCAACCAGAGCGACGACACCGTAAATGATGAGCGGCAACGCGACATTGATCGCAAGCGCGCGCAACAGTTTACCCATCTCGAATGCATTCCGCATGGCCCAGAGATCGAGCAGCATTGCCGCGACACCGAAGGAAATCAGCATGGGTGCAGTGCCGGGAATCTGCCCGTTATCCAGAAGCGCCAGCGACAGGGCGCCGTAAGCTACGAACTCGCCCTGCGGGATGAAAATGATCCTGGTGACGGCAAAGACGAGCACCAGCGCGAGCCCGAGGAGGGCATAGATCGCCCCGTTCGTGATGCCGTCCTGTATGAGAAAGGTCGCAATCGTCGCGTCCAAGGCATTTCCCCAGTAGAGTGGTTCCGAAGACAGGTTTTGCTATTGGCCGGTCATCGCGTAGCCCGACGACCGGCCAAAAGCGGGATTATTTCAGCAGGTGGAATTTGCCATCCTTGGCCGTCAGCAGCACGATTGCCCGGTCATCCAGACCGTAATGATCCGTGGCGGAAAACTGGAAGACACCGTGCGTCGCAGGGAACGGGCCGCCCGTTTCGATGGCATCGCGCAGCGCATCGCGGAATTCCTGAGTGCCGGGTTTTCCTTTTTGCAGGGCAACCGGCACGGCTTTTTTCAGGATGATCATGGCGTCATAGACGTGTGATCCGAACTGCGTGCGTGTGCCCGCACCATATTTGCCTTCATAGGCCTTCACATAGGCGAGGCCTTCGGCCTTGGTTTCCGATGTATCCGGCTGATCTTCCGCCACCATGACCGGGCCGGAGGCGAAGACGGTGTTTTCGGCGCTCTTTCCGGCAATGCGCAGGAAATCGAATGTCACCGCGCCGGATGGCTGGTAAATGGGGCCGGTGAAGCCGCGCTCGCGCAGGCCGAGCTGTGGAAGTGCAGCCCCTGTTCCCGATGCGCCGATCATCACGGCGTCAGGACGAGAGGCGACGACCTTCAAAACCTGCCCGGCAACCGACGTATCAGGGCGCGCGAAGCGCTCTTCGGACACCATCTTCAAACCGTACTCGGCGCCGACCTTTTTGAACTCGTCCACCCACTGGTCACCGTAGGAATCCGAAAAACCGATATAGCCGAGCGTCTTCACCCCATCCGCCTTCATCTTGGCGAAGAGATGCCGGGCAATCAGCTGGGAATTTTGCGGCAGGACGAATGTGTAGCCTTTGGCAACCGGCGGCGGAACGGGCGAAGGCGCAAGATGCGGAACCTTGGCTTCGGCAGCGACACCCGCAACGGCAATTGCGCCCGGCACCAGCGCGGAGCCGATAATGACATCGGCCTTGTCGTCATTGGCAAAACGCCGCGCATTGGTCGTCGCCATGGAAGGGTCACCGGCGTCGTCCAGCAGAATGACCTTCAGAGGTTCGCCAGCGATTTCCTTTGGCCAGAGTTCGATGGAATTTTTCAGCGGAATGCCGAGTGCCGCCCCTGGACCCGTCGTCGGGATGGTCACGCCGATGGTAATATCGGCAAGGGCTGGCACGGATGCCAGCGCCAGCGAAAGACCGGCAATCGCCCCGCGCAAGATAAACATATGCTTTTTCATGTCGTTCCTCCCGTTAATTAGAAGTGTCACGTCAGGACGCGCGCTTCTGCTCCCATTCTGAAGATTGCTTTGAAAATGCTTGCTGTGACGCGCTATCGCAGCGAGGTAGAAGCCACTCTGCGACTGCCGCCCACGCCGCGCGCATGTAGTCGTCGGCCTTATAAAAGGCTTCATCCGGCGTCGCTTGCAGCGCCATCATCTCTTCGCTCGCCGCCAGAAAGGCTTTCAACGCTTCCGTTGACCGCGCACCGGGCAAAGCCGCAAGGTCCTGCTCAACACGCTCCCTGAAAATTGCCAGCTCTCTTCCCTCGTCGCGCCACAGGCGGCGCGTCAGGAAATCGAGTGCCTGCATTCCCGTCGTGCCTTCATAGATCGACATGATGCGGCTATCGCGCAGATACTGCTCCAGCGGCCATTCCCGCGTATAGCCAGCCCCGCCCAGCACCTGAACGGCGCGGTTGGCGGTATCGAAGGCGATTTCGGCGCCGAAATTCTTCACCAGCGGCAGCATCCATGCGGCGAAATCCGCAGCCTTCTGCCGCTCTGTTTCATCGGTGGAAAGACGTGCCATATCCATCGTCACGGCAAGCTCCAGAACGGCTGCACGCAATACTTCCGTCTGCTCCCGCAGACACTTCAATTGTCTGCGAACATCTGGATGCGTATTTATGCTGACAGCCACACGGTCCGCCGCACCGCCCTGCCGACGTTCGGCGGCATAGGCTTCGGCAATATCGGCAGCGGCTGAGGCGATGCCCAGTCCCTGACATCCGGTGGATAACCGCATGCGCTCAATCATGGTGAAAAGCTGCGGAAGCCCTCGGCCTTCCTCACCAAGCAGAATCCCTTGCGACCCATCGAAACGCAGAACGCAGGTCGGAGAACCATGCAGGCCCATCTTTTCCTCGATCCGCTCGACGGTGATCGAGTTTCGGGAATTGTTGAAACTATCTGGCACGAGAAAGAGGCTCAGCCCCTTCATGCCCGGCTCGTCACTGCTACGGGCCAGCAGGCAGTGGCCGATGCGCCGCGTAATGTCGTGATCGCCAAAGGATATCCAGCATTTCGTGCCGGTAATCTGCCATTGCCCATCAACCCTGCGGGCGCGGGTGCGAATGCGCCCGACATCCGAGCCCGCATCCGGCTCCGAAATACAGATCGTCGCCGACCATTCGCCACTTGCCAGTTTGGGCACCCACTCCTCTATGACGGCGTTGGGGGCAATCTCGCTCAGAAGCACCGCAGCCGCGCGAGAAGACCCTGCCAGCATCATCAGCGAAACGCAGGCGCGCTCGAACAAAGGCGCGCAGGCGGCCTGAAGTGTCAGGGGCAGTCCTTGCCCGCCGCAATCCTCGGGCAGATCGATGCCGAGCCAACCGGCATCCGCCAATTTTCGATAGGCTTGCGGGAAACCGGAAGGTGTTTTGACACGCCCATCTATAAGCGAACAGCCTTGCCGGTCACCCATTGCATTAAGAGGTGCCAGTTCGGTTTCCGCGAACAATGCGGCCTGCCCGATAATCGTTTCCAGCGTCGTGTCATCGAGATCGGGATAAAAGGTGCGCACGGTCTGCCAGCCGGGGGTTGCCTCCAGCAGAGCAATGGTTCTTTCTGCCTGTTTCGCATAGCCCGACATCGCGCTACCTCGGCTGCATGCGGATCGCGCCATCCAGACGGATAACCTCACCGTTCACATACTGGTTTTCGATCAGGTAGCGCACCGTATCGGCAAATTCAGCCGGAGCGCCCAGACGGGATGGATAGGGAATGGTTGCGGCGAGTGTGGTTTGCACTTCCGGCGGAAGCGTTTCGAGAAGAGGCGTCAGGAAAATGCCGGGCGCGACCGTGTTCACGCGGATGCCGAAGCGCGCAAGCTCACGCGCGGCAGGAAGCGCCATGGAAACGATGCCTCCCTTGGACGCCGAATAGGCAACCTGCCCCACCTGCCCCTCGAAAGCCGCGACCGAAGCCGTGTTGACGATAACGCCGCGCGCCTTGTCCTCCCGCTCCGGCGCATTGACCATATGCGCGGCGGCAAGGCGCATCATGTTGAATGTGCCCACCAGATTGATTCGGATAACGCTATCGAAGGTCGAAAGCGGCATCGGGCCATCCTTGCCGAGAAGCCGTGCAGCTGTGCCGATACCGGCGCAGTTGACGAGAATGCGAAGGCCATCGCCTGCACCCGCGGCCTGTGCCATGGCCTTTTCGGCATCCGCTTCGCTGGTCACATCACCGGCAATGGCAATACCGCCGATCTCGTTTGCAACTTTGGCGGCGGCATCGCCGTCGCGGTCGAAGACATGAACAATCGCGCCCTTCTCCGCCAGCAATCTTGCCACCGCCTCGCCAAGCCCGGAGCCGCCTCCGGTTACGATTGCGCTCGATCCTTCGATCTTCATGCCGCAACTTCCTTTTCCACTCGAATGACATCGGAAGAGCCAGCGTAAAGCCGCTCCACCAATTCCGGCCGTTGCGACAGCACCGCGCGCTGGTTCAGTGAGCCCTTGTCGGTGATTTCACCGCGTTCGAAACGTGGCGCTTCCTTCATGATCAGCAGGCGCATCACGCGTGTCGCCGAGCCCGTTGCCAGTCGTTGATGTTCTTTCAGCCTTTCCGCAAGCGCGGCCTGAACGACTGGATGATCCAACACGGCTTCATCGGAGAGCCCCGTGGCGGATGCGCCTATCACCTCCCGCAGCGCTGGAAGGAACGGCACGACCAGCGCTCCGAGTTCTTCCCGGTTTTCGCCGGTGATGACGGCATCTCGGATCAGCCCGCCGAAAATATCGACAAGATGCGCGCGGAGCTTGCCCACGGCGACCCATGTTCCGGTTCGCAGCTTGAAGTTTTCCGCCGTGCGCCCATCGAAATAAAAGCCCTTGCGCGGGTCTCGACCTACAGCAAACCGCACGGCATCGCCTATCTTGTAGAAACCTTCCTCATCGAAGGCCTGCTCGGTCAGCGTCTGATTTCGCCAGTAACCGGGCGTTATATTGGGGCCTTTCAGCCGAAGCTCGAACTTGTCCTCAAAGGGCACGAGCTTCAGCGTGATGCCGGGTGCCGGCACGCCGATATTGCCCGGCGCTTCCTGAGGATCAGTGCAATAGATGGAGAATGGCCCGGTCTCGGTTGAACCGAGGCCCGTTCCGAAGGGAATGCGCTCTCCGACCGTCTGTTCGGCAAGCCCATTCAACGCATCCCACGTATGCTGCGCCATGCCGGCGCCCGCATACATCAACAGCTTGAGGTTCTTGAAAAAGTTCGCCCGCAAGGCTTCATCGGCCTGCATGGCGCGCACCAGCATCTCGTATCCGGCTGGCACGTTGAAATACCAAGTCGGTGAAATCTCGCGCAGATTGGCAATTGTTTTTTCCATCAACGCGGGGGATGGCTTGCCATCATCCAGATAGAAGGTGCCGCCATTATAAATGACGAGGTTGAAGACCTTGTTGCCGCTGGCCGTGTGGTTCCATGGACCCCAATCGATTATGACCGGCGGCTCATCCCGCAAAAATGCATAGCAGTTTGCCACCATTTCCTGATTGGCGCAGAGCATTCGCTGGGTTTGAATGACCGCCTTGGGGGAGCCGGTCGTGCCGGAGGTGAAGAGAAACTTTGCAACCGTATCTGGACCGACTTTTGCAAAGGCCTGATCGACCGCTTGCGTCGCCTCGCGGTCAAGCAAATCCGTGAACGCCTGAGAATTGGGTCGATCTACGGGTACATTGCGAAGTGCAACGAGTGGAATATCAGCACCGAAAGCCTGATCCACCGCATCTCGCAGCTTCTCCCCATCCGCCACAAAGACAAGGCCGGGCGTGATCTGATGAGCAATACTGGACAGCTTGCTGAAATCAGAGGAAAGCGTCGCGTAGCTTGGAGAAATGGCGGCAGATGGAATGCCGACATGCTGTGCCGCAAGCGCAATCAACGCATGTTCGATGGAGTTATCGCCAAGAATGACGACAGGACGCTCCGGCCCAAGATCAAGGTCGAGCAGAACCTGCGCAATGCGACGGATATCCTCGAGCGCGGCCTTGTAGGTCAAGCGCCGCCAGCCATCGCCCTGGCGTTCTGCCATCCAGATCCGATCCGGAGCAACCTTTGCCCAGTGGACGAACCTGTCATTCAGTTTTGCCGGATAAGCGCCAAGCGAATCCTTGCGCCAGATCACGAATGATCCGTCTGCGCGCTCTTCCCAATCAAGCTCCGGCGTCCATAATTTGACGCGCTGAAACGCATTCTCGTTCATGACACCCTCCCAGACGTCAATCGCGTGAATCTAATAAGAGCCTTATCAGCTCCTCCCGAATTTTGTTTACAAGGAAACAATCTATCTGTAAACAATCAAATTACAGATGGCCAAAAGACTATGCGGGAGGAGCCGCGGCATGGAGCAGACCCAGGCTGAGAACTTCGTAACTTATGAGCTGAAAGGCGAGATTGCGCTGGTAGGATTGAACCGACCGGCCAAACGCAACGCAATCAGCGACGCCTTTGTGGAAGGCATTGCCGATGCCGTTGCCCGCGCCGAAAAGGAGGCGAAAGCTGCCGTCATTTTCGGCCATGGCGACCACTTCTGCGCCGGTCTCGATCTTGCAGAGCATGTGCAAAAAACGCCGATAGAAGGTGTTCGCGGCTCTCGCCGGTGGCACGCCGTTTTTGCCGGCATCGAACATGGTACAATTCCATGGATTTCAGCACTTCATGGCGCCGTCATCGGTGGTGGTCTGGAGCTTGCCTCCTCCACTCACATTCGCGTGGCGGATAAAACAGCGTTTTTCGCGCTGCCAGAAGGCCAGCGCGGCATTTTCGTGGGCGGCGGCGGCTCTGTTCGCGTGGCCCGGCTCACAGGCGTTGCCCGGATGACCGATATGATGCTGACGGGTCGCGTCGTTTCTGCGGATGAAGCGGAGCGGTGGAACATCGCCCAATATGTCGTGGATGCGGGACAGGCTGTCGAAAAGGCTTTGGAGCTTGCGCAGAAGGCAGCCAGCAATGCCCAGATTTCTAACTACGCCGTGATAAACGCCTTGCCCCGCATTCAGGATATGGCAAAGGAAGACGGTCTTTTCGTCGAATCCTTCATCTCGTCCTTCACCGCAACCAGCCCGGAAGCCGAAGAGCGGCTTCGTGCGTTTCTGGAAAAGCGGGCGGGCAAGGTCAAGGCGCCCAGCGCTTAGAGTTTTCCGGCCAGAGAGAGCAAAACATGGACACTTTGATCCGCACCGCTGACAGCGTGAACATCGACCGGCTGTGGACGGCACCCGGTTTCCTGATCCGGCTGGCGCAGCTGAAAGTGTATGAGCAGTTTTTCTCGGAGGTTGGCGAACGTGGTTTGCGACCGGGCGAGTTTTCGGTCCTCTGGGTCATCAAGAATAATCCGGCCATTCGTCAAAGTATTCTCGGCCAAAGCCTGATGATCAAGCGCGCGCATATGACCAAGCTCATTCGCGCGCTGGAGGATCACGGGCTGGTTGCCCGCCATATTCCAGATGACGACCGCCGCGCCGTGGAGCTTACCTTGACGCCGGAAGGCCAGACGCAGGTCGAAGCTGCCGCCAAGTGGTTCTTCAGCTACGAGGACAGTATCGGCAGTTCTTTGGAAACGGCGGAGCGTCAGGAGCTTATCCGGCTGCTGCAGAAATTCATCGCGGGTTGAAATCGCAAAATCAGGGAGGCGACCATGAACATCGATGAGCTCGTTGCCATCGACGTGCACACGCATGCGGAGGAACCATGCGGCTGCCAGCGGGATGACGGCTATCATGAGTTTCAGGCAGGTATGGCCCGTTATTTCAGAAACCCGGCAGGCGCGCAGGGCATGCTGCCAACGGTGCAGGAAACGGCCACCTATTATCGCGAACGCAAAATCGGCTGCGTGATCTTCCCTGTCGATGCGGAACGCGAAACCGGCTTTCGTCGCTATGACAATGAGGAAGTGGCAAAAATCGCTGCTGAAAACAGTGATATCATGATCCCCTTCGCTTCGATTGACCCGGCCAAAGGCAAAACGGGTGCGAGGGAAGCGAGACGTCTGGTGCGCGAATTCGGGGTCAAGGGGTTCAAGTTTCACCCCACCATGCAGGGCTTTTTTCCCAACGACCGGATGGCTTATCCACTTTATGAAGCCATTCAGGACGAGGGTGCGATTGCGCTCTTCCACACCGGCCAGACGGGTGTCGGCTCAGGCCTGCGCGGCGGCATGGGAATGCGGCTGAAATACTCGAACCCGATCCATCTGGATGATGTCGCGGTCGATTTTCCCGATCTCCAGATCATCATGGCACACCCTGCCTTTCCCTGGCAGGAGGAAGCGCTTTCCGTCGCCACCCACAAGCCCAATGTCTACATCGACATGTCCGGCTGGTCGCCGAAGTATTTTCCGCCGATCCTCATCCAATATGCCAACACGCTGTTGAAGCATAAGATGCTGTTCGGTTCCGACTGGCCCGCAATCACGCCAGATCGCTGGCTGAGCGACTTCGAGAAGATCGATATTCGTGACGAAGTACGGCCTCTCATCCTGAAGGAAAATGCTCGAAAGCTGTTCAAGCTCTGAGAGAAAGCGACGCCAGTGGCGTCGCTCCTCTATAGATCAGGCTTTCGGAAACCCATCCGGTCTCAGATGGCGTCGGAGCGCGGCAATGCGGAAAATCGCGTTCGGCGCTCCATATCCACGATAGCCGCGCCGCTCCACGATTTCGAAAAAGAAGCCTTCGCCGTGGGTGGAGGAATAAAGCTGGAAATACTCGCCGCCCTCATCGCGATCATAAAGGATGTTCTCGCGCTTGAGGCGTTCCGTCAGTTCAGGGTCAAGACCGAAACGGGATTCCACATCGTCATAATAATTCGACGAAATCTGAAGCGGCTGGAATCCATTCTTTCTGAGAGCCTCTGCCGTCGCGAAGATATCATCGCTGTGAAACGCGATATGCTGGATGCCGGAACCGAAATGCTCGGCCATGAAGTGACCAGCCAGGGTGCGGCGGTTTTCAGCGCCGTTCAAGGTGATGCGCATGGAGCCCGCAGCATTTTCAACCACCTGACTACGCACCACGCCACCCGGATCTATGATGTCCGTCATCGGCGTCTTATGCATCTGGAAAATCGAGGTGTAGAAAAGCAGCCATGTCAGCAGCTCGTCATAGGAAACCGTCTGAGCAACGTGGTCGAACGCCCGCAATCCGGCGTCGACAAACTTTAAGTCATCGTCCGCTACCGGAAGGAAATCGATCTCGCTGAAACGGCCAAGTTCGCTTTTGTCATCGATGAGATAGACCAATCCGCCACCGACACCGCGAATGGCTGGTATTTGCACCTCGCCCTCACCCACCGGTTCGCTGAAAACTTCCGCATTCAGCGAAGTTGCGCGTGCCAGCGCTTCCTGCGCATCGTCTACGATCAGCGCCATGGCATATGCAAACGTGCCATGCACGGCAAAAGCAGCGCTGGCGAAGCCTTCCTCCTGTCTGTTGAGGATCAGGCGAATATCCCCCTGCTGGAACAGATCGACATTCTTGGAGCGATGCCGGGCAACTTTCCTGAAACCCAGCATCTTTAGCGTGGTTTCAAGTTCGGCGGCATCCTCTTCCGCCGTGGTGAATTCGATGAAGCCGACGCCCTTTATTTCGGCCCGGTCAGGCATCGTCGGTATGGCCAGTCCCTGCGCATTCGGGCTTCTGCGAACCTGATCTCCCAGATAAATCAGCGAGCGATGACCATCCGCCGCAATCGCCCGTGCGGAGCCTCCGCGGAACTGATCGTTGAAGATTTCGAGCGAGAAATAGCCATTATAGCCGGTTTCGGCGATTGCCGTTGCGAAGGCCGTCACCGGGAGATCGCCCTCACCCGGCATGTTGCGGAAATGGCGGCTCCAATACAGAAGGTCCATGTCGATCAGCGGCGCGTCAGCCAGCTGCACGAAGAAAATCTTGTCTTTTGGAATGGATCGGATGGAATTGATGTCGATCTTGCGCGAAAGCGTATGGAAACTGTCCAGAATGAGCCCGACATTCTCATGATCCGCTCGGCGCACGATCTCCCACGCGTCGCGGTGGTCATTGATATGCCGCCCCCATGCGAGCGCCTCGTAGCCGATCTTCAGTCCGCGCTTTGCCGCTCGCTCCCCAAGTTCGCGAAAGTCTGCGGCGGCGCGATCTATGCCGCCAAGTGAAATGGGAGAGACATTAGAGCAGACCAGAACAAGGTCTGTTCCCAGCTGCTGCATGACATCGAACTTCCGCTCCGCGCGGTCGAATGTGCGGCTGCGATGCGGCTCCGGCATGCCTTCGAAATCCCTGAAGGGCTGAAACAGCGTGATTTCTAGCCCCTGATCCCGAACCATCCGCCCGACTTCGGCAGGTGAGCGATCATAGATCAGAAAGTCGTTTTCGAAGATTTCAATGCCATCGAACCCTGCCGCAGCAATGGCTTCCAGCTTCTGCTCGAACTCTCCGCTGATCGAGACAGTCGCAATGGATGTTTTCATGATCGATATTTCTCCACCCAGATCATTCGAACGATTTGAGCAAAGCCTACCCCATAGCGAGGCATATATCGCGTATCATTTTCATCGCCATCCGTAACATCATGTTACGGGTGTTCTACTCTTCCTTTGGGAGCTTTGCCGCGCGGTGCTGACATCCGCCATTTCCGTTCTCAACGCCTTGATGAAATCCTCGGCGTAAACCGAAAGCGGCAAATCCTTGCGATAGGCTATGTAGGTCTGAAACTCCGTGTCGGCATCGATCTCGATGCTCGTCAGCCCTTTGACGGCACCGTGTGCGACAGTGAATTCGTCTATCATGGCAATACCCAAACCTGCTGCAACAAGGCTGCATACCGTAGTGCCGAAGCGGGCTTTGACATTGGTGGCGTAATCAATCCCCGCACGCTCGAACATCGCCGCCATGATCGCGCCATAGGGGTCTTTGGGGTTGATGCCGATGAGGGGGTGCTCGGACATTTCCTTCGGCGTAATCTTCTGCCGATCCGCCAGCGGGCTCGTCTCCGGCACGATGCAAAGCAGGCGTCCGCTGGCCAGCAGTTCGAACTCCACCAAGGGGTGGTCGAAGCGAGAGGAAATTGCGACGAGTTCGCCTTTTCCCAGCAGCAGATAATCGATTGCCTCTTCGATCTTCACGATATTCACATCCAGGCCGAGATCGGGGTAACGTCGCCGCACTTCGGCAATGGCCCTTGGCATCATGACATTGGCGATGCTTGGCACGGAGGCAGCACAGAGTTCCTGCGCCTTGCCCCGGCCAAGATCGGCCACGGCGGATTGGAGGTCATCGATCTTGCGGTGAACGGTGTCCAGAAGGTCGAAGATGTTGCGGGCTTGCGATGTTGGAACGTAACGACCGGATCTGCGGTCGAACAGGCGCACGCCAAGCGAATCTTCGGAATATTTCATCAGGCGGCTGATGCCGGGGGCGGAGACGTTGAGAAGGCGCGCTGCACCGACAATGCTGCCGGTGACCATTATAGCCCGAATGACCTCGATCTGACGCAGTGTAAGCATGAATGGGAACCCGCCTTTCCCTGAGAAACAACGGCATCCTTGCTAACGCAACAGAAGAGAAAGCGGAAACCGTTTTCGCGCTATGCCTATTGCCGGGCTGCGAAAGCCAGCCCCAGAACGGCTGCTCCCACGAGCCCGGGCTCAATCTCACATTCAGCCTTCACCACCAGAGGCCGCTGAAACTTGCGCAGAATGCGGTTTCTGACGGCTTGGTCCAGTGCTGCAAGCAGTGGTGTCGAGTTGGAAAGCCCACCTCCCACCGGAACGATGGTGGCGCCCGTCATGTTGATGACGAGGGCCAGAGGGCCTGAAAGAATATCGACATAGATGTCGATTGTTCTGGCAGCGGCCTCATCGCCCGCCTGCCAAGCATCGAGAATTTCCTCGGCTTTCATCTCGGTACGTGCAAGATGCCGATGCAGCTTCTCCATGCCTCGGGCGCTGCCGATAGCATCGACGCAACCTTCCAATCCACAGCCGCAGGCGAAGCGAGGTAGTTCCACGGGTGGATTGCCAGCGCGCGTGGCTGCCACGGGCCCATGCCCCCATTCACCGGCAAAGCCGCCTTCGCTGTTGATCAATTTGCCATCTATGACGAGGCCACCACCGACGCCCGTGCCGAGGATTGCGCCGAAGACGACGCGATGTCCACGGCCCGCTCCTGCACCATATTCGGCAAGCGCACAGCAATCCGCATCATTGGCAATGAGAACGGAAAACCCGAGTGCGGCTTCGAGATCGGCCTTCAGCAGCCGTCCATGGGCACAGGGAATATTGGCAATCACCGCCCGTTCCGTGTCGGGATCGATGATGCCCGCGATGGAGAGCGCAACGCAATCCGGCGTCTCGCCAATCTCTTCGATAACGGATTTGAGCACGCCGACGAAGGCTTCGAAATCATGGATCGGGGTCTGCCGCCGGGCAACAGGCCGCACATCATCGACCGACCACGCGCCAGCGCCCTTGATGGCGGTTCCGCCGATGTCGAAACAGACGATCACGCCCGTACCCCCTGCCGCACATCCGCTCCGAACACACATTTGCCCGCGATGAAGGTTGCGGCAAGGGAAAGATCGTCCCTCAACAGCAGGAAATCCGCATCCAGCCCGGCGGCGAGCGTGCCCTTCGTTGCACATCCAATGGCTTCGGCGGGGTAGAGCGAGGCCATATTCAATGCCTCTTCCAATGGCAGGCCCAGATGCTCATGCACAAAGCGAACACAGGACAGCATGTCGATATCCGCACCTGCCAGAGTGCCATCGGCGAGCGTCAGGCGACCGCCCTTGCGAAAGACTTCGCGGTCATTGAGGAGGAAACTCTGCTGATCCGTTCCGATGGTGGACATGGCATCGGTGACAAGAAAAATCCGGCCCGGCCCACGTTTTGCCGTGAGCGCTACCTGCATCACGGTCGGATCGACATGGAAACCATCGGCAATCAGGCCACAGGAAAGCCGTCCATTCGCCAGCGCCACGCCGACGAGGCCGGGCTCCCGATTGGCCATCTGGCTCATGGCGTTGAAAAGATGCGTCACCATCGAAGCGCCAGCAGAGATGTAAGGGAGAATATCCTGCCCCTTGGCATCCGTGTGCCCTAGGCTCACCACATATCCCGCCTCCACCAGCCGCGTCACGTCTCCCGGTGAAACGCTCTCGGGCGCAAGCGTCATCAGCGCCTCACCGAAACTGCCTGCAGCCTCGAGCAAATAAGCGAGGTCGGCGCTTTCAAGCGGGCGAATGAGCGATGGATCATGCGTGCCTTTGCGCGCGACGGAAAGATGTGGCCCTTCCAGATGCAGGCCCAGATAACCGGGGACGCGCGCGGCACAAGCTTCGGCACCGGCGGCAATGGCCTTGATGCGCACATCATGCGTATCGGTAATCAGTGTTGGCAGCAGAGCCGTGGTGCCAAACGCGGCATGGGCGGCGCAGATGGTTCTGATGCCCTCGATATCCGGCTGGTTGTTCAGCAACACGCCGCCGCCGCCATTGACCTGAAGATCGATGAAGCCCGGAACGATCATGCATCCGCCGACATCGCGGCGCTCAATCGCATCCGGCACATCGGCCTGCTCCACAATAGCCTTGATCCGCCCGCCTTCGATGACGAGCGCGCGATTGTCCAGAAAAGCCGTGCCGTCAAAAATGCGTCCGCCGGTGAGTGCGTAAGAACCAGTCATCGTGTTTCAGTAACTTTCTTCAGTGCGGCAGGCTTGTCGGGATCGAAACCACGGGCGCGCGATAAAGCTTCGACCATGCCGTAATAGGGCACGATCAGCGCCAGCGCATCGGTAAGCGGGTGACCTGTATTCACAAATGGCAATTGAGTGGGGCCGTTGCCCTTATCGGAAGTCAGATAGACATTGGCATTTTTGGAAACGAGCCCGGAGGCCGTTTCCGCGATGGATACCTCTGCAAGATCACGGGCCGCAAAGGCAATGACCGGGAAATGCGGCGAGACCAGAGAGACCGGCCCATGCAGAACTTCGGCGGAGGAATAGGATTCGGCGTGAAGCTCGCAGGTTTCCTTGCACTTCAAGGCTGCTTCCGTTGCAATAGCCAGACTTGGACCTCTGCCCAGCATATAAAGAGATTCGGCATTTTTGAGCGGCTCGATGAGCGCGCTCCAATCCAGCGCCAGTGCTTTTTCGAGGTTTTCAGGCAGATCCGCGACTGCCTTCTTCAGTTCCGCCTTGCCGCTCCACTCCGCAAGGATAGCCAGACCGGCGACGATGGAATTGACGTAGGATTTTGTGGCCGCAACTGCAATTTCAGGCCCGGCCTGAATGTTCACGGCAATGGAGGCAATATCCGACAGCGGTGAGGGCGTGGTGTTGACCAGTGACACCGAAAGAGCCCCTCCGGCCTTCGCGCCCTCCATCATTGCCACGATATCCGGGCTCGCACCGGATTGCGAAACGGCGAAAGCTGCGGCCCGCTCCAGACGCAACGGAGCCTTGTAGATCGATGCCAGCGATGGGCCGAGGGATGCGACCGGGAGGCCAAGTTCAAGTTCGATTGCGTATTTCAGGAAGTGTGCCGCATGGTCGGAAGAGCCTCGGGCAATCGTGACGACAACGGCGGGATCGCGCTTTGCAAGGGCTGCCCCCGCCTCCGCGATATCGCTCCTGCCCCCCTCCAGAAGACGCGCGGCGGCCTGAGGGATTTCATCGATTTCGCGCCGCATCATCGTCGTCATTGAACGTGCCTCTTCATCTTTGATCAAGCGCCAATCGTCAGCTCTGCCACGAGATCGTAGGCATCGCTGCGGTAAAGCGCGCGGGAAACTTCCATGACACGACCCGTGTCGAGATAGGCGATGCGCTGCACGGAAAGCGCCGCAGACTTCGCCGCCACCTCCAGCAACTCGCTTTCCTCATCACTCAGCAGCACCGCCGAAATGCGCTGATTGGCGCGGACCGGGCGGATGCCGCGTTCGCCGAGATTGAGATAGAGCGAGCCTTCGACCTTTTCTGGCTCCGGCAGAATATCGTCCGGCAGGCTGGTTCTTTCCAGCGCAATCGGCATGCCATCCGCAGTGCGCAGACGCGCGATCCGCGCCACGCGCGCGCCACCCGCCAAACCAAGCGCCATGGTCTCTTCGGGCGTCGGGAAATTCAGCCCGCGCTCAAGCCAGCGGGAACCGGCAACCATGCCCCTGCGGCGCATGTCTTCGGTAAAGGATGTCAGCCGCGTCAGCGGCTGCTGCATCTTCGGCACCGGCTTCGTTACGAACGTGCCGGAGCCGCGCCTGCGCACCAGAAGCCCCTGCTCCACCAGATCATCGATAGCCTTGCGCACCGTCACGCGGCTGATGGCTGCGGCATCGGCAATGTCACGTTCCGCGGGCAAGGCGTCACCATGCTTCAGGCGTCCGGTCGATACCGCGTCCTCGATGAGCCGCCGCAGCTTTTGATAAAGCGGGCCGCCGTGCAATGCCTGCAATTCCCCCCACGGCAACACACCGCTCATCGCGCCACTCCAATCTGCGCTGCTGAAAAGTCTTCCACCGCCAAAGATAAGGTCATTCGGTGAGAACTCATACCAAAACAGATACCAATGCAAGACCATATTGGCAATATCATTTCAACCTCCATTCAAAATGAAAATAAAACCCATTAAAATCAAAGGGGAAACTGCGCTTACATCGGTATTTCCAAAAATTCGCAATCATCTGTAGACAGAAGGTCTTTTTTTGGTATTAGATATTAACAAATAACGACCGGCACCGGACAACCGAACAGGCTGGCGAGGGGAAATACCCAAGACTTCAAAATCTGACATGCATCGACTCGAAGCTGAAGAGCAAGAGCCGCTGAAGCTATTCGACTTCGTATGAAAATGATTTTCATACACACAGGCTGTTTCAGTTTTTTCGGTTGACCGAACCGATTATTTGCAACAGGCTACGAAAATAAATTACGAAAAGGGGAGCTGCAAAGCCATGAAAGTCGCCATAATCGGACTCGGATTCCGCCTTGGCTATCTCGGCCAGGTCTTCACGGAAATCGATCCTGATTTCGAGATCGTCGCGCATGTCGATCCTGATCCGGCAGGCTTGCAGCAGCTGGAAGCAGCAAACATCTCCGCAGGCCGCCGCCACGAAACGCCTCAGCACATGATCGAGAACGAGACCTTCGATCTGCTGATGATCGGCTCTCCCAACACCTTCCATCTTGACCATATTCGCACGGGCCTTGAGGCAGGGCTGACCGTCTTCACGGAAAAGCCGATCGTCACCACCATCGAGGAAAGCTACGAGCTTGCCCGCCTGCTGCACCAATATGGGCAGGATCGGCTGATGGTCGGCCTCGTGCTGCGCTATTCGCCGCTGTACCGCGATCTGCGGCTGGCGCAGGCGCAAGGCCTATTGGGCGACATAGCTTCCATCGAGGCATCCGAGCACATTGCCCCCTATCACGGCGCGTTCTTCATGCGCGACTGGCGGCGATATGACCGGCTTGCTGGCGGTTTCATGCTGGAAAAATGCTGCCACGATCTCGATCTCTATAATGGCGTCATGGGTGCTCGTCCGCGCTATGTTTCGAGCTTCGGCGGTCGCCGCAGCTTCGTGCCGAAGAATGCGCCGCAAAATAGCGGCATCAACGATCTGGACGTTTACTTCCGCAAGCCGAGCGGCTGGATGGGGTCGGACAAGGTCTTCGATGGCGATGGGGATATCATCGATTTCCAGACCGCCATCGTGGAATATGAAAATGGCGCATCGCTGGCATTCCATACCAATCTCAACGTGCCGGATGAGTTCCGCCGCTTCTGCGTCGTCGGCGCAAAGGGCATGGCGGAAGGCGATTTCGTTCGCGGCTTTCTCGATGTCCACCGCGCGCATGACAGCGCCAAGCTGATAGGCAACACTTATCAGGCGCCCTCCACCAGGTCCCACCATTACGGCGCGGATGAACAGATGGCTGCCGATGTCTTCGCCCATATGACAACGGGGGCAGATCTTCCCGTTTCCGCACTCGATGCAATCGAGGCCGGCATTCTGGCCATGGCGATGGATGAAGCGCGGGCAGGCCGCAAGGTGGTCGATCTGGCGCCCGTCTGGGCAAAATACGATGCGTGTCTCCACGGCACCGAAAACGCTCAAAAGCGTTCCGCCTAAGGAGACGGGGACCATGGACACCAGACGAAGCGCCGTTTTCTTTGCCTGGTTGCTGCTGGCACCGGCCCTGCTCTATGTAACGGCAATTGTCGCTTACCCGCTTGTCGATACGGTCATCCTTTCCTTCACAGATGCATCGCTGAAGAAGACGACGAACTGGGTCGGCTGGGACAATTACGACAAGATTTTCAACGCGACATTCGCCGAAGTCATCATCCGCACCTTCATCTGGACGTTCTTTTCCGTCGCGATCAAGATGATCATCGGCACGTTCGGCGCAACCATGCTGAACGCCGCAGTGCCCGGACGCGCCCTCTTCCGCATTCTCACCATGCCGCCATGGATCGTGCCGATGGCGATTGGCATCTTCATGTGGGGCTGGATGTATAATGGCCAGTTCGGCATGATTTCCGGCATGCTTCAGCGGGTCGGTCTGGTGGATGGGCCTGTGGCTTTCCTCGCACAGGGTTCGACAGCCTTCTGGGCAACCGTCATCACCGATGTCTGGATCGGCGTGCCCATGGTGACGCTTTATCTTTTGGCCGCCATGCAATCCATTCCGCAGGATCTCTATGAAGCAGCGTGGGCCGATGGCGCAGGGCGTTTCTACCGCTTCCGCCGCATCACCCTTCCGCTTCTCGTTCCCTCGATGATCACCATGTCGATGATCTCGCTGATCTCGACCTTCAATTCCTTCGACATCATCTGGATTTTGACGCGCGGTGGGCCCAATGGCGAAACCACGACGATGATCATCGATACCTACCGGACCGCCATCGGCTCTTACAAATATGGTGAGGGTGCCGCCCGCGCCGTTCTGATCTGCATCTTCCTGTCCATCTTCTGCGTGGCCTATTTCCGCGTCGTCAGCAAGCTTTCCGCCGGAGACAAGCGATGAGAAACCCTCCCACCTTGATCAACCGGTACAAGTGGTACGAAGTGGCTGCCATCTATTGCGGCATCCTGCTCTTCCTCACTTTCGTCCTGTCGCCTTTCGTGGAAGGCTTCCTGGTTTCGCTGAAACCGCTCAGCCAGCTCTTTTCCTCGCCTTACCGCTTCTGGCCGGAAAACGGCTCCTTCGAAGCGTATAGGACGATGTGGGTAAGCGTGCCGGGCTTTGCCCGTTATATCTTCAACTCGTTCCTGATTTCAGGGATCGTCACCATCGTCGTGCTCATCCTCGTCATTCCTGCGGCTTACGCTTTCGCGCGCTTCGAGTTTCGCGGCAGCGGCCCGTTGCTTGGCGCATTTCTGGCCGTCAACATGTTCTCCGGCGCGGTTCTGCTGATCCCGCTTTTCCGTTTGATGCGCTCCATCGGCGTTCTCAACACCTATCTGGCCATGATCGTGCCCGGCGTCGCCTTCCTCATTCCCTCCGCCATCTGGCTGCTGCGCACCTACATGATCCGCATTCCAAGGGAGTTGGATGAGGCCGCTTACGTGGATGGCGCGGGCTATTTCTACACGCTGCGCCGCGTCATCATCCCCATTGCCATGCCGGGCATCGTGGTTGTGGCGATCACCACCTTCATCGGCTCTTACGCGCAGCAGTTCATCTATGCGCTGACCTTCAATTCCAAGAGCGAATACATGCCCCTTCCCGTTGGCCTGTTTGCCTATTTCGGCCGGCAGGAAGTGGTGTGGAACGAGCTCATGGCTGCAAGCTTCGTTGGCATCGCGCCTGCGATGATCGTGATTTTCTTCCTGCAACGCTATCTCGTCAGCGGCCTGACCGCGGGCGCGGTGAAACAATAAAACAACCACCAGAGAATGGGAGACTGACCGTGACGACCAAATTGAAGTTTACCCTCTACGCGCTGAGCTTAGCCGCTTCCACGGCCCTTGGTGCAATGACTGCGCAGGCTGCCAGTCAGGAAATCTCCTGGATTTATTGCGGCGACAAGATCGACCCGATCCATGAGAAATACATCAAGGAATGGGAAGGCAAGAACGAGGGCTGGACGGTCAAGCCGGAAGTCGTCGGCTGGGAACAGTGCCAGGACAAGGCCACCACGTTAGCCGCTTCCGGTTCTCCTGCTGCCATGGCCTATGTCGGCTCCCGCACGCTGAAGCAGTTTTCCGAAAACGACATGATCGTTCCGGTTCCGATGACGGATGAGGAGAAGAAGTCTTATTATCCGCACATCGTCGATACGGTAACGGTCGATGGCGAGCAGTGGGGCGTTCCAATCGCCTTCTCCACCAAGGCGCTTTACTGGAACAAGGATCTGTTCAAGCAGGCCGGTCTCGACCCTGAAAAGCCGCCGAAGACCTGGGAAGAAGAAATCGCCTTCGCCAAGCAGATCAAGGAAAAGACGGGCGTTGCCGGTTATGGCCTTCCCGCCAAGACCTTCGACAACACCATGCACCAGTTCATGCACTGGGTTTATACCAACAACGGCAAGGTGGTTGATGGCGACAAGATCGTCATGGATAGCCCGGAAGTGCTTGCAGCACTGAAGGCTTACAAGGACATCACGCCTTACTCCGTTGAAGGCGCAACCGCTTACGAGCAGAACGAAATCCGTGCGATCTTCCTCGATGGCAAGGTCGGCATGATCCAGTCCGGTTCGGGTGCGGCGGCGCGTCTGAAAAACACCAAGCTGCAATGGGGCATCACCACCCTGCCTCTCGGCCCTTCCGCCAAGGGTCCGGGCACGCTGCTGATCACCGACAGCCTTGCCATCTTCAAGGGTTCGGGTGTTGAGGACAAGGCAATCGAATTCGCCAAGTTCATCACCTCGCCCGGTCCGCAGGGTGAATATGAATTGCAGGGCGATGCCGGTCTGACGCCACTGCGTCCTTCGCCTAAGGTCGATGAGTTCATCGCCAAGGATCCGTCTTGGAAGCCGTTGATCGAAGGCATCACCTATGGCGGTCCTGAGCCTCTGTTCACCGATTACAAGGGCTTCCAGAACGCGACCATCGAGATGGTCCAGTCGGTCGTTACCGGCAAGGCGGAACCTGAAGCGGCGCTGAAGAAGGCTGCGGCAGATATCGAGCAGTACAAATAAGCATCACCTTGCGAGGTCGCTTGATCGCGGCCTCGCCAGACACAGCCGCAGGCTTTAAAGGCCTGCGGTTCAATGACAGCGCTGCCGAATGCTCCTGTTGCAAACGGCCCTCTGGAGACGATTGTGGGTCAGCTTCATCTCAACAACGTGAAAAAATACTACGGCGACTTTGAGGTTCTCAAAGGTGTGCAACTCAATGTTCCGCACGGAGAATTCGTCGTATTCGTGGGCCCATCCGGCTGCGGAAAATCGACGCTGCTGCGCATGATTGCCGGTCTGGAATCGATCAGCGAAGGCGATATCGCCATCGATGGCGTCCGCGTCAACGATAAGCCACCCGTTGAGCGCGGCATTGCGATGGTGTTCCAGTCTTACGCGCTTTACCCCCACATGACGGTCTTCGAAAACATCGCTTTTCCACTGCGCGTAGAAAAGATGGCTGAAGACAAAATCCGCACGAAGGTTCAGGCCGTCGCAAAGATTCTCCAGTTGGAACATCGGCTGGAGCAAAGGCCGGGAATGCTGTCCGGTGGCCAGCGCCAGCGCGTTGCCATTGGCCGCGCCATCGTGCGTGAGCCGAAGATTTTCCTGTTCGATGAGCCCCTATCGAACCTCGACGCGGCGCTCCGCGCCGATATGCGCATCGAGCTCACCAAGCTTCACCGCCAGCTAAAAGCCACCATGATCTACGTGACGCACGATCAGGTCGAGGCCATGACTATGGCAGACAGGATCGTTGTTCTGAACGCTGGCAGCATCGCCCAGGTCGGTGCGCCGCTGGAGCTTTATCACAAGCCGGATAATCTTTTCGTGGCCGGTTTCATCGGCAATCCCAAGATGAACCTTCTGCCCGTTACCTGCACCGAGGTTTCCGAGGCGGGCGTGACGGTGTCCTATGATGGGCAGAGCATCACGGTTCCGGTTAATGCCAAACAAGGTCTTGCGGGCCAGCCGCTGACGCTTGGAATTCGACCGGAACATTTGCTTCTCGGCTCTGGCGACATGACGATCACCACTACGCCAAGCGTCATCGAGCGGCTGGGTATCAACACCATCACCTATTCCACCCTGCCCTCAGGCCAGCAATGGTGCGCGCTCCTGCCCGGCTCGGCACCGCTTGCGCCGGACCAACCCATGCCCGTCGGCATCCGCGCTGCGGATTGCCATCTCTTCGATGCCGAAGGCAACGCTCTGGAGAGACGCGTGTACTGGACGAAGCAGGAGATGCCCGCGCTCTAAGTGGGCGCGGTGCTTCAGGCTGCATGATCCCCGTGGGGATTATCCATGATCGGCCAGATATCCCGTCGCACCCGGCGGTAGGGATTGGTTGCAGGATCGTTTGGATATGGCTTGCCTGCCGAACAATACAGAATTTGCGATGCGATCTTCGAGAAGGCCGCATAGAAGTGGTTGGTCGATTTGATCAGCAGAATATGCTTCGACAGAGGATCGATGCCGAGAGCGGTGAAGAGTGACGGGTCGTAACTCTGAACCCGAACAGTTCCGAGCACGACGTCGATCCCGTTGAAATGGATGTGGGCAGCGTCACCAAACGGCGCGATGCTATCACCGAATTTCATTTCCGCCGACGGCACGAGTTTTACGACCTTCACCAGCGCATCGATTGGATCGCCGGTATTCGGCGCCGACTTGGCACCGAAGCGGAGCGGAATTTCAGCGCCCTCGCCCGCCGCCATGCAGATTTGCACGGCAATCGGATCCCATACCAGCCCGGCGGCGACATTCTTTGCGCCCTGCGCCAGAAGCTCGCGCAGCAACACGGTCGCATCGCCCGCCGTACCGCCACCGGGGTTATCCCAAATATCGGCGATGACAACAGGACCGCCCGTAATATCAGCCTGAAGAGCGCGGGACACCGCCTCCTTTTCATCGATCTGCGGCATCATGAAAGTGCCGCGTTTCTTGAAAAGTTCGAGCCCCAGCTCGCGCGCGAGCGCCTGGCCCTTTTCCGCATTGCCATCGGTTACGGCGATGGTCTTCGTTCCCATTTCCGGCACATCACCAGCCATGAAGCCGTGAATGACCGAGAGGGACAGCACGTTGGGATCGTCTCGTTCCATGGCCTGCATCCGGTCCACGATACCGCGCATAGGTTCTCGCGATGTTGGAAACACATCGATCATTCGACAATCGAAAACCGACATGACCGGCTTTACACGTCCTTCCAGCGTATCTACAGCAATCCGCCAGAGATCCTGCGCCCGTTCTACGAAATCCGTGTGGGGAAATTCCTTGAAGACCACGAAGAAATCCGCCGCATCCACGCGCTTCTGCGTGAGATGGCTATGCGGATCGAGCTCTGCGCAAAGCAGAATATCAGGCCCGATTATCTCGCGAATGCGTGTCAGCAGATCGCCTTCCGGATCGAGATAGCCATCCGCAACCATTGCGCCGTGGAGCCCCATAACCACCGCATCGACCGGCATGGCTGCGCGCAACTGGTCCAGAATCTCATCCCGCAGGCTCTCGTAGGCCTGCCGGTTGATGAGCCCTGCCGGGTCTGCCCAGGCGGCCGTGCCTTCAATCAGCGTCCAGCCCTTTGCGGCGCAGACGTCGCGCCCGACCGTAATCGGAGCCGTGCACAATGTTGGCGTACTCGGATGCTGTCCGGGCGGGGCGTAGAGCGATTCCTCGAAGGCCCGCCTGTCGATGCAGATCGGCGCGAATGTATTGGTCTCAGTTGCGAGAGCGGCGGTAAAGATGCGCACGGTAGCTGGCCTTCAATTGTTCAGGAAACTGCTGGCTCAACGCCCCATCGGGTTCGGCAGATAGCCAGTGAAGCCGGAGATTTTCCACCGGCCTTCATGCAGTCGGCAGTAATACAGTGTCTGCCATTGCATGATATCCGTGGTGCCATCGGCCTTCTTGATACCGCCATCGAATTTCTTGCGCACCAGCGCGGTTTCACCGGAGATTTCGATGTTTTCCAGCGTCGTCGTCGTGAAGATCGCGGTGCGCGGATCTTCGCCGTAGCTCCCTTCGGCAAACTCCTTCGCCTGATTCAGCCATTCGTCCCGATAAGCGGCGAGCGTCGGGAAAGCGAGTGACCATTTGTCGGGATCAGGCTCGCGATTTCCGCTGATACCCAGAAAACCTTCCTCAACGAAATCACCCTCCACCATGGACCAGTCCGCCGCCAGAAAGGCGTCGATGTCACGCGGAACCAGCATCTCCCAGATCGTATGGCGCGCCGTATCGGACGCTGGGAACGGATTGCGGAAGGGATCGCGCATGGGGGCTCCATATCTAAATTATTTTCATGATACCCAAAATTCTCTGGCAAAAATCCGTTTTATATGGTCACTTGTCAATGAAGAACGAAAATAATTTGCAAAGAGCCGATTGAATGACGATCAAGAGATATGGTGCGGAACAGTCTGGTGCGGGCGGGCAGAAGCTTCCTTTTGCACGCGCGGTCGAGGCGGATGGATGGCTTCACGTTTCGGGCCAGGTGGCCATGGAAAATGGCGAAATCATTTCCGGCGGCATTGTCGAACAGACTCACAAGACCATCGAGAACCTGCTGGCCATTCTGCACGAAGCGGGCTACGGCGTCGAGCATATCGTGCGCTGCGGTGTCTGGCTGGACGATCCGCGCGATTTCTGGACCTTCAACAAAATCTATCAGGGCTATTTCGGCGAACATCCGCCAGCCCGTGCCTGCGTTCAAGCCTCGATGATGGTGGACTGCAAGGTCGAGATAGACTGCACCGCTTATAAGCCAAAGTCCTAAAGGCGTCTGGCTGATGGACATTTTCGCCACCATTCAGGATGAAAGAGCGCAGTTTTCACCATCGGAACAGCGCATTGCCGATATTTTGTTGAATGAATTCGACTTTGCCGTCGGCGCTTCGATCATCGATCTGGCGGAAAAGGCTGACGTATCCCCACCCACCGTCACCCGTTTTTGCCGCAGGCTTGGCTGTCAGAATTTCGCGGATTTCAAGGTGAGGCTGGCAAAGACCGCCTTTGTCGGCGTGCGTTACCTCAACCCCGAGGCAAAAAGCACTGCGCCCGCCGATGTGGCGGAAGACATCATCACCAAGGCTCAAAACGCCCTTTTCATGGTTCACCGCGCGCTGGATCCGGACGCCATCGACGAGGTGGCCGAGCAGATTGCCAATGCGCAGATGGTCTATGCCTTCGGCTCCGGTGGCAACTCGTCCATGGTGGCGACGGAGTTGCAGAACCGGCTGTTCCGCCTCGGCACGCGCATCACGGCCAGCAATGATCACAACATGCAACTGATGCTGACGGCATCCGCCCAGACAGGAGATGTGATCATCGGCTCATCTTTCTCCGGTCGCAATCAGGAACTGATGCGCGCTTTCAGGCTCGCGAAAGAGGCAGGCATCCCGACGATTGCGCTCACGCAATCCAAGAGCCCTGTGGCAAAGCTTGCCGATTTCGTGATCGGCATCGATCTGCCGGAAGGCGACAATATCTACCGCCCGACCTCGACGCGCTTCGCCTATCTTGCCGTGATCGACGTGATTGCCAGTCTGGTTGCTTACCAGAACCGCAAGCTTTCCACCGTCACCCTGCGGCAGATCAAGCAGCAGCTGGTGGAGCATCGCGATGGCGGCGACGACCGCCAGATCCTCGGAGATTGATCCAATGAGCGACTATCGCAGCATCGCAGTCGTTACCGGTGCCGCAGGCGATATCGGTCGCGCGCTCGCTGTGCGTATGGCCGACAGCCACGACCTAATCGCACTTGTCGATGTGGATGAAGAGGCGCTGAACAATGCAATCGCAACGCTCGGCGGCGCGGGTCGCTTTATCGGGATCGTAACAGATGTGACCGATGCGCAGAGCGTGGCTTCCATGGCTCGGAAGCTCGAAGCAAAAGGCAGGGTCAAGACCCTCGTCAACAATGCGGGCGCTGCGCGCGCGGTCTCCCTTCACGATACGACACCGGACATCTGGAAAATGGATGCGAGCCTCAATCTGGAGGCGGCCTTCCTCACCTTCCGCGCGGTGGAGGATTCGCTGAGAGAAACGCAGGGGTCAGTGGTCAATATTGCGTCGGTAAACGGCATGGCAGTGTTCGGGCACCCGGCCTACAGCGCAGCCAAGGCCGGGCTGATCCACCTGACGAAGCTGATTGCCGTGGAATATGGAAAATTCGGCATCCGCGCCAACGCCGTGGCACCGGGTACGGTGCGCACGCAGGCCTGGGAAGCGAGGGCGAAAGCCAATCCTCAGGTGTTCGAAGAGGTCAAGCGCTGGTACGCGCTTCGCCGCATCGCGACCGCTGAAGATGTGGCCAATGCGGTCCATTTTCTCAGCAGCGATCAAGCTGCGGCCATAACGGGCGTCTGCCTCCCTGTCGATTGCGGGCTGACTGCGGTGCAAGCGGAACTCGCCCACACCTTCTCCCAATCCGATCATTATTGAGACCAGCCAGATAAAGAGGGAACGACGATGAGCAAGACCGGCTTCCGCCTTGAAAATGCATGGCACCCGATTGAGGGAGATCCATCCGGCGGCTTCATCTTCAGCCTCGTCAACCTCACGGATAAGCCGCTCAGGGATTTCAAGCTGGCCTACACCGCACTCACCCGTGTCATGGATAATCCGGCCTGCGAGAACGCCACCTTCCTTCGCCGCAATGCCAATTTCCATCAATATGCGCCGCCAGCCGGTTTTGCGCTGGAACCCGGAGCCACATGGCGCTTCACCGTGCGCGGTCTATGGCGGCCTGCAAAACACCGCACCGACGGGGCAAAATCCGCCTATCTGACCTTCGCCGATGGCAGCCATCACACAATCGATGTTGCCGACCTGATGTCGCAGGGCCGCACGAGCGAAGCACAGAAGCCGCTTCTACCGGAAGGGCGCGTAACGGAGCCGTTCGCTCTTTTGCCCTGGCCAAAGCAGGCGGATTTGCAGGCGGGCGAGACCGTGCCCGTCGTGCTTTACCCCGCCGATGGCAGTACGCTTGCCGATATCGAAGCGGTCGATAACGTTCTCCAGCTCCATCGTCGCCTGTTCTCTAACGCCCATCAGCCCTTCTCGCTCGTCGCTGTGGAGCAAGGACAGTCCGTGCGGTTCGAGCATAAATCAGCTCTGGCCGCTGAAGCCTATGAACTTCAATTCTCGAGCCAAGAAATTACTCTTGCTTATGGCGGAGCCGCAGGTCGTCAGTATGCTTTGACCGCGCTGGCACAACTTCATGATGGCGCGCGCAGAAACGCCGCAATGTTCCGCTTCCCCGCTTCGGGCACGATCAAGGACGAACCCCGCTACGGCTGGCGCGGTTGCCATCTCGATGTCTCACGTCAGTTCTATCCGACTGGCGACGTACTGCGGCTCATCGACATTCTGGCCTGGTACAAGATGAATGTGTTCCATTGGCACCTGACCGATGATGAGGCGTGGCGCATGGAAATCCGCGCCTATCCGCAACTCACCACCGTTGGCGTCAAGCGCGGCCCCGATGAACCCATGCTGCCGCAGCTTGGCAATGCTGCGGAGCCGGTGGAAGGCTTCTACACGCAGGCAGATATTGCCGAAATCGTGGCGCACGCAGCGGATCTGAACATCGAAGTCGTGCCCGAGATCGACATTCCCGGCCACAGCACCGCAATTCTCGCAGCTCTGCCGGAACTGACGGATGGACAGGAAGCACCGGATAGCTATCGGTCTGTGCAGGGTTATCCCAACAACGCGCTCAACCCGGCCATCGAAGAAACCTACACCTTCCTCGGAAGGGTGTTTGACGAGATGGTCGAGCTTTTCCCCTCCAAACTCATCCATATCGGCGGAGATGAAGTTGCCGACAACACGTGGATGGCCTCTCCGCTGGCGCGCAAGCTGATGGATGAGAAGGGGCTGGACGGCACATTCGGTCTCCAGAGCCACTTCATGAAACGCATCCAGACCATGCTTGCGGAGCGCGGGCGCAGCCTTGCAGGCTGGGATGAAGTTTCCCACGGCGGCGGTGTCGATCCTGACGGAACGCTGTTGATGGCCTGGCGCGCACCGGAAGTCGGCGTGGAACTGGCCCAGCAGGGATATGATGTGGTGATGACACCCGGACAGGCCTATTATCTGGACATGGTTCAGGACGAGGCCTGGCAGGAACCCGGCGCAAGCTGGGCCGGCACCGTTCCTCCGCACCATACCTACACCTACGAGGCCGTGGGGGAGTTTCCCGAGGAATTGAAGCCGCGCCTTCGCGGTGTGCAGGCCTGCATCTGGTCCGAGCATTTCCTGAACCGCGATTACTTCAACCGCCTCGTCTTCCCACGCCTGCCCGCCGTTGCCGAAGCGGCATGGACCCCGCGCGAAAAGAAGGACTGGCTTCGTTTCTCGGCGCTCGCGCCCCTCAGCCCGAAGCTTTGACGCGGAAAGGTACAGACCATGGCTTTTCGCATTGCTGTTGGCGGCATCCACACGGAATGCTCCACCTCTTCTCCGGTTCTGATGCGACCGGAAGACTTCCGGGTTTTGCGGGAGGGCGACCTTCTTAGCGCAGACTATTTCAGCGTCCTGCCCACAGAAGGTGTTGCGCTGCATCCCCTTCTTCACGCCCGTGCCGTTCCCGGCGGGCCTTTGGCGCGAGGCACATATGACGGCTTCAAGCGTGAATTCCTCGACCGGTTACAGGCCGCGCTCCCGCTGGATGGGCTTTACCTCGCCATGCATGGCGCGATGAATGTGGAGGGAATGGACGATGCGGAAGGCGACTGGATCGCGTCTGCACGGGCGGTGATCGGCCCCGATGTGCCGCTTGCCGTCAGCTATGATCTGCATGGCAACGTCACCCAAAAGATCGTGGATCAGATCGATATTTTCGCAGCCTATCGCACCGCGCCCCATATCGATGTGCGGGAAACGATGGTCCGCGCATGGTCGATGCTGATCGAGACTTTGAAGACTGGACTAAAGCCGGGCGTTGTATGGGCACCCGTCCCCGTTCTTCTGCCGGGCGAAAGAACGTCCACCGAGGATGAACCGGCAAAATCGCTCTATTCGGCCCTTCCCCGGCATGATGAGCTCGACGGCATATTGGACGCCAACCTGATGGTCGGCTATGTATGGGCGGACGAGCCGCGCGCAACGGCCTGCGCCGTCGTCACCGGCACCGATCCAGAGACAGCGAAACGGGCCGCAGAAGAGATTGCGCGCTCCTATTGGAATGCCCGACACGACTTCCATTTCGGTCCCGTGACCGGTGATCTGGAAGCGATGCTGGACATTACCGAACAATCCGAAACGCACCCGGTCATTCTGGCGGATTCAGGCGACAATCCGACAGGTGGCGGTGTCGGTGATCGCGCCGATGTGCTGAAGGCCCTTATCCTGCGCGGTTTCGAGGGGGCCGTGATTGGCGGCATTACCGACTTGCCTGCCGTAGACGCCTGCTTTTCTGCCGGTGTCGGCGCAACGCTGGCTTTGAAAATAGGCGGCTCGCTGGATCCTGCCAGTCCCTTCGTGGAAGTGGCCGCAGAGGTCAGGTCCCTGGACGATCCGGGGCCGAAGGAAGAGCGACAGGCGGTCGTCAGGATCGGCGGTGTAACGCTCATTCTGGCCGCTAGACGACGCCCATACCACAACATAGCCGACTTCACCCGCCACGACATCGAGCCTACCAAAGCAAGGCTGCTGGTGGTTAAGTCCGGCTATCTTTCGCCAGAGCTTCAGCCCATCGCCAACCCCAACCTCATGGCCTTGACCGATGGCGTCATCAATCAGGATATCGAAAAGCTGCCTTCGAAACGCAGACGCCAGCCGACCTTTCCTTTTGTGAGAGAATTCGACTATACGCCATCAGCCAATCTTTCCGCGCGTTGGAAAGAGCGGGATTAGGACTCTGAGACCTGTCTGGCTCCGCCATCGTGAAGCGGGGCCAACTCTACCCTCCCACCCTGCGCGATCCGCAGGCTGACATTCGCTAGTGGACAATCATGCTGTCGGCACTGCCCTTTGTGTTTCGCCATCCTCAATTGCGGCTTTCCGCAATCGGCATCTTTGTCTTCGGCTTCACCGGCGCAGCGACGGCCCCTTATCTTTCCCTGATCGGCATTCGCGAGCTTGGCTTGAGCGACGCGGCCTTTTCCGGGCTCAGCTTCATGGCCGCCCTCGTCAATGTTTCGGCCAGCATCAGCATGGGCATCCTTTCCGATCGTCTGGGCCACCACAAAATACCGATACTCGCCGCCTGCATCTCCGGCATGCTTGGATACGGCGTCGTCTATCTCTTCCCCTCGATATGGACTTTCGCGCTGGCGCTGCTGATCCCGATACCCATCTACGGCGCCTTGAATTCTCTCATCTTTGCCTATGTGCGAGCCAGTTGCGAAGGCATGGCAGCGCGGGATCTGATTGCCGTCAATTCCGCCGTTCGTGCAGCCATTTCGCTTTCTTGGGTCCTGGTGCCGGGTATCGTGGGTTATGCTTTTGCGGGTAGGGCCAGCATGTTGCCCGCCTTTCTGCTGGCAAGCCTTGCCTGCGTTTTCTGCTTCATTCTGTTTGCGAAAAACATGCGCGAGGATAGCCAGTCACGCACCGAAAGGCGCGAGCCAGCTTACGCCTTCCTCGCCTCCATCCGTCATCTCGGTTCCACCGCCATATGGCCTTATGTTCTTGCCATCGCACTCATTTCCTCCACGCTGCACATCAACGGCATCGTGCTGCCGCTGGTCGTCACCGGCAAGGCCGGAGGCCAGGCTGCCGATGTTGGCGCGATTGTGGGGATTGTCGCGCTGCTGGAGATCGTCTTCATCTTCTTCTGGGGCTGGATCGAAACCAAAACCTCGGCAGCCGTCGCCATCGCGGCGAGTGCGCTTCTCTATTGCATCTACATGGTCATGCTCGGTCTGGCGGATAATCCGACCACGGTCTATCTGCTGACCCCGCTATCGGGGCTCGGTGCCGCAGGCATCATCTCGCTTCCCATCACCTATCTGCAAAACCTGATCTCGCGTCGCGCGGGACTTGGGAGCTCGCTGATCGCAGTCAATATCTTTCTCGCCGGAGGCTTGAGCTCACTTCTCTTCTCCCTCGGCACCGCCATCAGCAATTATTCGCACACTGCGATACTGAGCGCCTTTGCCGGATTATGCGGCGTCTCGCTGCTTGGCTTTCTTCACAAGCGCCCGCCTGTTAATGACGGCAAGATGGGAAATGGAGAAGAACATCATGGTTGAGGCAACAGAACGGCTGCTCGAAATCTGCGTGGACGACGCTGCCGGGTTGGACGCAGCCATCAGGGGCGGCGCAGACCGTATCGAACTCTGTTCCGCGCTCGGCATCGGTGGCCTCACGCCGTCACACGGCCTCATGCGCCATGCAGCACAGACTAGCACCATTCCCGTTTACCCGTTGATCCGCCCACGCGCGGGCAGCTTCGATTATAGCGCCGCCGAAGTCGCCATGATGGAAGACGACATTATCCGCGCCCGCGAACTCGGCCTCCCCGGCGTCGTGATCGGCGCCACCAGTGGCGATGGGACATTGGATGAAGCGACCCTGCGGAAGCTGATCGACGCGGCAAAGGGTCTCGACATCAGCCTCCACAGGGCTTTCGACATGGTGAAAGACCCGATGAGGGCACTTGAGACAGCCATCGATCTCGGCATTTCCCGGATCCTCACCTCAGGCTGCGCGAAAAATGTCCGGCTGGGTTTCGAAACGCTCCGGGCGCTGGCAGCGCGTGCTGAAGGGCGCATCTCGATCATGCCAGGCGGTGGCGTGACAATCGATCTCGTCCCCGATCTCCTTGCCCTTCCCGGCATCCACGAAATCCACGCCTCCGGCAGTTCTTCCGTCGAGGAGCAGGCATCTCTGGTCGAATTCGGCTTTGCCACACCCCAGCGCAGGCAGACAGATCAAGACGTGGTGCATAAGCTGAAACAAGCCGTGCTTGTCTAGCTTTTAAGAAAAGGGCGCTCGACCCGACTGGGGAGCGCCCTTTTGGCCCGGACGGCACAAACGCGCGCTGGAGAGAGCGCTGCAGGTGCTATCGATGACGGGTGTGACCGAGATATGTGGCGTGCGGGTGCCTATTTCAAGATGTTGCTGATGTAATCTCGAACGTCGATATCAGGCACGCGACAAGCCATTTCATTCCGGCTGAACATCTGCTATGTTCTTCTTTTGTTTCCGCCCGGATGAACGTTTCCGCCCATGACCTCGCCGCCCGAACCATCGATACGCAAGATAATCCATGTGGATATGGACGCGTTCTATGCTTCGGTCGAGCAGCGGGACGATCCAAGCCTGCGCGGACGTCCGCTGGCCGTCGGAGGTTCGGCAGCGCGCGGCGTCGTGGCGGCGGCAAGCTATGAGGCGCGTGTCTTCGGCGTTCATTCCGCAATGCCATCGGTCACGGCCAAACGCAAATGTCCCGACCTTATTTTCGTGCCGCCGAGATTTGAGGTCTATCGGGCGGTATCGCAGCAAATCCGACAGGTTTTCGAGGACTACACGCCCATCATCGAGCCTCTATCGCTGGACGAAGCCTATCTGGATGTGACGGAAAACCTGAAGGAAATGACTGTCGCCACGGAAATCGCGCTGGAAATCCGAACGAAGATCAAAGCCGTCACCGGACTGAACGCATCCGCCGGGATTTCATATAACAAGTTCCTCGCAAAAATGGCTTCGGACCTGAACAAGCCGAACGGACAGGCCGTCATAACGCCAAAGAACGGCCCAAGCTTCGTTGAGCAGCTCGCCGTGAAGAAGTTTCATGGCGTGGGCCCGGCAACGGCAGAAAAGATGCATCGGCTCGGCATCGAAACCGGTGCGGATCTGAAAGCCCGGTCGCTGCAATATCTGGTGGAACATTTCGGCAAGTCCGGTTCCTATTTTTACAACATTGCGCGCGGCGTCGATGAGCGACGGGTTCAGCCGAACCGCATCCGCAAATCGGTCGGCGCAGAGGATACGTTTTCACAGGATATCGACGATCTCGCACGCGCTTCTGCGGAACTGGTGCCGCTGGCGGAAAAGGTGTGGAATTACTGCCAGGGCAAGGGGATCGGCGGCAAGACCTTGACCGTGAAGATCAAATATTCCGACTTCACCCAGATGACGCGCAGCAGAACAGGAAACCTGCCCTACCACAGCGTGCCCCACATGCTCGAAGCCGCCGAAGCGCTACTCGCCAGCGTCCACCCGTTCAAGCGGCCCATAAGACTGCTCGGGATTACGCTGTCATCGCTGGATAATAGCGCAGACAGCGACACCCCTGACGAGCCGCAGCTCGGCCTGAATTTCCAAAACTAAATTTCCCACTCGTCACTCATCAGAAAGCGTTTCAGCAGCGCTCGCGATAAAATCTGCGACATCCTCAGGATGCGAAATCATCGACATGTGGCTGGATTGAATTGCTCTTGTGGTCGCCCCGATATGTTTCGCGATTGCCTGCTGAACATGCACCGGCAGGGCTCCGTCTTTTTCCGTTACCAGATACCAGGATGGCTTTGCCTCCCACGCGGCTTTTGAGCCAATCTTTTCCGCGAAGGACTTGGCGGCCATGGGCTGTTGCGTGGCGGTCAGAAGGGCCACGCGTGGAGGCGAAACATCAGCGGCCATAACCTTCGAATAGGCCTCCGGGTCATCCAGCCAGACATGTCCGTTCCGGTCCGGTGCAAGCCCTTCCATCGAGGCTTTTTGCCGGATTAGCAAATCCGCGACAGACTCGCCCGCATCGGGAACGAGCGCCGACAGATATACGAGACCCCTGACATTCCCAAAGTTCCCGGCTTCCGTGATGACAGCTCCCGCCCATGAGTGACCCACAAGAAGAACACCTCCCTGCTGCCTCTGAAGAACATGGCGGGTGGCCTCGACGTCGTTTGCCAAAGACGTCAGCGGATTTTGAACCGCCGTGACATGATAACCCTTGGCTTGAAGCAGCGGGATGACGTCCTGCCAGCTCGACCCATCCGTGAAGGCACCATGTACAAGAACGATATTTCGCACGCCGCGAGGTTCCGCTGCATGGCTTTCGTCAGAAAAAACTATGCTTACGAGCAGCATGGCAAATACGATTAATCCTCTCAAAAGGTGCCTTCCGACAGATTGATGGATAGGCGCGAGAGATGTGCAGGTCGCATTCGCCATTGTGCAATGTCCTCGAATGGAGATCAGCCGGCAACGTCGTAAAGTTTGAAGCTCATATCGGCGGCCTCTTCCCGTAGTGGAATGATGGCCTGATATTCTGCTGAACCGTACCAGCGTCGTGCTGCATCGGCGCTTTCGAAACGAATGACACCGAGGCCATGCGGCGTTGCGGTGCCACCGAGCGCTTCAACGAACTTGCCACGATGAACAAATTCACCGCCAAAACTTGCAAGAGTAGAGGCCGCTGCAGCCGAATATTGAGCCAGTTTTTCAGGGGACTTCGGTCGGGCTTCTACGACAACAAGTGCTACCATTTCAGGTCTCCTATGGACACGCGTTCATTTTGAACACATATGTACATATAGGTGGGCAATAGTTTTGTCCATATATGTATAAAATAAAATTGAGGCTGTCATGGCGCGACCTATGAAGTTCGACAGAGATGAAGCGATAGATGTCGCAACCGAAGCCATTCGAAGCGAAGGCTATGAGCAGGCATCGGTGAAGGCGCTGTCAGAAAAGCTCGGCATCACACGCTCCAGCTTTTACAACACCTTCGGATCGCGAGAGGCACTATTTGAAGAAGTCATCAGGCGTTATGCTCCTACCGCGCCGGATGCGCCGCTTTACGAGGAGATCAACGGGCCGATCCTCCCGCTTTTGGAACGGGTTCTAAGGCGAATATGCCATATACGCAGCAGCGACCCTGGCGGGCACGGCTGCATCATCGTCAACTCCATTTGCGAAATGTGCCCCTCGACGGAAGATCCCGCTGTCATGCTCATGGATATGGCCGCAGGCTCCTCGAAGCGGCTTGAAGAACTGCTTGTCATCGCTCAGACCAACAAGGAAATTCCTGCCGATGCCAACCCACGAGCACTGGCGCTCGCTCTTCAGAACCTGATGATCGGCCTGAATGTTCTGTCCAAGGTCGTCCGGTCCCAGGATGACCTGTGGCTATTGACGGAAACGACACTCAAAGGGCTGGGGCTGGCCGCGCCCTCATCATCTTCCACCAAAATGTAATGGATTGGAGACCTCAGGTCAGTTCCTTTACCACCAGTTTAGAAAGGTCGGCGAGTATCTTTCGCTGGCCATCAGTCGCCTGATCGTGCGGTTTGAAATCCGCTACGCAGACCGTGCCAACCACAAGGCCGCTATCCGGATCTACGATTGGAGCACCGGCGTAAAAGCGAAGTGCCGTCGGGCCTTGCACCAGCGGATTGGACTGGAAGCGGAGATCCGCGCGCGTGTCGCTGACGAACATCGGCTCCGTTCCGGCTATCGTGTAGCCGCAAAAGGCAATGTCGCGTGCAACGGTTTCAGCCTCTATGCCGTGACGTCCGACAAGGGCCAGATCCTTATCACCGGCGAGCGTGACGAAGCCGATTGGGGTACCGAGAAGTTCAGCTGCACCGCGCGCGATGACGTTGAGGTTCTCCTTCGGCTTTTCCGCAAACCTCTGCCTATACGCCTCAACGGCCTCCAGCCGTTGTTCCTCAGCGAAAATGACGGGCAGGCCACTGGTGAACTCTGCCGCATTCGACGCCAGCACCTTGTTGCGCCCCGTGCGTTTGGCTTCATAAAGAAGTCGGTCAGCCTCGGCGATCAGCGTCTTGACGTCGTGGATACCATCGCTTCCTGCGGAACTGCAGCCTGCGCTGATTGTCACGTGGCCGAAACTGCTGGCGGAATGCTCGATCCCCAGTTCTGCGACTGCGGCCCTTATACGCTCACCCAGGGCGAAAGCCTCTGCCTCACCGGCGCCCGGCATGATGACGGCGATTTCTTCTCCGCCATAACGGGCGCAGACATCGCTGCGCCGCGCGCTGCTGCGAACCGCCTGCGCAACCCGGCGCAGACAATCATCTCCGGCCTGATGTCCATAAGTGTCGTTGAAAAGCTTGAAACGATCCACGTCGATGAGAAGCAGCGAAAGATTTTCGCCGCCCGCATCGGTATTTCCATATTCCTCGGCCAGCACCTCATCGAACTGTCGGCGGTTGGCAAGTCCCGTCAAACCATCCGTGTTGGCGCGCCTTGCAAGCTCGGCATTTGCCTCCTCCAGCTTTGCTTCGGCAACCTTACGGCGGGAAATATCGCGCAGAACGACGATCAGGCTGTCATCTTCGACAACGAAACGATAACGCCCTTCCACCCAGACGTAGTGGCCATCCCGATGCTTCAGCCTGTAGATCGCTTCCACGGGAAAGGTGGAAACGCGCGCATCCTGCGCCACCTGCTGCACGAGCGGCCAATCGCTCGGGTGAATGATGCCACGCGCATTCGTGCCGACAAGTTCCTTCGGCTCCATGCCGAACATGTCACGCGAAGCCGGTGACACGTAGCGGCGTATCAGGTCCCTATCCAGCCGCACGATGACATCCGTCGCATTGTCCGCAAGCAGCCGATATTGCGCTTCGCTTCGGCGCGTCGTTTCCTCTGCGCGGATACGCGCGTTAAAGGCACGCCTGACCGCAACCGCCAGCGCAACCGTGGATGCACTGAGCAATGCAAGAACGACGCCTATCGTAACGGCCTGCTTGCGCCACGTTGCGAAAATCTGATCGTGCGAAAGCGCCACATTGAGGATCAGCGGACGCGGGCCCACATGCATGAAATTATAAAGCCGCATCACGCCATCGATGGCAGCAACGCCGGAAAACGATCCTGACGGTTCAGCCTGAAAACGCTTGATATTTTCAGAGGCGGAAAAATCCCGGCCGATTTGATCCCCAATGTAGGGACTGCGCATGATCAGCACGCCGCTCTGAGAGAACAGGTTGATCGCGTCTCCATCCTTCAGGTTCATGCGTTTGAATAGATCCTGAAAATAGCTGAGCTTCAGCGTGGCAACGACAACACCGCCAAAACTGCCATCGGGCCTATCGATCCGCCTGCTCAAACCCAGAACATCGTCATCACCCGTCAGGCGCCGTTGGAACGGTGCGCTTATATAGAGCCCGGCATTTTCGCTCTTCAACTGCGCTTGAAAGTAGGAGCGATCCGAGAAATTATCGAGCCTTGGCGGCGCCGAGCCCGCATCCCTGACAACGTTACCCGCAGCATCCAGTACCAGAACGCTGGTGAAATAAGGCTCTTTCAGAACCTGATCGAAAAGAAGCGTCTGTTGCAGCGCAGGAGGGAGCGCGGCAAATTCGGGCTGCTCCACCTTCCTGACAATGCTTTCCAGCACGCCATCATAAGCATCCAGCCGACTGTCTATATCCTGTGAAAGCAGGGTAAGCAGGTTTTGAGCACCGGTATTGGCAATCGTCCAGCTATCTTTGCGCAACTGCACGAGCATGATCGCGGATGCACCGCAAAACCCGAGCATGAGAATTGCCACGAACAACCAATAGCGGCCGCGACTGAAAACCTGCATGTGCCCTCCGGTTTACACCTCACTTTTACCTTCCATCCGCACGAAACGGGGAAGGCTTAAGAACTGGCACATTAGCGGACGACCAATAAGGAAGTGTCAATAGTTTCTATCAAGAATTGGAGAGAACCACGGCTGCACGCGGTAGAATTGCCCGGATTTGCCTTGGGCGCGATGAGCCATTACGCCAGTCTGAAGCGACGCTTTACGTAAAGCCCGAAGGCCGCCCCTAAACCGCAGAAAATCAGGAATATCCATCCCGAAAGAGCACCTGCATGAATGCCTGAGAGCAACACACCAACGGTACAGCCGAGGGCCGTCATACCGCCCCAGCCCATCAGCACACCGCCAAGCAAGCGCGATGCAACACCGCTTCTGGATGGCCATGAGGGTCTGAACTGGCCAGCAACAAGCGCCGAAGCAAAGCTTGCGACTATCAATCCGGCAACAAAGACGCCGTTTGGAGAAAGAACCGTTGTTTTGATCGCACTGATCCAGCCGCGCACAGTATCCAGACCCGCTAGAGTTTCAGGCAGCAAAGCACCCGACGTTCCAGCCGTTCTAACGATGCTTCCAAGTTCAGCGGTCACGCCGAGTGGCATGACGCGGAAATAGGCAAAGGCACTGATCGCCGCGACAAGAATGCCGGTAATGACGGGAGGCCAACGATGGACGAAGATTGCCTTGATCGCCTGTTTTAACCTGTCTTCGCTGTTTTGGACGGGCGCGGTATCCCCGCTTTTATCCAGATGAAGAACAGTGGCAATGAGGCCGGACAGGATTGCCAGTGCGAGAAAGAGTGCTGCACCATAGCCGAGATGGTACGGCAGCCAGACAGGCACATCATCGAACACGCTGACCGTATAAAGCGTGTTCCAGCTGAGAAACGCCAGTAGGAAGCCGAAGGCCGCGCCGATGATCGCGACGCTGGATCCGAATGCTCCTTCGCCCAGCCGATAAAAGTGGCCGGAGAGGCACGACCCCGACAATGCGGTACCGATGCCGAAAACGGCAGATGCGAGGGCAAGAACGGGACCGACCGGGCCGATATGCGCATTGGGCGGCAGGCGATCCGGCTGAGGCACCGGCACCCAAGCCATCATGACGATCTGATAAAAGACGACGCCGACAAGCAGCGCGACAAGGATTGCCAGTACACCATCGGAACGCCGGTTCTCCACCAAGTCCCTGAAGTTGCAAAGAAAGCAGAAGCGTCCGCGCTGAAGCACCACGCCGAACGCAGCACCGGCCAGAAGAGAAAAGGAAAGTTGTCTTCCATTGTCCAGCGTCGCCACCCAGTGGCTGGAAGCAACGAGCAGGACGAGAATGACGGCTGACGCCAGCCGAGGATATAGGGCGTTCATCGATGACCGGATTGATGTGGACTGAATGATATTGGCGCGCTTCTCAGCGCGCCAAATTGCCTGCAGCGACTTTACTTACCGGTCCAGACAGTTCCGGTAGGATTGCTGATCGGCACGCCGACCGCATTTCCATATTCCGTCCAGGAGCCATCGTAATTGCGCACATCATAGCCAAGAATTTTCTTCAGAGCGAACCATGTATGGCTCGAGCGCTCGCCGATGCGGCAATAGGTGATGATGGGTGCGGAGCCGTCGATACCCTTTTCAGCATAGATCGCCTTGATTTCCGCCGCCGTTTTGAAAGTCCCATCCTTATTGACGATGGTTCCCCACGGCACATTCACAGCGCCGGGAATGTGGCCTGCGCGCACGGAAAGCTCCTTAACACCATCTGGCGCGAAGATTTTGCCGGAATATTCGTCCGAAGAGCGGATATCGATCAGCTTGACGTTATGCTTGCCTTCTGCGACCGCGACAACATCAACGAAGCGGGCACGAACGGCTGGATCGCGTTCGGCAATCGCGAGCGTCGTCGCCTTTGCATTCGGCACGGAAGTATCCAGCGGCAGACCTTCGGCCTCCCAGATTTTGCGACCACCATCAAGAAGCTTCACGCGGTCGCCAAGTCCGTAGGTTTCGAAAATCCAGGCACCCCAGGCAGCAAACCAGTTGTTGTTATCACCATAAAGAACAATCGTGGTGTCTTCGGCGACGCCAGCCTTTTGCAGCAGCGTCTGGAAGTTTTCCTTGGCCGCAATATCGCGCCGTTCCCGATCCACCAGATCAGTATGCCAATTGAGGTTGGCGGCACCAGGAATATGCCCGCGCTCATAAACGCCAGTATCGACACTGACCTCGAATATCTTGACCTTCGGATTCTCAAGATTGCTCTTCAGCCACTCCGCCGTAACGAGGGCATCCGATGCACTCGCCGTTGCGAAAGATGCGGCGGAAAGGAAGAATCCTGCCAGCCCTGAAGCAATAAACTTTAACTTAGACACGTCCCTACCCCTTGTTGCGTGATGACCAGCAGAAGGTGGCAAAATCGGAGAGAGAAACGAAGAAATCTTATTCTATAATTTTTATGGATTACGGATGCAAAGACCGAAAAACAATCAAAGAGAGAAATTCAGCGTAAAGAGGCTACAAAACCCCCAAATTACATCTTTTGGTATACGGCACTCATCTGAGACTTAGCACAAGCAGGCGGAAACCAGCCTTCCTTACGGCAACGTAGGGCGGCGCGGAAAGTGTTCGTCGGAATGCCTAATACGACCCCCATTCATCGGCCTATGCCGCAACGTTGGAAGGTTCAAGTTAAACTCGCTCCTTTCCACCGGGAGAAGGCCTCTACACGGCCTTCAACTGTCCGGTCGCCGGTAGGCGGATAAAGGCATTGGAGAAATCCCGGATGATCTGCAGATAATCTTCCGCCTGAAATTCATAAGGCAGTTCAAGGCGAAACTCGGAAACGAGAGGGACGACCGGATCATTGGCCAGCGCTTCGAGGATTTCGTCGGTCGTGCCGATGATATCGGGCAGGAACAATGTCCGTCTCGGTCCATGGGCCTGGCCGGTGCGTTTGTTTCGCTCTTCGACAAACTCGCGGTATCGACGGCGTGTAGCAGCGCTGGCGCTGTCGGTAGGCAGAATGACGCGGCCAAGCGCTACACGGGCGGGGCGTATGTGGGACCATGATGACCTGAAGCGGTCGATCAGCGCCGCTTGTGCTGTGTGAAAATCGTCAGTGCCCTCGCCGCTGATGATGTTTCCGGTCAGAAGATTGAAGCCTGCCTGCCCGGCCCATTTCGCCGAGCTCTGGGAACCGCCGCCATACCACAGTCTCTCCGTCAATCCTTCTGCGCGCGGGCGCAGACGAGGCTGCTGGTTTCCGGCAGCATTTCCGGCCTCCGCCTCGTTGGATAGAGGGTTTGACCGTAAGGCTTCGGCGAGTTTTTCCGCCCGCTTGTGACTGTAATCAGCGTCTTCCGCCCTGTCGGTGAACTGCGATATGAGATGCGCAAATGGCGGGGCGCCAACGGATACGCCGACGTTCAGGCGCCCGCGCGAAAGAACGTCTACGGTTGCCAGGTCTTCCGCGAGCCGGAACGGGTTTTCGTAGCCGAGCTGAATGACCGCCGTTCCCAAACCAATAGTCCTGGTGCGCTGCGAGGCAGCGGCGAGAAATGTGGCAGCGGATGAAACCCCACGCTCCAGATGCCGCTGGCGTACCAGTGCAGTATGATAGCCGAGTGCCTCTCCCTGTTCGAAAAGGCCAAGCGTCTCTTCCAGCCCCTTGGCCGGATCATCATCCATGTAATTACCCGGAACGAGGAAGGAAAAATTCTTGATATGCGAGAGCGACATGGCGTCCTCCAATTTGCCTGAATTGGGAATGAGACGGCTATGCCGCGGTCTGGGAATAGCGATTGAAGCGAGACAATATCTTTGCCTCCTGCTCCGCCTTGATCAAACGGACGCGCTCTGTCGCTTCCTCGAAGGACGTTGCTGGCAAATATGCCTTCGTTTCGACGCTATGACCACGGGCTGCGCCGATGCCTTTTTCGAAAGGCAGCGAGCGATAAAGCTGCGGATCGGCATCCAGATCGAAGAGAGGGCGATATCCGAGCGACAGATAAAGGCCAACCGCCTCCGGCTGGCGGAAGCCGGTGGTGAGATAGGCGCGGGTGTAACCAAGCTCTGCCGCGCTTTCCTCGAGAGCCACCATAATGCGCCGGGCGAGCCCTTGCCGCCTTAGCTCCGGGTGGCTCCAGACCCGCTTGATTTCCACCGTCTCATCATCATGGCTCATAAAGGCGCCACCGGCGATGGTTTCGCCATTGCGTTGAAGCAGAAGGAAATCGCCGAGCGGTGGCGCAAACAGGTCAACCGGATAACGCTCCAGTTCCGAGCGTGCACCGCCCGGCCTGTTTTCCACGCCGTAGCGCCCGTCATATTCACGGATCAGCCCTTCGACCAAAGCTTGTGCAGCGGGCGCGTTCGGAGCCGAACGAATAACGATCTCTACCATCAGACCATCCTCAATTGACAGAATTGGATTTGCCGTCGCCTCGGCGTTCTCAGCTTTTGGGCAGACCCGGCGGATTGGTGCGGGATTCCGGTAGCGCCTCTTCGGAAAGCTGCCAGCGCGCCAATATCCTTGCATAGGCACCGCTTTTGATGAGGTTATTGGTGGCAAGCGTCAGCGCGTCCGCAAGGCCGGAGCCCTTACGGGTGGTGATCGCCACATCCGAACGTTCCGGCCAGCCCGCAGCCAGCGTGCCGACCCGCTTGATATTCTTGTCTCGTGCGGCAATGAAGACCAGCTGTGCGTGTGGTTGGACGATGACGTCCGCACGGCCTGCGGCCAACGCGACAAGGCTCGTTGCCTCGTCATCGTAATATTGAAGCTCCAGCGGCTTCAGTCCGGCAGCAACATTTTGATCGTTCCATTTCAGGAGAATACGTTCCTGATTGGTGCTGGCACCCACGATGATCCGCAGACCGGCAGCGTCTTTCGGCTCATTAATGGCGGTGATGCCGCTATCCGACCTCACGAAAAAGCCGTGCAGCCCTTGCCTGTAAGTCGAGAAATCGAACTTTTCCTTGCGCAACTCCGTCACGCCGACATTGGATATAACCGCGTCGTATTTGCCGGAGGTCAGTCCCAACGGCCAATCGGCCCAGGCCACGGGCACCAGTTCCAGTTCGAGCCCGAGGCTCTCGGCTATGGCCGAAGCGTAATCCAGGTCCGCACCCACCACGGTTCTGGCGTCGGTCGCATAGGTTGCCAAAGGCGGGCCGCCGGGCGCGACGGCGACCGTAAACTTTCCCGCGGTTACGAACTTGAAATCCTTCGGTACCGCAGCGATGGCCGCATTATCACGCTCCACGTGAATACGTCCGCTTTGGGCGGGTGAAAGGTCAAACGCATCATCCGCCGAGAATGCAATACTGGCACTTGCAGATGCCATCACGATGGAGGCAAAGACTGAAAGGAAATTGACTTTGACGAACATGAGCTATTTCCGCCGTTGGATGTGAAGAAGCAGCGCAGGCGGGAGGAGCCCGCGCTGCTGGCTGAGGAGACGAGCTTCAACTCAGCTTTTTGGCAGGCCCGGCGGGTTGGTGCGGGATTCCGTGATACCCTCAGAAGCAAGGTTCCATCTGGCCAGAACCTTGCCATATGTGCCATTCTTGATCTGCGCGTTCAGCGCGGCGGTTACCGCATCGGCGAGCCCGGAACCCTTTTTCGTTGCAACGGCAATTTCCGCTGCTTCCGGCCAGCCGCCTGAAAATGTGCCAGCAAGCTTTGTTTTCTTGACGGTCGCAGCCTCATAGGCGGCTGTTGCATTCGGGCCGAGATATGCATCCGCACGACCAGATTGCAGCGCGACGTTAAGCGCGCCCTGATCGTCATAATACTGGATTTCGGTATCGGCCAAGCCCTTGGCCTTGTTCTGCTCGATCCATTTCAGCAGGATTTGCTCCTGATTGGTGGCAGCGCCAACGATCACCTTCAAACCTGCTACATCTTCGGGCTTGGAGACCTTTTCCAGCTTGCTGTTGTTGCTGGCAACATAGATACCCAGCAGGTCGTTGCGGTAGCTTGAGAAATCGAATTTCTCCTTGCGGGCCTCGGTCACGGTAACGTTGGAAATCACCGCGTCGTATTTGCCCGAAGCTAGACCAAGCGGCCAGTCCGCCCAGGCAATGGGAACGAGCTGGAGTTCAAGCCCAAGACTGTCTGCAACGATCTGCGCAAAGTCCGGCTCGACGCCGATGGCTGTCTTCGCATCGCTGGCATAATCCACCAATGGCAGTTTGAACGGCACCGTCGCGACGGTCAGCTTACCCTTGGTTATGAATTTGTAATCGGCGGGAATGAGCTTTGCTGCCGCCTCCACCTTCTCCGCCCGGGGCCGGTCCTTCTGCTCTGGGGAGATATCCGCCTCTTGTGCGTGCGCCAGCGGGGCGAGCGTGAGCGCAGCCGTCAACAGACCGCCGCCGATGACCGACAGCAATTTCGTTCTGGAATTCATAATGAGGGTTCCTTTGTTTGAGCGTTGTTCAGAGAACTTTTGCGAGGAATTCTGCAGTGCGGGGATGGTCCGGTTTGCCGAACAGCTTCTCCGGCTTCCCCGTTTCGAGGATCTTGCCCTGCTCCATGAAGATGACCGTGTCGGAGACTTCGCGGGCAAAGCCGATTTCATGTGTGACGATGATGAGCGTGACGCCGGAGCGGGCCAGTTCCTTGATGACGTCCAGAACCTCATTGACGAGTTCGGGATCGAGGGCCGAGGTCGGCTCATCGAAGAGCAGCACCTTGGGGCGCAGGGCAAGCGCACGGGCAATGGCCACGCGCTGCTGTTGGCCACCGGACAATTGCCGCGGGTAAGCGTCTGCTTTATCGGAAAGACCGACACGAGCGAGAAGCTCCCGCGCCTCCGCTTCCGCCTGTTCTTTGCCGATGCCGCGCACGGTGATCGGCGCTTCGGTAATGTTTTCGAGCGCGGTCAGGTGCGGGAAGAGATTGAAGTTCTGGAACACCATGCCAACTTCGACGCGGCGCTTCAGAATGTCGTGCTCCTTCAGCTCATAAAGCCTGTCGCCTTCCTGCCGATAGCCGATCAATTCCCCATCGATGGCAATAAAGCCGCCATCGACACGTTCCAGATGGTTGATCGAACGCAGAAGCGTGGATTTACCCGAACCGGATTGACCGAGAATTGTCGTGACGCTTGCGGCGGGCACGCTAAGAGTAATGTCATCCAGCACCTTCAGCGAGCCGAAGGATTTGGACACGCCATGGATGGTGACATTGCCGCCGCGATTGCCGAGCTGGAAACCCTTTTGACGGACCGACGGGGTGGCATGAACCGCCCGGACCGGCGCAGCCAACGGCTCTTCATTCACAGCGACAACAGCCTTGCGCGGAACGAAGGTCCGATAAAGCGTCGTGAAGAAGGAGGGTGGTGGATTGCGCAACGCGCCGCGGGAAAAATGCCGTTCGATATAGTGCTGGATGATCGACAGAACCGTGAGGATGATGAGATACCAGACGGTAGCGACCATCAGCAGCGGAATGACTTCCAGATTCCGGCGGTAGATGATCTGGATGGTGTAGAACAACTCGGGCAGCGCGAGGATGTAAACCTGAGAGGTGCCTTTGGCGAGACCGATTATGTCGTTGAACGCCGTTGGCAGAATGGAGCGCATGGCCTGCGGAAGAATGATGCGCCGTGCCTGACGACCTTTCGGTAAGCCCAGCGCAGAGGCCGCCTCCAACTGCCCCTGATCGACCGAAAGAATGCCGCCACGAATGATTTCCGAGGCGAACGCGGCCTGGTTCAGCGTCAGCCCCAGCACCGCCGCCGCAAAGGGCGTGATAAGCTGTGTCGTGTTCCAGCTGAAGAAATTGATGCCGGTGTAAGGAACGCCAACCGTTACGGTCTCGTAGAGATAGCCGAGATTATTGAGGATCAACAGCAGCACGATGAGAGGGATCGAGCGGAAAATCCAGATATAGGTCCACGATACCGCCGCAAGTAGCGGCGAACCGGAAACCCGCGCCAAGGCCAGCAGTGTGCCGAAGATGAATCCGAGCGCACCGCCCAATGCGGTCAGAAGCAGGGTTCTGCCGAGGCCGACGAGAACGGGTTCCGCGAAGAACCACTGCGCAAATACATCCCAGCCCCAACGGGGATTGCCGAAGACCGAATGCAGAACGCCAGCAATCAGCAGGATCGAAAAGATCGTGCCCGCCGTGCGCAGGGGATAACGCGCCGGAACGATCTTCAGGTGCGAATAGTCGCCCTTTACGACCTGCGTTTTCTGCTCATTGCCAAGCGCATGCGGAAAATCTGACGCTATTGTCATCGCTCTGGCCCTTATCGGCTGACGGAAAGTTGGGAATGGGTATTGTTTGCCGACGAGACGCTCTCGATTGCCGCAGATGCTGGCACAGACAGCCACTTTTCGAAGGGCAACGACTTGATCGTTTCAGGATCGACTGTCCTGTCGAACAGCGCGGTGTAACCGTTCGAAAGATAGAGCCCGACTGCTTCCGGCTGGCGGAAACCGGTCGTCAGATAGATGCGGGAGTAACCCTGCCGCGCGGCCTGACGCTCAAGCTCAATCAGAACCTTCTTCGCCAAGCCCTGTCTGCGATAGGAAGAGTGCGTCCAAACCCGTTTGAATTCAGCCGTGTCATCGTCGTAACGCATGAAAGCGCCGCCGCCGATTGCCTGACCATCTCTCAGCAACAGCACGAAGTTGCCATAGGGCGGGCTAAAGGCCTCGGGCGGGTATTTGTTCATCTCTTCCTTTGCGCCGGCGGCGCTGAAGAAAGTGCCGTAGCGGCTGTCATATTCGAACAACAATTCGTCCAGAAGCGGCTGTGCCAGCGGATCGAGGATCGAGGTATAGAGAAATCTGTCGCTCATGTGCGTGTTCGCCTCGCTCAGGAAAGATAGGCTTCCGCCAGCCGTACCCAGAAGCGGGCGGCAGGCGCGATGATGGCATCGTTGAAATCGTAATGCGGGCTGTGAAGAGGTGCGCTTTCGCCATTCCCGACAAAGAGATAGGAGCCGGGCCGCTCCTGAAGCATGAAGGCGAAGTCTTCGCTTGCCGTGCGGGGCTGGAAACTCTCTTCGATCTGTCCTGCGGGAAAGTGACGATGTGCCACGTCGCGGGCAAAAGCGGTCTGTGGTGCATGATTGATGACTGGCGGAAAGCCATGGTGGTAATCCACATCGGCCCGCGCGCCGTAGCTTTCCGCCTGCGCCTTCGCCAAGGCGATCAGCCGAGCCTCGATGGTTTCCCGGATGCTTTGCGTGAATGCGCGGGCGGTGAGTTTCAACTCCACGCTTTCCGGAATGACATTCGAAGCGGTGCCGCCATGGATGGAACCGACCGTCAGTACGGCCATGTCCCGTGGATCGACATTGCGCGAAACGATGCTCTGGAGTGAAGTGATGAAACCGGCGGATGCCAGCACCGGATCCACCGTCTGGTGCGGTTCGGCGCCGTGCCCACCCTTGCCCACGATCCGAACCGTCGCCTTGTCGACGGAAGCCATGGCCGGACCTTCCACGAAGCCGAAATGTCCGGCACTGACACCCGGCCAATTGTGCAGACCGAAAACCGCATCGACGGGAAAGCGTTCGAACAATCCATCCTTGATCATGGTCCGCGCACCTGCACCGATTTCCTCGGCAGGCTGAAAGATCAACGTAAGAGTTCCGGAGAAATTGGAATGTTCGGCAAGATACCGCGCTGCCGTCAGCAGGATCGTCGTGTGTCCATCATGCCCGCAGGCATGCATGACGCCATGGTTTTCGCTGGCATAGGCAAGGCCTGTTTCCTCGATGATCGGCAAGGCATCGATATCGGCCCTAATGCCGATGCGCTTGTCACCATTGCCGCGCTTCAGCGTGGCAACGACACCATGCCCGCCAACGCCTTCCGTCACCTCGTAGCCGTAGGATAGCAGGTAGCGCGCGACGAGGCCGGAGGTCCGCTTCTCCTTCAGCGATAATTCCGGGTGCCTATGGAGATCGCGGCGAAAGGCGATGCTCTCCTCTATGAAGGCAAGGATTCCCCGTTCGGCGTCGTCACTATGACGCGCGCCGTCGATGCGGATATTCATGGTTTTGGCCTCCTGCGCGGCGATAACGTCACCGCGCATGTTTTTAATTTCAGTCGAAGCGGGGACTATGCGTGATCAGGCAATGGCCCTGCCTGCTTCACTCTGAGCACTCGCATAGACACTTTCCTTGTAAGGCAGCCCAAGATGGTCGCGCAGCGTGCGCCCTTCCAGATCTGGCTCGAAATATCCACGCCGCTGGAGAACCGGAAGCACCAGCCGGATGAAATCATCCAGACCTTCCGCAACCACCGGGAACCCGAGAATGAAGCCATCTGCGGCATCATGCTCCACCCAGCGAATGATCTCGTCCGCCACCTTGTCCGGCGTACCGATAAAGCCTTCTCGCGGTGTGGCAGCATCCAGCGCTGCTTCGCGCAGGGTCTGGTTCTTCTCCTTCGCCCGCTGCTTGATGCGGTCGGTCGTGGAGCGGAAGCTGTTCTTGCCGATATCGCCCAGTTCAGGGAAAGGCTCGTCCAGCGGATAAACGCTGAAATCATGATGATCGAAAAAGCGACCGAGATAGGCAAGCGCATCGTCGATGGTGATGAGATTGCGGATGATGTTGTATTTCTCTTCCGCCTCCTCCTGCGTTTCGGCAACGATTGGGCCAATACCGGGGAAGATTTTCACATCTGATGCGGAGCGCCCCTGCGCCACGGCGCTCTGCTTCACTCGTTTGAGGAAGGTCTGGTTTTCTTCCAGCGAAACGGAGTTGGTGAACACGGCGTCCGCATGTTTGCCTGCAAGCCCGATACCGGCATCCGAGGAGCCGGCCTGGAAAAGCACCGGCTGCCCTTGCGCGGAGCGCTGAATGTTCAACGGCCCTTCCACGGAGAAGAACCGGCCCTTGTGGCCGAGCGTGTGCAGTTTCGTCTTGTCGAAGAACTGGCCGGTTTCGCGGTTGCGCACGAAAGCATCGTCATCCCAGCTGTCCCAAAGTCCTTTGACGACCTCGAGATATTCGTCGGCGATCTCATAGCGCAGCGCATGTTCAGGATGCGTGCGGCTGTAATTCCTGGCCGTTCCCTCAAGCGGCGTCGTCACCGCGTTCCATCCCGCCCTGCCGCCGCTGATCTGATCGAGCGAGGCGAACTGACGCGCCACCGTGAAGGGGTCGCTATAGGAAGTCGATACTGTTCCCGCCAATCCGATTCTGGACGTAACTGCAGCAAGTGCCGACAGGATGGTCAGAGGCTCGAAGCGGTTGAGGAAGTGGGGGATGGATTTTTCATTGATGTAAAGCCCATCCGCCACGAAGGCGAAGGCAAAGCCAGCCGCTTCCGCCTTGAGGATCGTCTTCTTGAAAAACTCGAGGTTGACGCTCGCATCCACCGGGCTCTTCGGGTGCCGCCACGCATTCATATGCCCGCCGGGGCCATGGAGCATTACGCCGAAATTGATTTTCTTTCTGGTCATCTATCTGGACTCCCTAATCTCTCAGGCCGCTGCGGAAAGGCGATGTGTCGCCAGCAGCTCTATTGAAGACAGCCGTTGATCTGCGCCGACATGCGGCGGCTCTATGATGAATTCTTCGATGCCGTGATCATTCGACAACCGGCGAAGCGCCGCGTGAATGTCTTGCGCCGTGCCATGCAGCACGTTCGGCTTGCGCTCCTCGATGCGGTAATCCGTGTCCCCGGCCTGCCGGGCAAATTCCTCCGCCTGCTCGCGCTTGCCGAGGTTGAAAGCCTTGCCATTGCTGAGAAACACCCGGAAAATGCGCTGCTCCGCAACCAGTGATGCAGCATGGGCGGGATCATTCGCAGCAAAGGCAGAGAGCGCCAGAACAGCCGCCTTGCCGCCACTTTCAGCGCGGAACGTATCGAGGCTGCTGCGCAACACGTCCGGATCGCCGTTTAAATGCCCGGCGAAAACGAAATTCCAGCCCTTGGAGGCAGCGAGCCGGGCGCTCTCAGGGCTGGCACCCAGCAAAAATTTCTCCGCCCTCACCGGCGGAAGAGGCGTTGCCTCAAGGCCCGCCAAGGCATGTTTTGCAGGTGCTGCACCGGAGAGAAAGACATCGAGCTCCCCAAATGCCGTCTCGAAATCGGGCTTTAGCGCCGGATCATAAGCCTGTTGCAACGCAGACGTTGCAAGGGGTAACCCGCCCGGGGTCTTCCCCACCCCCAGATCTACACGCCCCGGTGCCAGCGACGACAGAACGTTGAACACTTCCGCCACCTTGTAGGAACTATAGTGCTGCAGCATCACCCCGCCGGAGCCAACGCGAATACGAGACGTCTTGGCCAAAATCCAAGCCACCAGCGCCTCCGGCGCAGAGCTTGCGACATCCTGCGAATTATGATGCTCCGCGACCCAAAAGCGTTTGTAACCCAGTTCCTCAGCTCGCCTAGCAAGGTTCACGGTATCGCGAAAAGCGCTGGCTGCGTTTTCACCTGAAGCGACGGGACTTTTGTCCAGCAGACTGAGACTATACATGACGACCTCTTGATCCGATCGCCCAAAATCTACTTTTTCTATAGAGTAATAAAGGTTGTTCATTCCACGTTTGAGAGCGAAAGGAAAAAATCTTTGGCTCGATCACATAAGGTGCGAATGTATCTGGAGGAGAGAGCAGCAGGTCTCCATTTCATTTGCCTCCGGTCCGTAGCAGCAGAATTCAGCCCGCACCGCAAATGTAAGGCGCGCAGTGGCCGAAAACTTGCGCGCCTTTTCATAGGCATAAACAATTTGCCTTGCGGAGAAATCGGCCTGCGCGACCCGCATGCCCGTACAATTTCTAACGACGCCTATCTGCTGGAAGCTGAGCAATAGTGTCAGTGCACCAGCCAGCCGGTAAGGCTTCAGGTCGGGAAACTGTGACATTTTCGATTTCGAGACCCGAGACCCCTTTTGCGAAAACGCCAGGAAAGCCCGTCTCATACGGAATTAAGCCTAGGATTTTCCCATCCGGCCCATACCGCCATGCGTTCACGCGCCCAGCGCTCTTGTCTCCGATTGGGAAGCGGTCGAAGCGGTCGTCTATTGTTGGGCGGATGTCGTAGCTTAGGCCTGTGCCGAGGGGCCCCGGCTGTTGGTCGATGACGATGTTGCGCAATGTGATGTTGGCGATGTCACCTTCATGCTCGGCAACGAGATTGATTGCGCCTTCCATGCGCCCGGATACGTCTTCGACAAGGACATTACTCACCCGGCCGGCCGGGAATTCTTCCGGACGCCTGTCGAGGACGGTGATCGTGATTGCTTCTCCGGATCCCCAAAAGCCTGCCGGGGTTTCGTGGCAGTCTACGGAGATGCGCTTGAAACGCACGTTTTCAACGATGCCGCCATCGCGTGAGAAGATGCCAAGTCCGCGGTTCGATTTTTCGATCCGAACATCTTCAAATGCAATATTGCGGAAGGCTGAAAAGCTTTCAGTGCCGATTTTGAGCGCGCAGGAGCGGCTTTCGATAATGCAGTTTTTCACGTTTATGTTTTCACATGCGCCTGTCACGCTTCCGTCCTGACGGCGGGTGGTTTTAAGCACGATCCCGTCGTCGGCAGTGCGGAAAGTGCTGTCCACGATTTCAACATTCCGGCAGCCGTCGATGACGATCCCATCGGTGTTGGGCATGCGCCGGTTGTTATCGACCTCTACATTGCGAACGGTGATATTCTCGCAATCGGCAAAATGCATCGTCCACATTGGCGAGTCATGGATTTGCAGGCCGTCGATGACGATATCGCGGCAAGTGTCTAGAACGAGGATTCTGGGCCGGTGCCGGTTGGCAACCAGCGTGCCCATCTCTGCGTCCTCGCCCTGAATGTAAGCCGTCGACCCTTCGCAGAAGATACGGCCCTTCCCCACCAATCGAATATTTTGCGCCCCAACAGCCGTCATCATCGCGCGATCGCTCTCTTCGGCGACGATGGCAACGGTTGTTTCGGCATAGACATCATAGTCGGGAATAAAGTGCAGCTCAGCCCCGTCCTGCAATTCGAGCATAAGGTCAGAACGCAGCTTCAGGCCGCCACAGCGATGGATACCGGGTGCAAGAGTGATATGCAGCGGACCTTCATGCGCCAGAAAAAGCTGGTTCAATTCGTCGGTGATTGTGTCCGCACGCGGGGCAATCGTCTTCTTGGTTTCAAATGACATTCGTCACCTAATCAATATGCGTTGAGGCTAAAGCCGGGTGAGGTCGGGTCAGCTACGGGTTTGCAAAAGTGCAGCGATGTAGCCGTAGCAAAATGCGAAGGCGACCTGTTGCTGGTTTTCGCCAGAGAGTGTCGGCGCGTGATCCGGCATCACCATATATTGGTAATTCGTATCGCGAAGGGCATCGATCACGGCAGGCATGTCGATATCGCCCTCTTCCGGGAAGCTTTCCCGGAAGGAGTAGCGCTTGCCAAAAATGTTGCGGAAGTGAATATTCATCAACTTCCCGCGCTCACCGAACCAGCGGGTAATCGCTGGCACTTCGGCCACGTCTTCAACCATTTCCCCGAGTGTTCCGATGCAGAAGTTCAATCCGTGTACCGGGCTTTCATGCATCTGGACGAAGCGCTTCATGCCTTCTACGGAGCCGAGTACGCGGGTGACGCCCATGTAGCCGGGCGGCGTGGCTGGATCGTGCGGATGGCAGGCCAGCCGGATGTTGTTGGCCTCGGCGACAGGAACGACCCGTGCGAGAAAGTAATCGACGCGCTCCCAGATCGTATCCTCGTCAAGGCTTCCGACGCCGATGGGTGCAGCCTCGTCGGGATTTGCGAGATCAAGCCTGAACGCCTCAGACATATAGCCGCCGCGCCCCGGCTCCATCGGCGTCCGGGGAATGCCGATGTAGTTGAAATTGTAACGGACCGAGGGGATACCCACCGCCGCGCAGTTTTCGATCAATTTGCAAATTCCGTCGATCTGCTTGTCGCGGTCGGGACCTGCCAACATGATGTCTTTGCAGGGCACGTCACGGTCTACGCGAGTGGACGGCATCGGCAATTGTGTCATGTCGAGGATGAGCCCGAAGCTCTCGATTTTTTCTCTGAAGGCTTCGAGGAGCGGACGGTCCCATGTCGTCCAGTCGTCGGAGGGCGTGGCGGAGATGTTGTTGACGCCAAGCTGTTTCATGATGCGATAGTCGTCATCGTGACGGGCGGGAATCTGGGTGCCGAGATACATGTCTTTACTCCGCTGGCTTTGGATTTACGCAGATGTCGTCTGGCAGGCGCAAACCGAGTTCTGTGTTGGGAAATTCAAGCTGGGAAGCCCCTGCAAACAGAGGCGCGATCTGACCTTGATAGGGAATTTTCGCGATGTAGATATTGCCGCCGGGTCCGGTTCCGCCCGGTTTCAGCGTCGTGATGAACACTGTATCGAGGTTCGGGCCGAGGAAGCACAGATTTGTCGGATTGGGCACATCCAGTTCGATAGCGGCATCGACTTTGCCTTCTGGTGTTAGGCGTAACAACCGGCCAGTATCGGAAGCGGCGATCCAGTAGCAGTCATCGGCATCCATGGCAGCGCCATCCGGGCGTCCGCCGAGCAGGCCCGTTTGGTCGGCAAACAACCTTCCATTGGACACCTCACCGCTATCGCAGTCGAAATCATAGGCCATGACGTGTGGATTTGTACGATGCGAGTCCGAGACATACATCGTGCGACCGCTGGAACTCCAGGCCAGTCCATTCTGGGTCCGGTATCGTCCTCCACGCTCCATGACTCCGCGCGGCCCTTCGAGACTGAACATCGTTGCCCATCCATCGGGTGCTGACGTGTCGGGCGCCATGGAGCCTGACCAGTAACGTCCCTGCCGGTCGCACGCACCATCATTCATGCGCCATCCGGTGGCTAGATGCGGGCCGATGCCAAAGGATATCCGTGCGTCATCCTCTTGAATGGTGATGGTGGCAAATCCCCGGCTTGTCGACGCGACGAATTGCCCTTCGGATGTCTGGGCGATAGCGCTGATGGATAATGGAAATTCGAAGGCCTTCACCGCTCCGGAAGCAATATGGATCTGGTGAACTCGGGAACGGGCGCTATCGACCCACGTGACCGTGTCGCTCGACGGGTCCCACACCGGGGACTCGCCGAGGGTGCAGATGACCTCACCAAACCTTTCGGCTCTGTAGACCGGAAAACTGCCTGGGTGTGCGTTAGGCATCTCTGCTCCTGGTCGAACCATCAATGGACCGGAGCCAGACGAAGCTGGCTCTGGGTATCGAACAGAAGAGCCTTTTGGCTGTCCGCTTTCAAGGCAATAGTCTCACCGATCTGAAGGTTCGTTCGGGTCTTGGAGGCGGCAGAGATTTGGCCAACGGGCGTATCGCAGATGACGACAGTGTCCGATCCCGTTGTTTCCACCGCGTGAACGGTTCCGGGGATCGAGCCAATCGTCTCGGACGAGACGAACTCGAAGTGCTCAGGCCTGATGCCAATGAAAACCGCTTCCGGTGTCATGTCTGCATAGTTTCCAGACACAGGCACCTGAATTTGGCTGCCTGCAAGCGATGCGGACTTATGATCGCCCGTCAGCCGGGCGCTGACGACGTTGATTGCGGGTGTGCCGATGAAGCCTGCGACGAAGAGGCTCTTGGGAGAGTCGTAAAGTTCAAGCGGCGTGCCCGCCTGCTCTACACGACCATCACGCAAAACAACGATCTTCTGGCCCATCGTCATCGCTTCGACCTGATCATGCGTCACGTAGACAGAGGTCGTCTTCCAGCGCCGGTGAAGATCGCGAATTTCACCGCGAACCTGATTTCTCAGTTTCGCATCGAGGTTGGAAAGAGGCTCGTCAAACAGGAACACCGAAGGATTGCGGACGATTGCGCGCCCCATGGCAACGCGCTGACGCTGGCCGCCGGAAAGCTCCTTCGGTAGACGATCCAGCAGATTTTCGAGACCGAGAATCTGCGCGACCTCGTTCGTCTTCCTGACGATCTCGTCCTTCGGGCGCTTTGCGAGGCGCAGAGCGAAGCTCATATTCTCCCGCACGGTCATTTGCGGGTAAAGCGCGTAGCTCTGGAACACCATCGCGATATCGCGCTGCTTCGGCGGCAGATCGGTTACATCGCGTCCACCGATATGAACGCTGCCACCGCTTGCCGGCTCAAGTCCGGCAATGATGCGAAGAAGAGTGGATTTACCGGAACCGCTTGGCCCGATCAGGACGCAAAACTCGCCCTCCTCAATATCCACTGAGACATTCTTGATGATCTCGACGGCGCCGAACGATTTCGACACATGTTTGAGAGAAACAGCTCCCATGAAAAATCCTCCGATTGGTCTGGCGCGATTAACCCTTCACCGCGCCAGACATGACGCCGCGATTGAATTGCCGCTGAAGCAGCAGGTAAACGATGATGCTGGGTGCCATGGCGACAAGCGTTGCCGCCGTCAGAATATTCGGCGTGATCGTGTCATCGACACGCAAGGAAGCAAGCATGACCGGTAGTGTCATCAGATCCTTGTCATTCACCACGATGAGCGGTAGCAGATACTGATCCCAGATCATGATGAAGCCGAAAATGACGACCGTGCCGAGTGCGGGTCGAACAAGCGGCAGGATCACATGAAAGAAGACCTGAAGCTCATTGGCGCCGTCAATTCTTGCCGCCTCTTCAAGCTCCATGGGGATGGCGCGCATGAATTCGGTCAGCATGAAAATGGAGAATGCCCAGCCAACGACGGGCAGGATCATCGCCAGATGCGTATCGTAAATAGACGCGTTGATGATCGGCAGCTCCTTCTGCATGACGAGATAGAGCGGAATAGCGATCACTTCTTCCGGCAGCATCAGCGTGCAGAGAATGAGCAGGCTTACCACCGCCATTCCCCGGAACTTCTTGCGGGCAAGCGCATACGCCGCGAGCGAACTGACCACTACCTGAAGAACGGTACCGACAGCCACGACGATGATTGAATTCGAAAGATAGCGCCAGACCTTCATATCGAAGATCGCGATCCTGAAGTTCTCCAGGGTCGGCTGTTGCGGGATAAGCATCAACTCGCCGGGCTTCAGGCTGACGCCGCTGAATGCCGTTACCAGGGTGCCCCAGAACGGTCCAACGAAGATGACGACGATCAGGACGTAAAGGAAAATGCGGATCAATCCGGCAAGCAGGGAAGGTTTCATCATGGCTTCCTTACCTCGCGATCTTCGACTTGATTTTCATGTGGACCAGCGTGAGCGCCATTGTGAAGAGAAGCAGCAGGAAGGAAACGGCTGAGGCATAGCCATAATTCAGCTCTTCGAAGCCCACCTTGTAAATGTGCGTCATGATGGTGGAGGTGGAGCCTGCGGGCCCGCCACCGGTCGTGGAATAGACTTCCGCGAAAATTCTGAAACCCCGGATGAAGGACAGCATGATCACCACCGAGATCGATGGGATGATACCCGGCAGCGTGACGTGCCAAAGCTTGCGCAGCGGGCTTGCCCCATCGACATCGGCAGCATCGTAAAGCTCACGATTGATGGTTGCGAGGCCCGCGATGAAGATCACCATGTCATAAGGCGCACTCTTCCAGATACTCATGAGAATGAGGACAGATAGTGCCTGATTGGGATCGGTCAGGAAGCCTTGCGGTTCAATCCCGACGAATGAAAGCAGCGTGTTGACGATACCGTAAGGTGCAGAGTTGAAGATGATCCGCCATATTTCGGCGATGATGGCCACACTGGTAATTGCGGGTAGGAACACGACGGTTCTGATGAAGTGCAGATGGCGTGCGGGGCCCTCGAGCAGAAGCGCCATGGCAAAGGCAACGATCGAGGCCGAGAGGGTCGCGACAATGACATAGATCGTCGTGTGGCCGATGGCCCTGCGAAGTTCAGGGTCTTCAAACGCGCGATAGAAGTTGGCAAGACCCACCCACTTGCTCTCGTCATAGAACTGCACGTCGTAAAACGACATCATGAAGCCTGAGATCATCGGATAGAATTTGAACCATGAGAAGATGATCAGGGCTGGCGCCAGAAAGAGCCACGGCACGAGTTCGGTCATCACGCGACCTCTAAGTCGCTTGGCACGAAACGCACTCGTCGAGCTGGCGGGAACGGATTCTCCCGCCTGATCTTGGATAGACATCTTTACACCTCAGATGTGGAACGACACGTCCTCGAGACAGACTGGCGCAACAGCCGCCCGTTACTTCGCCGATGGCGACAGGACTTCCTGCGAGCGCAGCTCATCAGCCACTTGGCCGTTAAGGGTTTTCAGCTCTGCGCCCACATCCGCATCGCATTGAGAAATGATCTTGTTGAACCCCTCGCCCGTTATCATGCGAACGGCAGTCCAGTTCGGGATCGCAGGCATGTAGTGGCCGTATTTGTCGAATGTTTCCTTGAAGACCAGCCAGCGTGGATCGTTACGGATGGCGTTGACATCAACCTTGGAATTGACGGGCAAGCGCACAATCGGCGTGCGGCCCGTGCCTTGCGCCATCGCGATTTCCTGCCCCTTCGGGGAGATCAGAAATTCCAGGAATTTCACCGGACCTTCATGCTGGCCTGCGGCTTTGGTTAGATACGCGCTCGTGCCTTCCGAAAGCGAAGCTATTCCGCCGGGACCTGCGGGCATCATAACCACTTCCACCTTGTCCTTGCCGGGCTCCGCATCAAGCTGCGGGATGTGATAGGGGCCGGAGATGAAGATGCCCGTCTGACCAGACCGGAAGGTTGGCAAAGTATCGCCCGTTGTTGCATTAATCGCACCCGGTTGGCTAAGCTTGTCGCACACCATACCACGCACGTAAGTCAGTGCAGCTGCGGCTTGAGGCGTGTCGAGCGTCGGCACGAAACCGTCCGGCATCTGCTTTACGAAATCGCCACCGGCCTGCCAGATGAAGCTGCTGATGAACCAGCTTGCATAACCACGCGTGGTGGAGCCCGGTATCGCCATGCCGAACGTATCGTCTTTTCCGTTGCCGTCCGGGTCCTTCTTGGTGAAGGCTTCGGCGAGCTGGCGAACATCTTCCCAGGTCTTTGGCTGCGGTAGCCCCAACTTTTCACGCCAGTCCTTACGGATGAACATGGCGAAGGACTGAGCCGAGATCGGAACGGAGTAGAATTTTCCGTCATTTGCCTTGGAGCCATCCCAGGCAGATTGGGTGACGTCATTGCTTCCCGTGATCTTGGCGGGGTCCACCGGCTGCAGAATATTCATCTGCCGCATCTGGCCCAAAGCTGTGGTGTCATTGATGACCACGTCCGGGAGGCTGCGACCGGCAGCCGCGCGCGCCAGACGCTGCTCGAAATCGATACCGGTATTGAATGTCTCGACCTGAATTCCGGTATCGGCAGTGAACGCGTCCGTAAGCGCCTTCAGAACGCTGATGGATTCATCCGTCTGGCGCGACCAAACCTTGATCGTCTCCGCCTGCGCGCCCGTCGCCAACAAGCATAAAGCCACACCGCCTACGAGCACTCTGCGAAATTCTTTTCTCAACATAAATTCCTCCAACAACCACGCACGGCCTGCTCTACAGGCACGCTGCTCCTCACTCATAAGATAAGTTAAAACGTTTTACCAAGTTGATCAAGCCATTTATATGATATCTTGAAAACTGGATGGGGATTTTAGCCGAATGTCATCGGAATGAGTATGAAGACTTGGATTTACAAGCCTTTTCTAAATTAGATAAACTCCTTAAAATAGATTATCTGCTTGGATAGTGACAAACTCATCATATGACTTATAATTCGAAAGCCTGCGCAATTGATGGAGATATGGCAATCGAAACGTTCTCTCGACCAAGACGGCATGCCTTCCCGGAAGCAGTGACCGCAGCAACACATTCTAGTAACGAAGGGTTTGGGGATGGTCATTGAACTGCGATCCGATGAATGGCGGGTAACCCTGTCTCCCCATTATGGAGCAACCATCCTTTCGGCAGATGCGCGGCGTGATGAAGGTCGATGGGAGCCGATTTTCGCCCCGCTCGAAAAGCCGGAAGCAGGCCTTAACGGCGGCTGCTTCGTGATGGCGCCCTTCGCAAACCGCATCAAGGGAGGTCGTTTCAATTTCAATGGACGAGACATTTCATTTCCTATGAATCGGCCAGCGTCCAATGTGGCATGTCACGGTCTGGCGCGAGAGCGGGTTTGGGACGTATTGGAGCAAGATGCTACCAGCGTGACGCTGCACTGCCGGATAAATGAGGCTGATTACCCTTGGCGGTTTTCCATCACGCAGCGGATATCCATTGCCGGGTCCACTCTATCTATCGAGCTTGAGATCGAAAACGAGGGGGACGTGGAAATGCCATTCGGCATGGGTCTTCACCCTTGGTTCCCCCGCACCGCCGATACCCTGCTGAAATTACCGGCTCCCGGCCATTACGAGCAGGACGACACCGGGCTTCCGACACCGGTACTCGGCCATCACGCCGCGCCTTATCTTGATGCATCACGGCCGCTGAAGGATCTTGGCCATTTCGATGCATGCTTTGCCGGCTGGCCATCCGGCACCGCGCAGATCATTTGGCCGTCGCGACATCTTTCGCTGATGTTGACTGCGCGTGGCGCATTGGCGCGGTTCGTACATTTATATTCACCAGACAATCGCGATGTCTTTTGCGTCGAGCCAGTCAGTCATCCACCCGATGTCGTAAATCGTCCCGCGCTGGGGAACGATGCGGCAATGACGGTACTTTCATCCGGAGAAAAAATGTCGGGAGAACTACAGTTGCGCGCCTCTTCTCTTCAGAACGATCCGGGGCGGTCAGCTCTATGAGGCACCGTAAGTTACGACCCACTTTGCGCATGCTTGCTGACAAGGCCGGTGTTTCCGTCGGCGCAGCGTCGCGGGCTCTAAGAGGCGATGTCCGCATTTCCGATGCCACGCGCGCAAGGGTCAATGCATTGGCATCAGAGCTTGGATATACACCCAATCGCGCAGGTCTCGGCCTTCGCACAGGCCGAACGCACGTGATTGCCGCATTGGTTTACCGGCATGACGAGATACTCGGCTTCGGCCCCTCGTGGATATCGGGCATCTCCAAGGCGACGAAAGATACACCCTATCAGATCAACGTGCTGCCGATGTATGGTGACGAAGATAATCTGGCGCCGTTTCAGCAGATCATTCACAGCGGCGCTGCCGACGGATTGCTTTTCACCCGCACGCGCCCGGATGACAAACGGGTGAAACTGCTGATGGAGGCAGGATATCCGTTCGTCTGTCACGGCAGGACCGAAATTCCCGGGCACGCCTGGTTTGATTTCGACAATGAGGAATTCGCACGTCACGCCATCCGCGCAATGGCTCGAGCAGGCCGCCGCAAAGTCGCAGTCATCATGCCGCCGCAGCAGTTCATGTTTCAGCGTTTCATTCTGGCCGGGATAGAAGACGAGGCACAGAAGCTGGAAATCGAACTCGATCTCTGCGATGGCGTCAGCCTCGATACCCCTGCGGATGAACTCGAGGCCTATTTAAGAAACCGCTTCGCCTCATCCGGCAAATGGTGCGATGGCATCGTCTGCCCCGGAGAAACATCGGCAATCGTCGCCGCAGCAGTGGTCTCCGACCACGGAATGACCCCGCAAAGCGACATCCTGATCATAGCGAAACAGACCACCTCGCTTTTCGAAAAGCTGAGACCGCGCTTTCCCGCCGTCTGCGAAGATGTGACGGCAGCTGGCGAGATCATGACGAGGATGTTGATGCGTTTGATAGACGGGGCTTCACCAAGCGTGCAGAACCATCTTCAGGAGGCTGTTTGGAACGGCGCCGAGAGCTGAGGACCTGTCTGGACACCTGTGACTGCAGCATTGCTGGCACCCCGTCCGGCTTATGAAGGTTTTGCTACAAAACTGAAAAAACACTGACAAAAACTGTAGCCTCACTGACATGATCAATCACTAAAGAAGGCCTGGGAATACGGCAGTTGCGGACGAGCATTCGTTCTTTTTTAGAAGTCAACAAATCCTGGTGCCAATGACCTCATGGAAAGGCGCGAGCCTAAGCTGGGCCTGGCGAATTCATCACGGCACGACGGTCGACCGACAAATGGATACCGCCAGAAGATTATCCTGGCGGTATCTGTTGTTCTCAGACGAATTCGAAGTCCGATGCAACGAGGGGGCCAATTCCCGGCCAAAGGATTACACTCAGGTCATCTGCATAGATGTTCATCATGGTCCCTTTTTGACTGAAGGTCAGGTCAGAGAAGTCATCGGCAATCGCACTGTCGATCCGGATCTTGTCGCCATCAGAACGAGAAAAATCTAAGATGAGATTTCGCCCTGCGGGGTCGCTGAAGTAAAAGACGTCTGCACCTGTTCCGCCACTCAACCGATGTAACCCGTGGGTCCCAGCGATATCGATACCCGGGTCCAGAAAATCGTTACCTGCATCGCCGATGAGCTGATCGGTCCCGCCACCGCCGAAAAGATAGTCGTTACCGTCACCACCACGAAGTTCATCGTCACCGCTTTCCCCGTAAAGGAAATCATCGCCATCCTCACCCTTGAGGTTGTCGTTGCCACCTGCTCCATACAGGGTATCATTGCCCCCTCGACCATAGAGTTTATCTTGTCCCTCGCCACCGGTGATCTGGTTGGAAGCTTCGTCCCCAATCCCTGCACCGGAGAACTCGAAATCCGATGCTACAAGTGTCCCAATTCCGGGAAAGAGAGAGATACTCAACTCACCTGCCTCGATGGTGGTGATACTGCCTCCTACAGTGACGGTCAGTTCAGAAAAGTCACCGGCAATCGCACCATCGATCCGTATCTTGTCGCCTTCAGAACGAGAAAAATCCCGAATTATATGTGTCCCTGCGGGGTCGCTGAAGTAAAAGACATCTGCACCTGTTCCACCAGTCAACTGATGATAGCTGTCGGGCGCTCCGGCAGCGCCGACACCACCGTCCAGAAAATCGTTGCCCGCACCGCCATAAAGGTAATCGATGCCATCGCCACCGTAAAGATCGTCGTCGCCATCACCACCATAGAGACTATCAACTTTAGCGCTGCCGGTGATCGTTTGGCCCGTTGCACTGTGTTGAACATCATAGAAAGCAAAATTGCTGGCATCCAGCGTAGGGTTATTTTCGACATAGATATCAAAACCACCGACGCGGATTCGACCGGTTGTGACCTCGGTCTGTGAGATTTCAAGGTCAGAGAACTCGTCAGCAATTTTCGATGAGATGACAATCTTGTCGCCATCGGCGGCAGAGTAGTCCTTTATTGTAGGCGCCGCCCCCGCACCACCGAAATAAAATGTGTCCGCGCCCAGGCCCCCGGTGATTTCGTCCAAGCCTCTTCCGCCGTCGATAAAGTCGTCTCCATTGCCGCCGAAAAGCTTGTCAGTGTCATCCCCGGCAATAATGATGTCGTTGCCATCGTAGCCCATTATAAAGTCAGCTCCATCGGTGCCAACCAAATAGTCATCACCGTTGCCGCCATGTATGTACTCGTATGATACGCCACCCGCGCCATCGTCATCGCCACCCGAATCACCGCCATCGTCCGCCCAGACAAAATCTGAGGCTGTTAGTGCCTGGCTACCATTAACGATTATTTCCAGGCCACCCACAGTTACACTGCTCGATGCGCCGTTGCTGGTGATCGTCAGATCGGAAAAATTATTGGCAATCGTATTGGCGATGCGTATCTTGTCCCCATCGGCCCTCGAAAAGTCGGTAATGGTGGTCGTCGCATCTTCATCCTTGAAGTCGTAGATATCGGCGCCTGCGCCACCGATCAATGTATTCGTACCCGTTCCACCATCGAGCACATCCGCTCCACCATATCCATAAAGTGTGTCATTACCGGCGCGGCCTTCAACGACTTCGCCTAAGCCGCCACCCCAAAATGTATCGTTGCCGGCGCTGCCGAAAATGCCGGTAATGTTGTTCATTTTTTTAATCGAATCGAAATTGATCGATCCAGCGAAATTGACGTAACCGGGGCCATCATTCGCATTGTCGAGCACCTCAATGCTGCTCATCGACTTGATCTGGATCTCAGTCCACAAATAGCCAGCCGTGGATAAGATTCGTATGGTATCCTCACCCTCCCCGCCGTTGAAAGTATCCCAGCCATTATGGAGGCCCCCCGCCGGGTTCAACCCGATATCGCTTCCGTAACCACCAACTTCGAAGACATCGTTACCAATGCCACCGTTCAGAATATCGTCACCGCGGCCACCATTGATATAATCGTTGCCATCGCCGCCATTAACGGTGTCATTGCCATTGTATGCGTAGATCAAATCCGATCCGGACGTACCCGGTATTACTTCTGCAGAATTTGTTCCAGTTATCTGAGCCATCGTTCTCTCTCAAATTGTCTATGACTATCTGTTGGATATGCTGCTGTGCGGTACGCAATTTCAAATTTACTAATGCTTCATCCGTCATTTCAAACTTAGCGCCGTTTAAGCGAAGCACGACACAAGAGGCTGAATTTCAAAATGTGAAACTCTCCAGCGGGATCAATATTTACACCGCGACTTAATCGTGGAAGTTGTTTTGGTAGCCCCAACCAAAAAAAGGAAATGCCACAACCAGTAAACGAGTTGATGTCGCGAAAATTGAACAACGCCCTCTGCAGGCGATATGAATTAAATAATATAATTCAAATGTACTGAGTTAGAGGAATATTTTAGAGAGATTTAATTGTATAATTTTGAATTTCTTTATGGAACCTATATCAGACGTCGCATAAAGTCCACCCCAAGGTTGAAAAAATTAATTACACAATCATTTGATAGGATGGATTTTATCAACGGAATTCATAAATGCAGCCGCATTAAGTGACTAAGACCATGTAAAGTAATTCCTTACTGAGATTTAATAGCGTGAAATACTTTCAGAAAACATAGTAATGTGCACTCGACAACATGATGGCACAACCCGCATTAACGAACTGGTAACGATTCTAAAATACAACTTATACAAGATTACGTGAGGGTTTCGTGGAGAATCTCTCGAAACAATCTGTCTGGAGAGCATCTTATGACATCCATTTCAAATTCATTCACCAACGGCGCCGCAATGCAGCTCTTCATGAATTCGCGCAATGCTGCGAGTAACCAGGCTGCGGTGGATAGAATTATCGAACTCGTTCACGCGTCTTCCACGACAGATATCTATGCGCCATTCGACGGGGCGCAGATCGATACGCGGGATGACGATGAGAGCGATGATCCCAACCTCTCCATCGATGCCTTCAACGATGCCAGGATTTTCACCGGTGGCGGTAACGATAGTATCGGCGCATATGCACGGTCGGTCATCGATTCCGGAAGCGGAGACGATTATGTGACGACATATAGCAACGGCACCGTCGATTCAGGAGCGGGTGACGACTACGTCTACGGGTACTCCTACATGACCGTCAATGCCGGGGATGGCAATGACGAGGTTAGGACAAGCGGATATTCTTCGGTGGATGCCGGTAATGGCGATGATATCGTCGTGACATTGGGATATTCCAATGTCGATGGCGGTGCGGGCAATGATACACTGATTGCGGTCGATCGCACCGCCGATCATTCCGATCAGGCCGGGCATGCAGTTCTGAATGGTGGAGAGGGCGACGACGATATCCAGATCGGCCGCGATTCAGTGGCCAATGGCGGAACCGGCAATGACAAGATTACGCTTGTGCGCGCAGGCTCGACTGTCAAATTCGCCCGGGGCGACGGGCAGGATAAGGTTTTTGCCGCAGATGATTTTGCCATGGCGGTTTCCGGTTACAGCAAGAACGATGTCAGGGTAACAAAGCAGGACGGCAACATCGTCATTTCATTCGCTGGCTCTGAGGACAACATCACAGTCAACCTACCCGATGAAAAAGCTATTCAGCTTTCGTTTGCCGACGGAACGGAAATGACGATCAATGGCGCGGACGAAAGCATTAAGCCGACATTCAACATTAAATGGACTTCGCCTGAATGGTCATACAAAGAAGCTTATAAGGAATTTGAATATTCCACAACCGATGCACTCTATACTTCTTATGAAGAAAAGCTAGAGATCAACGCCAGGATGATGGCTTCGGTTTGAGGCGCAAATTATGACATCCATTTCAAATTCATTCACCAACGGCGGTCACGCCGGATAGTTTCGAAGATATCGTCGGCTATATCGTTCCAGAGCTTCAGAAGCGCGGCGTCTACCCAACCACCTACAAGCCCGGCACGTTACGCGAAAAGCTTTTCGGCAACGGCAACTATCTGCCTGAGACGCACCCCGCCCACCAATATAGGGATATCGAAGCAGTGAAGCGCGCCGCGGCGGCAACGAAGGTTGACTACAAGGCGGTCAACACGGCTTGAGGCTTGATTACGTTCGAGCGTTTTCTACTCGACCAATAACGCTCTAACCTACAACCAGCCTTGGAGATGCTTCCTGAATCCGGGTTGCTGGAATGCGAATAACGGCATCCCTGCCACTGTTCCCACCTGAAGACCGGAGTTGATCCAGCAGCAAGTATCCCTCCGGCCACCTTCCAAAGCCGCTGGCAATATTCAGGTGGCCGACATCTCCCAGATTGACCAGATCGCTGCCCCACAAGCGCGCAGTCTGCGTCACCTCATCGGCATCCATATAGGGATCGGTGGTGCTGCCGACGACGAGACTCGGGAAGGGAAGATGCAGCGTTGGAAAGCTGCCGAACCTGACGATACACGGATGCAGCAATTCCACTTTCTCAAGCGAGGCAGGCGCCACCATGAGCGCAGCCTTGATCTTTGCTGCAAGGGGTCGACGGGCCATATTTGCGATCAACACGCAGCCGAGACTATGCGCCACCACGTAAGCTTCTTCCACAGTGGCAAGAGCCGCTTCTAATCGAGACAGCCAGTCTGCCAGCACAGGGCACTGCCAGTCATCCTGATCGACCCGCTTTGCAGATGGATCATCCTTGAACCAATGGTCCTGCCAGTGACCGTTTGGTGAACCGTTGAGCCCCGGGACGATCAAGGTCGTACACATGCAAACTCCATCCATAAGCGCCTCCGGCACGCGCTGCGCACCGTTGACGACGGTTCTGGCGAAAAAGAATTATCCGTTGGATCCCGCTGCGACTTTCTGCGGTGCAAAGCCGGAATCGGTCTTTACGTTGCCGCCATGGCCACCGCCACCGAAGACCTGATGTTCACCAAAGGATGAACGGATCTGGCCTCTGGGACCCGGAAGGCCAATTGCAGGGAAGAGCAGTTCCGAAACGCGGTATGCCTCCTCCAGATGCGGGTAACCCGAGGCGATAACGGTATCGATTCCGAGTTCCTGATATTCACGCAGCCGCGCGGCGATGGTCTGCGGGGAGCCGACCAGCGCTGTGCCCGCGCCGGAACGCACAAGACCGATACCTGCCCACAGGTTGGGTGAAACCTCAAGCCTGTCGCGCCGCCCCTGGTGAAGGGCAACCATGCGCGCCTGGCCGACGGAGTCCGAATTCTTGGAAAAGACTTCCTGCGCAGCGGCAATAGTTTCGTCGGAGAGCTTGGAAATCAACCTGTCCGCAGCAGCCCAGGCCTCCTCATCCGTTTCGCGGACGATGAAGTGCAGCCTAATACCGAAGGTGACGTCTTTCCCCTGCGCTGCAGCAGCCTTGCGCACCTTTGCAATTTTTTCAGCGACCTGCTGCGGCGGCTCGCCCCAGGTAAGATACTTGTCCGTGATACCGGCGGAAAATTCGATTGCAGCATCTGAAGAACCGCCGAAATAGATTGGCGGGTGAGGTTGCTGCACTGGTGGCAACCCGAGGCGGGCATCGATTGCCTTGATGTAGCGGCCATCGAGATTGGCATGACCTGTGGCTATCAATGAATTGAAGACCTGAAAAAACTCGTCCGCGTGATCGTAGCGCTCATCATGGGGAAGGAATATGCCGTCCCCGGCCAGTTCCTGCGCGCTTCCGCCCACCACGATATTGAGAAGCAGGCGGCCATTGGTAACGCGGTCGAGCGTTGACGCCAGTCGCGCATAATAGGCTGGCGAAGCTGTGCCGGGGCGGATCGCGACGAGGAATTTCAATTTCTCCGTATGCGCCGCAAGATCAGCTGCAAGAATAAAGGACTCTTCGCAGGCAACACCCGTTGGGATCAAGACACCGGAATATCCAAGACGATCAACGGCCTTGGCGATTTCACGGAAATAACCGGGATCGGAAGGGCGGCTTAAATCATCGGAGCCGAGATAAGCGCCATCGCCGGAGGTTGGAATGAACCAGAGGAAGTCGAGAGGCTTATCGAGTGCCATAATCATTTCCTATATCGCGAGCCTGTTTTTCCCCCGCGATATTATTAAAGTCTACAAATTTGATAAGGAATAGCGTTCCAACGGCGCGCGCAGGAGGGAAAGAAACGTTCTTAAACCTCGGCAATGTTATTCAGCTGCTGCGGCAACCGTGTCCGTTCGTCCATCAAGCTGCCGCACCAGCAGGCGGATACGCTCAGCAACGAAAATCGCATGTTCAGTAACCTGCGGCAGGCCCATCAACTCACCGAATGTGCCGCGTGCCAAAGGCCCGGCAATGAAAAGCGACGGCGTGCTCTCCCCGGTTTTGGATATCGGATTTGATGAAGCATCCACTTCTATGCCGAGGCCGGTGGGACAGGATTGCAGCACCCCTGCCTCCTCCAACTCCACGAGAATCGGCTGGCTACGCAGAATTCCGCCATGGGCCGGGCCGGTGGTGACGACGATTGCATCCACATCGAGCGTTTCCAGTATCGCGCATCCTTTTGGGCGCAGCGCTACGCGATAACCGGTCTCACTCCGCGCGACCGAGGACAGAGAGGCAGCCAGAACACTCATCTGATCTCGCGAAATTGCTCGCTCCACCGCCGCCTCGACCTGAGGCGCGATGCGGAAACGATGTACGTCCCAGAAGGGACGTACATGCCGCGCAATACGCCTGAGCTCTGCGACCGGCAGGTTCTTCCATATGTCCTTGCCTTGCCCTCTCAGCGCATCCACGACGCTATGCCATGTCAGGCCTTGCGCATCCGCCTCTCGCAACAGGTGGCGAATATGATGAAGCAGTTTGCTTGAGGAGTTGAACGGTTGAGACGTAAAGTCACCAAATGGCTCCTGCCCTGCCGGACCGTGGCCGCGAGACCGAAGCCCCCGGCGCGAGACCGACGTGATACGGCCAAGATGACCACGCCTCGTCAGCGAAGCCACGACATCGGCAGAGGTCAAGCCGTTGCCAACGATGAGGACGCGATCATTGGCTCCTATCGCGTCGATTGCACCGCATGAGGTGACATCCTGAACGAGTTTTGAATCGTCTTTGAAAGGTTGAAGGGCCCGAGGCAAAGACGGCGGCGGATGGCTGACGGCAAGCACGACGATATCCGCAAAATGCCTTGCGCCGTCATATCCGATAATCTCGTAACGGTGCCCAACCCTGCTTATGGAAGCCGCTTTCGTTTGCCAATGTTCGATGCGGCCGTCTGCCAGAAAGGGTTTTATTCTGGCTGAAACATAGTCTCCGAAGACAGAGCGTTTCGGATAGGGCAAACCATCTTGACCCACAAGCTCAGCATCGTCATCCGCTGGAATGCTGCCAAGGTAAGCTTCGAAATCATCCGGTATATCCGGAAAAAGCGTCATTCTCCCAGCGGGTACATTGATCCGGTGTGCGGGGTCGGTAGCGCTGTAGGCAAGGCCCCGTCCCAATTCGTCTCTCGGCTCTACGACCACCACCGAAATATGTGACGGCGCTTCTTCGCCAGACAAAAGATGTACTGCGACGGCAGCACCTGTGAAGCCACCGCCAACGACCGCCACGGTCAAACGCGCCGATGACGTGGGAGCGAAAGAATTCATGACAGAGCACACATCACATGACTGGATAATAAGCCAGTCCCCAGAATGCGATATCCGCTTCACGCTCCCTGTCCCGCTCGGTGCCTTCCTCGTCATATTCGGCAGGCTTGGGTAAGGGTCCAGACGAAGCGAAATCGATCTCGTGCTTCTTGTTTTTGAACACGCTGAACGCATCGAACGAAAACAGATTAAAACCGGTTGGCATATCAAGTTCTCCTCTTGCCTGAATGCAGTGTCTCCAGAGAAGGCTATTGCGTCAATATTCTCTACAAGATTACTATTCTATCTTCACTTCGTTCCCGGCAAAGCTCTTCGCCGGAAAGCCTGTGATTTAGAAATGGCAACGAAATGACGTCAAAGCCACCTTGACCACCGTCACCTTAAGCGGCACTCACAACGGTCGGCTTGCGCGAACCGGCGCCGAGGGAGCGTTCCAACAACAGAGACAAATGACGCTTCAAGGACGTGACGGCTGCCGAATTGCGATCTCGTTTGCGAGGAAGATCGACGGTAACGGTTTCGAATATCCGGCCGGGTGATGGCTGCATGACGACGATCCTGTCGGCCAGAACGACAGCCTCTTCTATGTCGTGCGTGACGAGAAGCATGGTCGTCCGCTGCTCCAGCCAGAGGTCCGCTAGATGCTCCTGCAAATCGGTTCTCGTCATCGCGTCAAGCGCCGAGAATGGTTCGTCGAGCAGCAGCACTTCAGGCGCGACGACCAGCGCGCGCGCAAGTGCGACACGTTGCGCCTGTCCTCCTGAAAGCTCCCGAACCCACCTGTCTCCGTAGGTCGACAGGCCTATCCGGGATAAAGCCTTTGAGATGCGTTCGTCACGCTCTTGCTTCGGCAGATGCTTGAGACCGAAGCCGATATTGTCGGCAACATTCAACCACGGAAATAGTCTCGGCTCCTGAAAAACGAGAGTGACGCGCTCATCGGGCTCGATCAACGGCTTGTTCCGCAAAACGATCAGACCATCCGTTGCCCGCTCAAGGCCGGCCACGAGGCGCAACAAGGTGCTTTTGCCACAGCCAGAGCCGCCTATGATGGCCACGACCTCTCCATGGTCAACCTCGAGATTGAAGTCGCTTATCGCATTCGTGCCGTTTGGAAAGGTCTTTGCCAGTTTGTCTATGGTAAGCATCTTACCCTTTCCGACCGTGATGATCGTGCCAGCGGACGAGAGGCGCGCTTGCCAGTATCAATAAAGTGTCGGTCAATTTGCCGACGATTGCGAAAATGAGGATCGCAGCAAGAATCTGATCTGGCTTGCCGAGTTGCTGCCCATCCACCAGCAGATAGCCGAGGCCTTTCGAGGCACCCATGAATTCTGCCGCCACCACGAACATCCAACCGAGCCCGAGACCGGCACGAAGCGCCAAGACGAATTCCGGCAGAATGGACGGAAGCAGGATACGCCTTACCAGTTCGAAACCAGAGAGCCGAAAGATGCGTCCAACCTCCACGACTTTCCTATCGACACCTCGAACCGCGCCATACACGCCAAGATAAACCGGAAAAAAGACCCCGACGGCAATGAGTGCGACTTTCGAAGCCTCAAAAATGCCGAACCACAAAATGAACAGCGGCACCCAGGCAATAGACGGAATGGCCCGAAGCGCCTGAAGTGTAGGATCGAGCAACCGGCTCAGCCCGTATGAATAGCCCGTGGCAGCTCCAAGCACCGTTCCAGCGACCGCTCCCGCCAGAAAGCCGACGACGACGCGCCACAGTGTAATGCCGATGTGACCAGCGAGTTCACCTGTCGCGGCAAGCTCCAGTATGGTTTCGAAGATGCGCGACGGCGGCGGCATCAACCGGCCTTCGACAAGCCCGAACCGAACGAGACCTTCCCAGACGATGAGAAGGCCGAACGGGAACACCAGCCCAAGGAGAGGATTGTCGAAAACCGGTAGGCGCAACGACCGCACCCGGTTTTCGCTTTTCACCCTGTCTCTTTGTGAGCTATCTGCCAAAGCCATAGGGCAGCCCCCTTATTGGCCCAATGTGGCGCCGAACGCCGGATCGATCAGATCATTCGTCACCTTCTTCACGTCGACATCTGCTTTGAGAACACCTGCCTGTTGCAGCGCGATACCGGCAGCTTCGATGGTTGCGCGCTGTTCGTCCCCGATCTTCGAATAGCTAAGGTCGGTCCGCTCAAGCTGCTTTGCGATAACGTTGTCCGGCAGTTTCGTAGCACTGACCAATGCAGCCTTCAGAACATCTGGTTCGGCGACTGCTTTTTTACGCGCCTTCTTATAGGTTGCGATTACGCGCGAGACGATCTCAGGATGCTCCTTGGCAAAGGCTTCGCGAACGTTGAGAACACCCCATGTGTTGTTCTCCGGTTTGCGATAAAACAGCACGTCACTATTTTCGACCTCAGCCGAAGCCATTATAGGATCGAGACCCGCCCAAGCATCGACATCGCCGCGCTGCAAGGCAAGCTTTCCGTCAGCATGCTGCAGGAGAACCAGTGAAACATCCTTTTCTGTGAGACCCGCATCCGCAAGTGCGCGAACGAGAAAGATATGCGGGTCCGTACCGCGCGTGACAGCAATGGATTTGCCTTTTAGATCTTCGACTTTGGCGATGCCCGTGTCTTTGCGCGTTACGAGAGCCGTCCACTCCGGTCGCGAATACACATAAACGGATTTGATCGGATTGCCGTTGACCCGCCCAATCAGCGCCGCCGCGCCAGCGGTTGAGCCGAAATCGAGGGATGACGCATTGAGAAACTCCAGCGCTTTGTTGGAGCCCGCAGACTGTACCCAGGTGACCTTGATGCCATCTTTCTCGAATTCCTTCTCCAGCAAGCCGTCGCTTTTCAGAACCAGACTGACGGGATTATAGGTAGCCCAATCGATGCGGATTTCGGAAAGCTCGGCGGCGGCGGCCTGACCGAAAGCCACAGCCGATGCTGCAAGACCCAATGCCAATCCCAGTACAAACTTCATTGTCGGCTCCCTTTATGTTGATGGAAGTCAATCTATGATTTTCATCAACTTCAGGAAGACGATCCATTCTAAATTAGCCGCCTCGCTTGGAATAAATCGGTCGAACTCGCTTCTGGCATGTGCTGCGACTGGCTGTCGGGAGGTGCGCGCCATCGATGATGGCTCGACACTGGCCGTCGAGGCCACCAACGCAACAACGGCATTATCTACAAATATGGTAGATTTTCCTATCGGTGTTTACTCGATACAAATTCCTTTCCCCTCCTCTCCGAAATTTTGGATTGCCCTGCTTGGTAGCGCTCAAGCTCGTCTGACATGCTTTTACAACATGAGGCGCCCGCCTCATTGAACTCAGGGGCGATAAAAATGATCAGAATTATTGGAAACACCACATCGATTACGCGTCGCTTCAGCCTCGTTGCGGCCTTTGCGTCCGTCATTGCGGCGGCAACTGGCGTTACGGCAACCTACGCAGCGGACAAGACCATCAAGGTCGGCATCATCAGCGGCGAAGATGAGGATGTATGGCGCGAAGTAACGAAGCAGGCCGAGAAAAATGGTTTGAAGATAGAGACCGTTGTCTTCAACGACTACACGCAGCCGAATGAGGCTCTGGAGCGTGGCGAAATCAACGCTAACGCCTTCCAGCACAAGCCTTATCTCGACAACCAGATCAAGCAGCATGGCTACAAGATCGTCGCTGTCGGTTACACCGGCGTCTGGCCGATCGGGCTTTATTCCAAGACCTACAAGACGGTAGCCGAGCTTAAGGAGGGCGCTCAGATCGGCGTGCCGAACGATCCCTCGAACGAAGGTCGCGCGCTTCGCGTGCTGCAGAATGAAGGCCTGATCAAGCTCAAGGACGGCACTGGCATCCTCGCAACTCTTGCCGATGTCGTGGAAAACCCGAAGAAGCTGAAGATCAAGGAACTCGATGCCGGTATCGTCGGTCGCTCCATCGATGATCTCGATGCAGCCGTGGTCAATACCGACTGGGCGTTGAAAGCTGGCCTCGGCCCTGACAACCGGATTGCTCAGGAACCGACTGCCGATAACCCTTACCGCAACTTCATCGCGGTGAAGGAAGCCGACAAGGATCAGCCTTGGGTGAAGCAGCTTGTCGCTTCCTACCAGAACGACGCCGTGAAGGCCGTGTTCGAAAAGGTTTATCGCGGCACGGGCCTGAGCGCTTACTAAGCTCTGCATCGACATATTTTTGAGCGGCGACACGGGCTCTGCCCGTGCCGCCCTTTTGGTTTGAGAAAATAGATGAACAGTCACACCATTATTCCAGCTGCGGCTATCGTTACCGGGCAAACGGACGAGATCGTCAAGCTGAACGATGTCCGCCGCAGCTTCGGCCACGTCTCTGCGCTGGCTGGCATCTCACTGAGCGTCAAGAAAGGTGAAATTCTCGGCATAATCGGGCGAAGCGGTGCCGGAAAATCCACGCTGATCAGATGCCTGAACGGTCTGGAGCGATCGGATAGCGGTGACATCTTCATCGAAGGACAAAAGATCGATCGACTGCCGGAGCGTCAGCTGCAACCGTTGCGCCGCAAGATCGGCATGATCTTTCAACACTTCAATCTTCTCTCCGCAAAAACTGTTGAGGCGAATGTAGCACTTCCCCTGAAGATCGAGGGATTGAGCAAGAAAGAGCGCCTGCAACGCGCCCATGAAATGCTGGACCTGGTTGGCCTTGCGGATAAGGCCAAGGCCTATCCGGGGCAACTTTCCGGTGGTCAGAAGCAACGCGTCGGCATCGCGCGGGCGCTTGCGGGCAGACCAGCGCTTCTTCTCTCCGATGAGGCCACATCAGCACTCGACCCGGAGACCACCCGTTCCATTCTCGCCCTTCTCAAGGACATAAACCGGAAGCTTGGACTGACAATCGTGCTGATCACTCATGAAATGGATGTCGTGCGCGCCATAGCCGACCGTGTTGCCGTTATCGATGCGGGCCGGATCGTAGAAGAAGGTGACGTCTGGGCGGTGTTTTCGCAGCCAAAACAGGATATTACCAAAAGTCTTCTCGCGGGAAACCGTCCGCAACTGCCCACTCATCTGCAAAAGGCGCTCGGCAAAGACGGAGAAGATATTCTACTCAGTGTCGACCTTGTGGGAACTTACGCCCAACAGGCTCTTTTCAGTGACCTTTCCGAAGCCTTTTCAAAGGGCGCGAAAATAGTGGAGGGTGGCGTCGAACATATTCAGCGCCAACCGGTCGCACGCCTTTTCATAACGCTTCCAAAGACGGACACTGACTTACTGGAGGATGTGCAACGAAAGCTCACCGCTTCTGGCGCGCGCGTGGAGGTGCTCGGCAATGTCTGATATCATGATCGAACTTCTGATCCGTTCTCTCTGGGAAACGATCCTCATGACGTTCGCTGCGGGTGCGATCTCACTTGTCGCAGGCCTGCCGCTTGGGCTGGCACTGGTGGCAACGGCGAAGGGCGGCATTGCGGAGAACCTTTGGATCAACAGCATCATCGGCGCCATCGTCAACGCGTTCCGCTCCGTACCCTTCATCATCCTGCTGGTGGCGCTCATTCCGTTGACGAGACTGATCGTCGGAACCTCGCTCGGCACGTGGGCGGCTATCGTTCCGCTCGCCATTGCCGCAACGCCTTACTATGCCCGTATAGCGGAAGTGTCGTTGCGCGAGGTGGATCATGGCTTGATCGAAGCCGTGCGCGCCATGGGCGGCAATCGCTGGACGGTCATTCGCGAAGTCCTTGTACCCGAGGCGCTTCCCGGCATCGTAGCGGGCTTCACCGTAACGCTTGTAACCCTCATCGGCGCCTCCGCCATGGCCGGGGCAATCGGAGCCGGGGGCTTGGGCGATCTTGCCATCCGCTATGGATATCAACGCTTCGAGACCAACGTCATGATCGCCGTTGTCGTGGTCTTGATCGTGGTGGTTTGCGGTATCCAGTGGCTGGGCGACAGGATCGCTCAGAGGCTAGAGAAACATCGAGTATGACGATTGGGTAATGGCATGAACGACGCGAGAGCGGTCGCTGCTAGAGAGTTTGAAGTAGCTCTACAAACGGCTTGACCGACACCATCGGCGCTCAAGCTCGGTTCACGCTTCATTGGTGACGATGAAGCGTGATTGCCACGCGCACGCTATATCGACCATCCAGCACAGCTACGCGGTAAGCGATCTCGCGAACTCCGCCACGGGCGACGGTTCCGGTAGTTCGAGACTGGCCCGGAAGTCATCGCCCACATAATCCGTATCGATCAGTTCTCTTCGACGCAGTTCAGGCAGAAGACCGTTGATGAGAAGGTCTTCCTGATCGGGATTGCCGAGACCATGCAGAGACAGCACATCGAGAATGCCTGCGCGGTAACGCTCCTCGATGGCGTCGGCCAGTTGTTTCGGCGTACCGGCCACAGACCAGTGGCCCGTTTCCTGCGCCTGGATTATGAGTTCGCGCAGGGAGAGACCCTGCTTTGCATATTTGCGAAACACCTCCACGCGGCCTCGTCTGCGGTTGATGCTGGTCACCTCCGGTAACAGCGTGTCAGGCAACGGCTTGTCGAGCGGCAGGTCGGAAAGGTCGAGATCGCCGCCCAGCATATCGGCAAGTTTCAGGCGTCCCTGTTCGTAATCGATCCGCTCATGCTTCTCCTTCAGCCGCCTTGCGACATCGGCATCGGATTCGGGAACCTCAACACCCGATTATCCTGCTTTGACCTTATCAACATCTCCAAACGCTCATCACGCTGATGCTAAACCCAAGACCACTAAGAGCACATCATCAAACCCGGTCGTTTTCAGGTGTAGCGACGAGCGCTGCGGCGGCCATGTTTGCTTTTGGAAGTGCGTCATACATAGTTTCGCCTCGCGCAATCGATGCGGCGAGAACACCTATGAATTCATCGCCTGCGCCATGTGTGCTTTCTACCGTCACCTTGACGGCTTCGATGGCGGTTTCGTTTCCATCCTGACTGACATAGGAGACGCCTGCACCGCCAGCGGTTACGACCACCTCTGGATAGAGTTTCGCAAGCTTCCTTGCAGCCTCCAAGGCGCCTTCCAGTGTTTCAACGACCGGAACGCCGGCCAGCATTTCCGCCTCGATGGCGTTTACGACGAGGATGTCGATTAGCGGCTGGAGGTCGCTGGAAAGCGCTCTGGCAGGGGCGGCATTGATCAGCACACGGCCACCGGCCTGCTTCACGGCCTGTGCAGCTACGACATTGGCGGCATCGGGAATCTCGTTCTGGAGAACGAGCAGTGTTGTTTTTGACAACAGCTTTTCTGCTGCGTTCACATCGGCTTCATCAAGGGTCAGGTTGCTACCGGAGACGATAACGGCACCGTAATCGCCCTCATCATCAAAGATGGCGACGCTCATGCCGGTGGGTTGGGATGCATCGCGGCGAACAAAACTGTGATCGACACCTTTGCGTTCAAGATTGGCAAGCAGGAACCGACCGAAATCATCGTCGGCGACGGCTCCGATCATCGAGGCGGCTACGCCTGTACGGGCTGCCGAAACCGCCTGATTGCCGCCCTTGCCGCCGCTCTTGGGATGCCATGACGTTCCGGTCACCGTCTCGCCTTTCCGTGGCCGTGATGGCCCCATGACGGCAATATCGTAGTGCAGACTGCCGAAAACGGTAACGAGAGGCGAGGATGTCATGAAGGTTTATCTTTCCGCTTTGATTTGACAGCAGACATGGTCAGGTCAAGATTTCGTTCGGCCGATTGGTAGTCGCGCTGCGCGACTGCCATGAACACGGCATCGAGAATATTCAGTTGTGCGATGCGTGCCGCTGCGTTCTCGCCCATAAGGGGAGAGCCTTGCGCCGTGGAGCAGAGGACGACATCGGCGGCTTGCGCCAAGGCAGAGGAATTATAATTGGTAACCGCAATCGTCTGTGCGCCATTGCGCTTGGCGACTTGAAGACCCTCGATGATGGCCGTTGTGTTGCCCGAATGGGAAAAGCCAACGGCGATATCGCCCTCTGACAAGAGTGCTGCGGACATCAGCATCATGTGCACGTCGTCAAAAACACTCGCGCGCACGCCGATGCGCAGAAACTTATGGGCGACGTCCCGCGCGATCTGCGCAGAGCCTCCAACGCCATAGAAGTCCCGATGTTTGGCACCGTGAATAAGGTCTGCGGCCTTTTCGAATGCCACCATATCGAGAATGGAGAGCGTTTCTTCCAGAGCGTTAATCGATGTCCGGAATACCTTCTGCACGATCTCGAGTGGCGTATCATCGACCGAGAGTTCCTGATGCATTTCGGCTGTCGGCTGGCGGTTATACTGGCTGACAGCCGTGCGAAAATCACGATAACCGGCAAAACCAAGCTTCTTGGTAATCTTCACCACCATCGCTTCAGAAACACCGGCATCGTCTGCAATCTGTTTCAGTGATGTCTCATCGCTGAATTCACGCATGGCGAACACGGTATCGACAACCTTCGCTTCGAGAGGCGTCAGCAGAGGCATCATCATCCGGATGCGTGGGCCGACGGCCTTCGTGTCGAAGTTTTCGGAATTCATTCTCGTCCCCTTGTCGCGCGATCGATCTTCATTGCGACGAGGATTATAAGGCCGGTGGCGAGGAGTTGATAGAAGGCCTGAACATTCATCAACGTCAAACCGTTGCGCATCGCACCCAGAATGATCGCACCCAAAATGGTGCCGAGAATACTGCCCTTGCCGCCCATAAGCGATGCGCCGCCGATGGCTGCTGCCGCGATGGCATCCAGCTCCCACAGATTGCCGAGAATGGGTTCAGCTGCGCCGAGACGACCGATGAGGATAAGCGAGGCCAATGCCGCCAAGCCGCCGGAGATCACATAAGCCGTGATCTTGGTGCGGACAATCGGAACGCCAGCCACGTAGGCGGCCTCTTCATTCCCCCCAACCGCCATTAGATACTCGCCAATCGGCGTCTTCTTGAGCAGTATCCATGCAGCAATGGCAACGAAAGCAACGATCAGGACGGGTGTCGGAATTCCGAAGAGGTTGCCGTTGAACAGTGAACGAAACCCTGCTGGTATGCCAAGAACGGGATTGCCGCCGGTATAGATCAGCGCGATGGCGCGATAGGTGCTAAGTGTGCCGAGTGTGACGATAAAGGGTTGCAAGCCGACATAGGCAACGAGCGCGCCATTGATGAAGCCGCAAAGGACGCCAATACCAAGACCAGCAAGGATCGCCAGGGGTATCGGCGTTCCTGCAACCAGCAGGCTGGCTGTGACGACGGCGGAGATCGCAGCCGTCGGGCCAACTGACAAATCGATGCCGCCGGAGATGATGACAAGTGTCATGCCGAGCGCCAGGCAGGCATTTATGCTGGACTGCTGGAGGATGTTGACGAGGTTTCTCTCGGAAACAAAGCCCGGAACCAGTGCAGCAAACACCGCCATGATGACGATGAGCCCGATCAGTGTTCCCGCATCCCGCAGCGAAAATGAGAGGCGGCGGAAAGCCGGAGCGGAGGTAGCGCGAGCATTCGAAGTGCTGGTCATCGGTTATCCTGTAGGTTACACGGGTCGCGCAATGCGCGCGTCATCCGCATCGGCATTCGCCCCCGGAATGGCATGCGCGACAATCGCGCTTTCGCTCAGTTGATTACGTTCAATGGTTGCAGCAATCCGCCCTTCACGCATGACCAGCACGCGGTCCGCAAGGCGAATGACTTCCGGCAGTTCTGAAGAGACAACGATGATGGAATGGCCCTCGCGAGCGAGATCTTCGATCAGGTGATAAATCTCCGATTTTGCACCGACATCGATGCCGCGGGTCGGTTCATCGAACAGCAGGATTTGCGATTTGGCCGCCAGCCAGCGCGCGATGATCGCCTTCTGCTGATTGCCGCCGCTGAACAAGCGGATCGGGCGATCAAGCTGAAAGGGCCGCAGATTGACGCGCTTCAACAAATCCTTCGCAGTGGCGCGAAGCCTGGAGTTGTTGATCATACCGCCGGACGAGAAGCTGCTGAGGGAGGCAAGCGCCATATTGGTGGCGACGGGACGCAAGGGAATTATGCCTTCCCGCTTGCGCTCTTCCGGCACCAATCCAATACCTGCAGCGATGGCATCACGCGGATTAGCGAAGCTTTGCTCCTTGCCATCAATGCTGATCGACCCAGCGTTTAAGCGGTCAATTCCTGCCAGCAGGCGCAAAAGTTCTGTGCGGCCAGAGCCCACGAGCCCCGCAATGCCGAGAACTTCGCCCTTATGCAAGGTGAAAGATACATCGCGAATTCTGGTGACGGAGGAGAGATTTCTGGCTTCAAGCTTGATGGTATCAGTGACAAAGGAATTATGCTCTTCCTGCATCAGCTCACGACCGACCATCTTGGCGATCACATCTGTTTCCGAAACCTTGGCAAGATCGACAATGTCCACCAGCCTGCCGTCGCGCATGATGCTGGCGCGTTGGCAGATGCGGAACACCTCATCCATCTTATGCGATACGTAGATAATGGAAACGCCGCTTTGTGACAGGCTGGCGATGACTTCGGCCAGACGATCAAACTCGCTCGGAGTCAGGCTCGATGTCGGTTCATCCATGGCGATGACCTTCGCCTTGTCGAGAAGCGCGCGACCGATTTCGACGATCTGACGCTGCGCGACCTTCAGTGACGATATCGGTGCCGAGGGGTCGATAGTCCTGTCGATCATCGACAGTGCTTCGGCAGCGCGGGCTTCCTGCTCGCGGCGAGATACGAACATGCCGCCCATATGCGTCAGTGAATGTCCGAGAAACATGTTCTGCGCGACACTCAAATGCGGCACCTGCTGAAGTTCCTGGTGGATCATCGCGATACCGGCGGCGCGGGCATCCATCGGCTTTTTGAACATGACCGCCTCACCGTCTACAAATACGGTGCCGGATGTTGGGCGAAACACGCCCGAAAGAATGCGCAAGAGGGTGGATTTGCCGGCACCGTTTTCCCCGAGCAGTCCGTGGATTTCGCCGGGAGCTACGTCAAACGACACGTCCGTCAGCGCGTTCACGCCGGGAAAGCTCTTGGAAATCGTCTCGAATCTCAGTCGTGGCGTCATTTTTCCACCTCTTGGCTGATGGAGATGCCGGAGATAAACCGGCATCTCCATCAGCATTGATTACTGTGCAGTCTTGGCATCTTCCATCAGCACGGCGCGCACATCGACGCCCTCGCCCTGATAGCGGCTGAGATTATCGGAAGTGATCAGCGCCTGAGGGGTGGCGACCACGCGTGGCAACTTTTGACCGGCAACCAGACGCAGCGCGGCTTCCAGCGCAACTTCGCCCGTCAGAACCGGGAAGCTGTCAACCGTGCCGGTAAGTTCGCCCGCCTTGATCGACGCATAAGCATCGGAAATGCCATCGGTGCCGAAGACTGCGACCTTGCCAGCAAGACCGGCGGCCTTGACCGCTTCGACAATACCCAGCGCCATGCCGTCATTGTTGGCGTAAAAACCGATCAGGTCAGGATGCTGGTTGAGAATATTGGTGGCAGCATCGTAAGACGTCTGGCGATCCCAATTGCCGGGAACGCTGGCGACGACCTGAAATTTGTCGTTTTTAGTAATCGTGGATTTGAAACCGTCCGTGCGCTGCACCGCTGCATAAACACCGGCCTGACCTTCGACAATGGCAACCTTGCCGCCCTGTGGACGGTTTTTGATGAACCAGTTGGCAACACGGACTCCATTATCCCGCTGAACGTTACCGACATAATGTTCGGCCTGCGGGATTACGGCATCATTGACGTTGACAACTGGAACCTTGGCAGCCTTCGCCTGCTCGATGACCGGCTGAAGATTGGCGTCTGTCTGTGGCGAGACGAGCAGAACATTATATCCCTGCGTGATCATGCCTTCGGCAATGGTTAGCTGGCCTAGCTGGTCGCCTTCGCTCTGTGCGGCCTGATAGGCAACGGGAACGCCGACCTTCTTGCCGAAGGCCTCGTATCCAAGACCCAGCGAGCGCCAGTATTCATTGGTGAGAGTCTTGGATACCGCCCCTGCCTTCGTGCCCTCAGGCAATTTCGGGAAAGGCCCGAGCTTGGCTTCAAGCTGCGACCAGTCCATGCGATCCTTTTCCGTATCGGAATTGAGCGGCGCAAGTTCCTGCGCAAACGCCGCGCTGAACAGGACGCTGGCGGCAAGCCCGGCAACAAGCGTTGTCTTCATAAAGGTCTTCATCGGTTTCCTCCCAGATGGATTGTATCGGCACACCTTCGGCATGCGTTGTGACGAGGTTTTTGGATTTTCTGGCACAGATCAGCCGAGCATAAGCTCCTGAATGACGGCCTGCGCAGAAACGGCATCCTGACGTTCAACAGCGCCGGACAGGCGATTGTCCTGCTCGATGCGATCCACCACTTTCAGCATCCGCTTGACGGTCTGAATGTTGACTTCGCATTCGTGAACCGGGTCGAGACCCGTCATGTCAGGGAATGTGTCGAAATAGATCGCGCCATCGTAACCATCCTTGCGGATCTGGCGCAGAAGCTCGATCGTCTGCTGTGTGTGGACCGCGCCAACCATCAGACCGTCATCACGCTTGGCGTACCCGTCATTGAGGTGGACGCCGAGAACGCGGCTGTAACGAGCAATCAGGGCAGCGGCAAAGGCAGGCTGCTCGTCGGCATAGAGAACGTGAGCGAAATCCAGCGTCACGCCAAGGTTGGGCATGTCCACATCCTTGATGGCCAGAAGCGTCGTCGCGCAATCGGGCATCAGGCTGTAGGAACGCGGCTCGTTGGGCTTGTATTCGATGCTAACGAGGCAATCTGGATCATGCGCGCAAACTTCACGAATTCCATCAATCTCGTGTTGCCACAGCGTGTGGTAATCTGCCTGAAATGCATAATCGAAGCCATCTTGACCCAGCCATAGCGTCATGAGGTTGCTGCCAGCGGCGCGGGCGGCATCGATACCCTTCTTCGTAAGATCAATCGCCTCCCGGCGCACAGCCGCATCGGGATTGGTAAAAGCACCGATCTTAAACGCCGGATTGGTATAATAGCGCATGGCAAAGCCGTTGATTGCAAGGCCGAGATCGCCGATCTGGCGGGCAAGAACTGCCGGATCATCAGCCACATGGTCAGGATAATTCAGGTCAAGATCAGTCAGACCGTCAACCTTTGCAGCGCGCTTCGCCATCTGCAACATGGTCGGCTTGCCGGAAATATCAGGCCATTCGGCAGCAGGTTTTGAGGCAAAGGAATTCAGTCGGGTGGCGAATTTCAATTGGGTCACTGGTCTTGCTCACTTCAGTCGCTGTTGATGCAACTTCACAAATTAAAACTATTTTGTAAAGCTATATATGTTGTGCATTGCATCAATTCGTGTCGGAGCCACCGTTTTAAGACGTTATTCCGCGCTTCAAGGACGCGTGAAATCAGCCGCGAAGCTCTTTGCAGCTATGGTGGCCTGGCATGAGAAGAAAAGCCGCGAGTCGCGCAGCCAAATACGATGGCGTCAGCGCGCCATCACGGCTTCAATTTCGGCAAGCATCGGCATTGCAGGGGCTGTCCCACGCCGGGTCACGGCAATACCGGCGGTCGCGCAACCGAACCGCACCGCCTGAAGCGGCTCTGCGCCACGCGAAAGCGCAGCCGCAAACCCACCCACGAATGCATCCCCCGCGCCGGTCGTATCAATGGCCGGACCGCAGGAGACGGCAGGCACATGAACGGATTGGCTCGGCGCATGAAACAACACGCCCCGCGCGCCAAGCGTGATGATGGCCACGCCCACACCGCGAGACAGGAAAATGCCGCCAGCGCGCTTGGCATCATCAAGCGTATCGATTGGAAAACCGACAAGCGCGGCAGCTTCCGTCTCATTCGGAATAATGAAGTCACAAAGGCTGTAGACGTCCTCCGGGAAGGTCTCCGCCGGTGCGGGGTTGAAAATTGTTGTGACACTGGCGTTGCGCGCAATTTCCAAGGCATGTCGCGCGGCTTCTACCGGCTGTTCCAGCTGGGTGACGAAAACGGAGGATTGCGCAATTGTGTCGCGTGCCGCTTCCACATCGCCAACACCAATCGTTCCTGCTGCTCCCGCATAAACGATGATGGCATTGTCGCCCGTGCTGTCATTGACATAGATGAAAGCGGCACCGGTCGGCTGATCATCCATGACCGTCAACTTCGCCGTCACCCCGGCATCTTTGTAAGTCTTCAGCGCCAGATCGCCGAATGTGTCTCGGCCGATCTTGGAAATGAAAGACACATCAGCGCCTGCGCGCGCCGCGGCAACGGCCTGATTGGAGCCCTTACCGCCCGGACCGACCGAGAAACCGCTGCCGGTAATGGTTTCGCCCACAGCAGGCATGCGGGGCGCGAGATAGGCGGTATCGGCAACGAAAATACCAAGAATGGAAACCCCTGATTTCATTCCAGACCTCATTTTACGGCGCCTGCGGTGAGGCCCTTCACGATATAGCGTTCAAGGAAGATGCCGACGAGAACGAGCGGCATTATGGCCGCCGTAGCAATCGCCGCCATCGACCACCAGTTGATGCCCTGTGAACCTGTTTGGCTGGCCACCATGACCGGCAGCGTCTTCGCATTCGAACTCGTCAGCAGCGCGGCGAAGAAATACTCGTTCCAGCATAGGATGACCGAAAGGATGAAGGCCGCGACCATACCGGGCAAGGCGATGGGCAAAACGATGCGCAAAAACGCACCCCAGATCGAGCAGCCATCCACCAGTGCCGCCTGTTCGAGTTCCACAGGTATCGTATCGAACTGATCGCGCATAATCCATATGACGATGGGCAGCACCATCAGCGTATAGACGAGGATAAGGCCGACCAGCGTGTCGAGAAGCATCAGATGCTTGTAGAGAACCAGAAAAGGCATCGCCAAAACGACAGGCGGCAAGATGAGCTGCGACAGGAAGAAGAAGGAAATGTCCTTGTTCTTCATCCAGAGAAATTTGTAGGAAAAACGACTGAGGCCATAAGCCGCCAGCGAGCCGATCAGCACGGCCAGAAACGATGCACCAGCCGAGGCCACGATACTGTTGAGAAAGCGGCGAATGAATTCATCGCGAACCGTCGATTGCGCAAAGATCGTATCGGGCGAGAGACCAAGCGAGCGCCAACCTTTCCAATCCGGCGTGAAGTCAACGAAAGGAATGAGATGCCCTTGCGTTACATTGACCGCCGTCTTGAAGGACGTGGTGATGGTCCAGTATATCGGAAACAGCGACACGAAAGCCCAGAACACCAAAGCCGCATAAATCAGCAGACTGCTGGTCAAGAACTGCGGGCGGCGAGACCAGAGGTTTGGTCGTGGGGTGGATGTTTCAAGATGTGTTGCCATCTGCCTAGCCTCAATTATCGCGCTGCATCCACCGGCTCGCCCCTTTGAGGATGAGCGCGACGAAAATGATGATGATGACGAGATAGAATTCCGCAAGCATGGTGCCGTAGCCCACATTGGAGCGGTCTCGGTATTCACGGAAGATGAAGCTGGAAACGGTATCGGTCGCTCCGCCCGGTCCACCTGCAGTTACGTTGATGACGATATCGGCCAGCTTCAGCTGAAAAATGACACGCAGAATGATGACCGTTATGCTGACTGGCAGCATCAGCGGAAAGGTGATTTCCTTGAAGCTCTGCCACCCGGACGCTCCATCCACCTTCGCCGCTTCCTTGATTTCGGAGGGCAAGGCCTGAAGACCCGCAAGCAGCAGGATCATCATGAAGGGAATGGACACCCAAGCATCCATGGCCATGATCGAAGTCCGCGCCAACCATGGCGTCGAGAAGAATGCCGGATTGTCCCAGCCGAGGTGGCGCGCAAGCGTCGCCGCTGGCCCGAAACGATATTCCATCAGCGATTTGCCGATCATCCAGCTCACGGCAACGGGGCTCAACATCAGCGGCAGCAGGAACGCGACACGAAAGAACTTACGCGCCTTGATCTCCGCATTCAGCAACAATGCCAGCCCGAAGGCGATGGCATATTGCACCAGCACCGACAGAACATAATAGACCATGTTCAGCAGCGCGTTCCAGAAATAGCGATCCGCAAACAGCGTGCGCAGATTATCAAGCCCGTTGAAACGGCGGCCCGCCACAGCGCTCAGGTTCCAGTCGGTAAAAGCGATGTAGAGGCCGAAGACCGTCGGAAAAACCACCATGGCAACAGTGAAGAGAACGGCTGGCAAAACGAAAGCCGCCCGCTGCCCCGCCTCCCCACGGATCATCACCTGCGCAGCACAAAGCGCCACAGCCCATATGATGTAAGCAAACAGCAGTGGTCGCCAGCTGACGAAACCAAAGGTCGTGATGCCCGCCACGTCAGCTATCTGCGCAAGGAGGACGCCAAAGAGCAGCACCGTCGCGGCCATGAGCAACAGCTTTCCGCGCCGCGCGGAGCTCGGTGGAACGATGGTCCGCTCCACTGGGCTAATGGTTTGCGTGATCGTATGCGACATGAGCAGACCTCTGGGCTGGCGAGCCGAACGGGAGACTTGGTGACTCAGGCGGAAAAACCAACCGCCTGAGCAATTGCAAACTAAAGATCTGCACCAGGCATCATGCCCCGAGCGAGGCCTTGTAGAGTGCAATCTGCTTGTCACGCCCCAGCTGGTCCGTCAGCTTCTCCCACGCGGCAGCAATGGCATCCGCCCCCGCCTGTGCGCTGGCCTGACCGGCAAACACCTTGGCAAGCTCGTCTTCCGCGATGCTGTAATATTGGAAGATACCGGGAATACGTGGTTCGATGGCAGCGTTGGGATGGTTGTAGGAGTTGGATTGTGAGGCGAGATAGTTCGAGATGAACGCCTCGTCATAGCCCGCCGTCACCCATTCCTTGATGTCGAACTGGCTCTTGCGATAGCACTGGAAGCCGGATGGATAGGCCGCCGTCCACAGCGCAATGTCCTTGCCGCCCAGATGGGCCGCCGCGCTCCAGGCCGCCTTTTTCTTTTTCTCATCGCTGTCGACCCGCGACATGACGTAAACGCCCCATCCGAGATAGGCCATGTTCGGCGCATGGTTCGGGCCGCTCGCCAACTTCTCCCATTTGCCGGTCTTCGAATTATAGACATCGTCAGAACCTGGCAGAATATCGAAACCAATGGTGTCGCCCACGACAGAACTATCGCTGGTGCGTGCGGCAGCACCGACATCACCCCACCACGAGACCATCGAGCCGGTTCCAGCAAGAAACTGCTGGAAGGCTGTGGTGCCGGGGTCGGCGTTTAACTGATCGCCCGCTTCAGATGGCAGAGCATCGATAACGTCCTGAATGGCACGAACCCAGGCAGGGTTGTTGATGCGCGGTTTCATCGTGTCAGCGTCGAACAGCCAAGCCTTGTCATCCGGGTGCTTGGCATAGGCCGTCGCACGGCTGCCGAGGAAGTAGAAGCCGAAACCACCCCAAGCCTTTGGCGCATCGAGATAACCGATCGCATCACCGCCGGCGACGGTTTTGCCCTTGAGGAATTTGGTGACTTCCTGAACCTTCTGCCAGGTTTTCGGCACGCCCCACTCGCCCTCATGGCCCTCGTCCTTCCAGGCTTTGGCAAGGTCGGCATCGGTGAAGTAATCGGTGCGATAATTGAAGTTGTGGCAGTCGCCATCGACAGACACGCGGTAGGTTCTGCCATCCCATGTGCCCACGGGCGCTTTCAGGTAATCGACATAGTCGTCCATATCGATCTGCGCCTTGACCCAATCCGGCATCTCGGAGGCCAGCCCCTTGCCGCAAACATCACCCTCGAAGGGCGCACCCATCTCGAGTATGTCGAAATCGACTGTGCCAGTAGCGATGGCCTGTTGCAGACGCGGATTATAATCCGCCTGCGCCAGATCGATCCAGGTAATCTTGGCACCTGTATAATCTTCCCAGGGCTTCAGAAAGCCGCGAAACAGAACATTGTGAAGGTTCTGATTGTTGAGGCCCATGAAGGAAAGCTCGACACCGGCAAATTCGCCCTGTTTGACGTTTTTCTTCGTCGCCTCCAGACACATCTCGCCAACCTTCTGCCAGTCGGCATCGGTTGGAGAGCCCTTGCCGACACCCGGCACCTGCAATATCTGGCTGCGCAAGGATGCGTCCTGCGCATAAGCTGCTCCGAACGGGCCCATCATACTGCCTGCAGCTGCCACGGCACCCAGACTTGCACCCGTCTTCAAGATGGCACGGCGGCTCAAGCCGATAGCCATCATTCTCTCGAAATCACTGACTTTCATGCGGTTCTCCTCCCGTTGATTTGATATCGTCGCTTTTCTCCTCACGGCGACGACCAGATTCACTCCAGTCTCAATCCGCTTTCCCCATCGAAAAGATGGACCAGCGCAACATTCGGCGTCATTGCAATCGTGCCGCCCGCGGGCTCTTCCACGCGATCGCGAAACACTCCGATGATCTTCTGCTGGCCGAGCTTGGCAAAGACCTGGGTTTCCGAGCCTGTCGATTCCACCACCGTCACCTGCGCGCTGACAGCACCGCCAAGCGTGAAATGTTCCGGTCGGATACCATAGAAGGCAGATCTGCCATCGGAACCGGCAGGCGCGCGCGATAGCGGCAAGCGAACGCCATCATTCGTCTCGAAATAGGGTTCAGCGGCATTGCGAATATGCCCCTTGATCAGGTTCATGGATGGAGAACCGATGAAACCGGCAACGAAAGTATTTGCGGGCTTATCATAAAGCGCCAGCGGCGAGCCGATTTGTTCCACGCGCCCGTCCCGCAGCACGACAATACGGTCGGCCATCGTCATGGCTTCTACCTGGTCATGCGTCACGTAGATCATGGTCGTTGCCAAACGTCGCTGCAATTCCTTGATTTCAGCCCGCATCTGCACGCGCAGCTTTGCATCGAGGTTGGACAGCGGCTCATCGAAGAGAAAAACTTTGGGATCGCGAACAATCGCTCGTCCCATAGCCACACGCTGGCGCTGGCCGCCAGAAAGCTGGCGTGGGTAACGGGCAAGATAGGGCGTAAGATCAAGGATTTCAGCCGCTTTATGGACGCGGGCGTCGATATCCGCTCTCGTTTCTCCACGCATTTTCAGCGCGAAGCCCATATTCTCGGCCACTGTCTTGTGGGGATAAAGCGCGTAGCTTTGGAACACCATGGCAATATCGCGATCCTTCGGAGGCAGGTCGTTGACCACCTTGCCATCGATCTGGATATCCCCGAAAGTGATCGGCTCAAGCCCCGCCACCATGCGCAGCAAGGTCGATTTTCCGCAGCCGGACGGGCCCACCAAAACGACAAATTCGCCGTCGGGTATTTCAACGGAAACGCCATGGATCACCGTCAGGCTTCCGTAGGCTTTTCCGACATTGACGATGTTCATCGATGCCAAAAGCTGTTCTCCTCCCACGGCGTCGCACACTCCCGCGACACTGTGCCTCCCTGTGAACGGGCGAACACAGCCCTCCAGCCATATTCGCCACGATCATGTTATTCTCGGAAGAACACATCCGTTTCTCAAACTTCACATATATTTATTTTTTTGTAAATTAGGTCGTCGCTAAATTTTCGAGAATTTTCGAATTAACAGTATAAATGGAAATTAAGGCCCAAATTCATTGATAAATTCGGTCATGCGACCTTATTTCTCCTTTCTTCCTTGGGCGCGTTAGCGCAAACCGATTGCGGACATTACAATCATGATGTATTCCGTGAAGAGAAACTCTGCGATTCTGGGAGGAGAAGCAGTGCTCAAAGGGATTGAACCGATCATCAACGCTGAACTGCTTTATGCCCTGATGCTCATGGGCCATGGCGATCAGTTGGTTTTATGCGATATCAATCATCCCGCACAAACCATCGCGCGTCAAACAACGTATGGCCGCCTGATCGATGTTTCCGGCTGCGGCCTGGAACGTGCGGCGGAGGCCATTTTGAAGCTTTTCCCCCTGGACACATTCGTCGATGCGCCGGTGAAACGCATGCAAATCGTCGGCGATCCCAATGGACAGGTTCCGATTTTCGCAAAGATGCAGGCGGTAGTCGATAGCGCGGAAGGGCGACCGATTGAAATTGAGGCGCTGGAGCGCTTCGAATTTTATAAGGCCGCAAAGGCTTCGTTTGCCATCGTGCGCACCTCCGATCCCGGACCCTATGGTTGCTTCATCTTCAGCAAAGGCGTTGTTTGATTTCTAGCCACGGTCGCGAGAGAAGCGGCTGATCATTTATTCTTCCCTAGACAGCTGCCAGAGGCGGCAACCAGGAGCAATGGTGGCGACTACTGGGCTGCTGTGCCGATAGGCGTTAACAACGTCAAGGTTCTGAGAACCATCAGGCTCGGAGCTTCTCAATCAAACGAGGTCGGGCTGGCCCGAGACGTCACTCGGGCGCAAATCTCCATTTGATCGACGAGGGCGTTGTCGCAGATATGCACGGTAAATTCCCCGGTTTCGCGAATATTGCGTGCAATCGGCCTCACATTCTTCGAGCCCGATACATTTCTGCTCGCGATGTCAGGATTTCGATTAAAACTTTTCGCAAGGCAATCAGGTAGCACCTCATAGTGTCGTTCGTCCTCGTTCCTTAATTTTTTATCGACTGAATGTAGGCTCGCCATCCACCGAGATGGGTGATTTCCACCGCGCCTTCGGTGGCATGGGCTTCGCAGAGAAAGCCGGAAAACTGGCTGCCATCCTCCAGCGTTACCTTGCCGATGCCGAGAGGAGCGGGAATATTCGCCACGAAGCGACCGAAAGTTTCCGGGGTCACTTTCCATAGTTCGACGGCGAGACCGGGGCCGGTAAAGCCAGGCGTGCGTATCAAACCGGGTTTCGGCGGTATGGTGTTGGGCAGCACGAAAAGCCGGTAATCCACAGCCGTTCGGCATGCTTTTATCAACTTGCCGCCGGGACCGGTCAGTTCGTGGTTGAGCGGCATGCCGGAGAGATGTGCGCCGACGACGATCAGGGACACAAGGCCGTCGATTGGCTCCGCCACACAAGAGGAAAGTGGCAAAGGCACCGACTTGTCACAGCCCATCCCCACGGCAAGTGCCCGGTGCATTGCATCTGCGAAGGGCGCCAGCGCATCGTCGGAGAAGGCCGGGCCAAACAGTGTGATACCGGCTGGCAGGTGACCTTGAGGATCGAAACCTGCAGGGATCGCGATTGCCGCATAACCGAACAGGTTGGCGAAATTGGTATAGCGACCCAGGTGCCCGTTTTTTGCAATCGGGTCGGCCAACATGTCCGCGACCGTATAGGTCGTCGGCGATGTCGGTAGCATCAACACGTCGACGGTCTCCCATGTCGCCCGTGTTTTCTGGCGAAGCGCCTCCAGCCTGTAAATGCCTTCAAATGCATCGACAGCGCTATATTGTGCGGCACCGGAAATAATGGTTCGAACGGTCGGATCGAAATCCGCCGCATTGGACGTGATGAAATCCTTCACTGCCGCAAGCCGCTCCGCCACCCACGGACCGTTGTAGAGAAGCTCCGCTGCCTGCCGAAACGGGGCATAATCGAATGGCACGATTTCGGCACCCAGTGCCTTTGCGCGTTCAATCGCAGCATCATAGAGCGCTTCATAGGCGTGGTTGCCATAAAACTCTCGCTCGTCCTTCGCCAGGACACCGACCCGCAGACCTTTCGAAGGGAGGTTAGTGGGTTGTGCCGCTTTCGAGAACGGATCGACGGGATCATACCCTTCCATGACTTTGCGGATGACGACGCCATCTCCGACCGTGCCAGCGAAGACCGTCACCACATCCACGGAACGGCAAGCGGGCACCACACCGGCATTTGAAACCAGCCCTGGGGTCGGCTTTATTCCCACGAGATTGTTGAAGGCGGCAGGCACGCGGCCAGAGCCCGCCGTATCCGTGCCAAGCGCAAAGCTTGCGAGGCCCGAAGCAACGGCAACGGCTGAGCCTGACGAAGAGCCGCCGGAAATATAGGCCTTGTCGAAAACGGATCTCGGCGCGCCGTATGGGGATCGCGTACCGTTGAGACCGGTCGCGAACTGGTCGAGATTGGTCTTGCCGATCACTAGCGCCCCGGCATCTCTCAGCCGCCTCACGACCGTTGCATCTTCCTTCGGCTGATAGGCGAAGGCTGGGCAACCGGCCGTGGTCGGCAGGCCCGCGGCATCGATATTGTCCTTCACTGCGAATGGCACGCCCCAGAGCGGAAGGCTGTTCGGGTCCGGTGCACGCGCCATGAGATCGCGTGCGGCATTCCTCAACTCCTCCGCAGGCGTTTTCGAAATGAATATAGCCGGATCGTCGGATGCCGCGATCCGGCGCAGTACCTCTTCAACGAGATCAAGGGGTGAAAGCCCGCCGGCATAGGCCGCCTTTAGCGATGAAAGATCAAGAAAAAGAGGAAACATCATGCATTCTCCAGAACGACGAGGACATCGCCAGCTTTAATGTTGCGGCCCGGCCCTGCCCTGAGATCGCGAACGCGACCGGGCGCATGGGCGGTGACGGTGATTTCCATTTTCATGGATTCGATGATGGCGAGCGTATCTCCGGCGGCAACGGCCTGGCCCTCTTCCACAAGCACTTTCCAGACATTGCCGGGCACGGCGCTTTCCACCCCGAAGCACCCATCCGGGATGTCGCCGCCGGGACCGGAATCACTGCTTTCATCGACGATGAACGTGTCCAGACCCTGCTCTTTCCAGCGCTGCCGCTCTGCCTCGAAAGCGGCCTGCTGGCTGGATTTGAAGGCGCCGATACCGGCGGCGTTACGGGCCAGTTCCGCCTCATAGGCTGCGAATGAAAACTCTCCATCCTCGATACGGATCGGATAGCCACCATGGGGAAAGGCCGCCCGCGCTTCCGTCAGCTCATCGTGGCTGACAGGGAAAAAGCGCACCTGATCGAAGAAATCGAGCAGCCAGGGTTTGTCTTTGCCGAAGACCGAAGTCTGACGCCATGTATTCCACATCTGGATCGTGCGACCGAAAAGCTGGTATCCGCCGGGCCCTTCCATGCCGTAGATACACATATAGGCACCACCGATCCCGACCGCGTTTTCCGGCGTCCAGGTGCGTGCCGGATTGTACTTAGTCGTGACAAGCCTGTGACGCGGATCGAGAGGTGTGGCGACCGGTGCGCCGAGATAGACATCGCCCAACCCCATCACCAGATAGGACGCGTCGAAAATGGTCTGCTTCACAGCCTCCTCGTCGGCGAGACCGTTGATGCGGCGGATGAATTCGATATTCGACGGGCACCATGGCGCATTGGGGCGCACCAGTTCCTGATATTTGCGCATGGCAAGCTTAGCATCAGGGTCGTTCCAGGAAAGCGGAAGCCAGACCGTGCGGCTCGGAACCTTGACCGACTGCACCGAAGGCATGCTGTCTTCGATCTCCGACAACAGACCCAGCAGCCTCGTGCGGGCAAGGCTGGATCCGTCATAATGGATTTGCAGGGAGCGGATGCCCGGCGTCAGGTCGATCACGCCCGGAAGTTTCGCCTCCCTGACTGCTTCCATCAGCAAATGGGCGCGCAGTCGCAGTCCGACATCGAGCTGCATCGATCCGTATTCCACGAGAATATTGTCATCGCCCTGGCGGCGATAGACGACCGGCACGTCCCGTTCCCTGTTTTCGGCAAGGATTGGAGAACCTGCGACCTCGCCGATCCCGTTCACCACGGGGCCGGCCACAGGATCGTCCTCGCGAGTAACGGCGTGAAAACGAATTTTATCCCCCGGCCTGAACTGGCCCATCTTCCATTGCTCATCGGCAGCAATGACCGCAGGGCAAACAAAACCGCCGAGCGAAGGTCCATCCGGTCCGAGGATGATCGGCATGTCGCCGGTAAAATCAATCGCGCCTATGGCATAGGCATTGTCATGCAGGTTTGAGGGGTGCAGCCCCGCCTCTCCGCCATCCGTGCGGGCCCATTTTGGTGCAGGGCCGATCAGGCGAACACCGGTTCTGGCCGAATTGAAATGAACCTCGTATTCGCTGGAAAAAAGCGTTTCGATATCCTCTTCGAGGAAGAAATCCGGTGCGCCATGGGGGCCGTAGAGCACCCCCACCGACCAGTCACGAACGAGTTCCGCTGGCTCCTTCGCGGGCTCGATGTCGGTTTGAGGCATTTTTGCCAGACGCAATACGTGACCGGCGCGAAGAGTGCCGGTGGCATTGCCGCCAAATTGCCCCAGCCCAAATGTGGCGCGGGACCCCATCGCAACGACCTACGGCCTCAACGCCGAGTTTATGCAGCTGTGGTCCGCCGCGCTGAAACAGCACCCCGCCGTAAAGAGCGGCGAAGTCGAGCTTACAGTGTTCGACGGACGCTATGACGCGTTAGTGCAGCAGGAACAATTCAACACGATGATCACGCAGAAGTTCGACGCGATTATTTTCGTGCCAATGGACGTGGAAGCCGGTGCCGCCGCGGTGCAGGCCGCGCATGATGCAGGCATTCCCGTCGTCGGCTCGAATGCTCGCGTAAACTCCGACCTGCTGACCTCCTATGTCGGCTCGAATGACGTGCAGGCTGGCGAAATGGAAGCCAAGGCCGTTCTAGACAAGATGGGTTGCAAGGGCAACCTCGTCATTCTTGAAGGTCCTATCGGTCAGTCCGGACAGATTCAGCGCCTTGAAGGCAACCAGAAGGCATTGAAGGCCTGCCCTGACGTCAAGGTTCTGGAAACACAGACGGCAAACTGGTCGCGTGCAGAAGCGCAGACGCTAATGGAAAACTGGTTGACATCTCACCCCGGTCAGATCAACGGCGTCATCGGTCAGAACGATGAGATGGCATTGGGCGCAATCGAAGCCATCAAAGCGGCAAAGCTCAATGTTTCCGATTTTGCCATCGCTGGCGTAGATGGCGTGACCGACGCGATCAATGCCGTCAAAGCTGGCCAGATGGCGTCTATCCTGCAAGACGGCAGTGCTCAGGCACAGGGCGCGATGGATATCGCCATCAAGGCTGTAAAACCGGACTACAAGCCGGAATCCGGTATCTGGACGCAATATCCGGATATGAAGTGGAACGACGGCAAGGATAAGACCTATCTCGTTCCGTGGACGGTCGTGACGACCGAGAATGCAGACAAGCTGTTGGAATCGCGCAAGTAAAGTCGAATACCGGGGCGGCGGCGCCGCCCCTCTCTCCCATGACGAAGAGTAGAAAACATGATCGATACAGCTCCACAGATTGACCTCAATTTTCCGCTGACCGGCAAGATCGCACTTGTAACGGGCGGTGCCTCGGGTATTGGCGCGGCGATTGCCGATGCCTTTGCGAAAAAGGGTGCTACCGTTGCGGTTCTGGATATCAATATCGATGTTGCGAAACTGAAGGCTGACTCACTCGGCAATGGTTCCAAGCCATTTGCCTGTGACGTTTCGAATGTCGCCTCAGTCAACACAGCGGTAGCTGATGTACTGACCGCGTTCGGGCACATTGATATCGCAGTGAACTCCGCGGGCGTGGTTTATCTGGCACCGGCAGAAGATATTTCGCTGGATGACTGGGACAAGACGATCAACATCAATCTAAAGGGTAGCTTTCTCGTCACCCAGGCTGTTGGACGCGCTATGATCGCTGCGGGCAAAGGCGGAAAGATCATCAATATGGCTTCGCAGGCTGGCACCGTGGCAATTGAAGAACACGTCGCTTACTGCGCATCGAAATTCGGCGTTATCGGCATGTCGAAAACCTTTGCCGCCGAATGGGGCAAGCAGGGGATTTGCGTCAACACTCTTTCGCCAACCATTGTGCTGACTGAACTCGGCAAGAAAGCTTGGGCTGGAGAAAAGGGTGAGGCCGCGAAAAAGAGAATACCAAACGGGCGGTTTGCCTATCCCGAAGAGATCGCCGCCGCCGCCGTATTTCTGGCATCTGATGGCGCGAACATGATTAACGGAGCCGATTTGCTGATAGATGGCGGTTACACCATCCTTTGAACGGGCTCGCCTTGGAATTTAAGGAGATATTATGCAGCGATTTATCAATGATCCGGATCAGGTTGTAGAAGACACTGTCAAAGGCTTCGTAAAGGCACATTCGGATATTCTTCGTTTGGCAGATAACCCACGTGTGGTCGTCGCCAAAAACGCCCCGGTTGCTGGCAAGGTTGGCGTAATCACGGGCGGTGGCTCGGGTCACGAGCCCGGCTTCATGGGATATACCGGTCACAACATGTTGGACGCGGTTGCTATTGGAGAACTTTTCTCCTCTCCCACGGCCAAAAGCTTTCATGATGCGATGAAGGAAGTCGATGGCGGCGCAGGCGTTGTCTGCCTTTACGGCAATTATGCTGGCGACAATATGAACGTAAAAATGGCGATTAAACTCGCCGCCAAAGACGGCATTGAGGTTGCCACCGTTGTAGCAAATGATGACGTATGCTCCGCGCCTGCAAACGAGCGTGAAAAACGCCGCGGCGTAGCTGGCGAGATATTCATGTGGAAGATCGGCAGCGCCAAAGCTTCAGCAGGCGGAAGCCTTGAGGAGGTCAGAGCTGCTGCTCAGAAGGCCATAGATAGTTGCCGATCAATAGGCATCGGCCTTGGTCCCTGCACTCTGCCAGCAGTTGGGCATCCGAATTTTCAAATCGAGCCTGGCACCATGGAAGTCGGAATTGGCCATCACGGGGAACCTGGTGTCCGGGTCGAACCGCTTAAGACGGCTGCCGAAATCGCCAAGGACATGAGCAAGATCGTTCTGGATGACCATAATCTGCCGGCGGGAACTGAGGTTGCCGTCTTGGTATCGGGCCTTGGCGCAACGCCTCTGAATGAGCTCTATATTCTCAACGACACGATTGAATCGGAAGTCACCGGTCGCGGTCTGAGTGTCTACAAAACATATGTCGGCAACTATTTCACGTCGTTGGAAATGGTTGGGGCGACGCTGACCGTCTTTGCGCTCGATGACGAAATGAAAGCGCTTCTCGACATCGAAGCCAATTGCACCATGAAGCTCTAAGGAACGGCAACCATGCAAACATTCAAGAACGGCTCCGCCGCGCCAATCGTCCTGTCTATTGCCGAACGCATCATCGAAAATCGCGCCTACCTCAGTGAGATCGATGGCAAGATCGGCGATGGCGACCATGGGGTAAACATGGCCAAGGGTTTCAACACGGCCGCGGAACGCTTGAAGGGCGAAGACAAGACGCTAGGTGAAGCCTTCGAAGTCCTCGGCTCCGTGCTGATGACCGAAATAGGCGGCTCGATGGGCCCGCTTTACGGCGTCATGTTCACGGAGTTTTCTGAAAAGCTCGACGGTTGCCACAATATCGACGCGGCCACGTTCAGCGCCATGCTGCATGCAGGACTGGAAGGCATTCAGTCCATCGGTTCTGCAAAGGTTGGCGACAAGACGCTCATAGATGCCCTGGTGCCAGCCATCGAAGCTTTTGACACCGCTATCGCATTGGGAGAAACGTTTGAGAGCGGACTAGATAAGCTCGTTATCGCGGCTGAAAAGGGTCGGGATTCAACAATTGATCTGGTGGCCAAGATAGGACGTTCCAGCCGCCTTGGCGAACGCTCACTGGGTGTCCTCGACGCTGGCGCAACGTCCTGCGCCATCATTCTAAAGGAACTTTCTACCTCCGCGAAGACTCGCCTTAAGGGATAAATGCAATGCTTTGAGGCCGTTGCAGAACGCTGGAATTACGTCCATTGTCGTGCCTGAAAAGGGAGACATCGCGGAGAAATGACGACAAAACTATCGCAACAACGCAAGAATGGAGCGGGTAAGGCAAATCTGTCGGAAACATTTGACGCGATGCCGTTGCGTTATGGCGATGACCCCTATGTCTGGGCGTGCTGGCTTTATTACGAAGACGGCATGACGCAAGGGGAGATTGCCGATGCGATGGGCATCTCCCGTGCAACGGTGAACAGCTACCTCGCAGAGGCGCGTGAAAGAGGCATCGTCAACATTTCTATAGAGCCCGCGCGTCTCGCCTCACTAAAGGTAGCGGAGGAATTGAAGCACCATTTCGGCCTTGTCGATTGCCTCGTGGTGCCGAGCGACGACAGTTTCCGCCCCCTGATAGAGAGACTTGGTGTGGCGGGTGCCCAGGCTCTTCAACGACTGCTGAAATCCGGTGACACACTTGCCGTGTCCTGGGGGCGAACGGTACTTGCAGTCGGTGAGCAAGCGTTTTCACCCGTGCTACAGGACGTCACCGTCGTTCAGGCAACCGGCGGAACGCAGGCAAGTTTTACCTACACGCCGGAGCTTTGTGCATCTTCCATTGCCGAGGCTGTCGGCGGAAAACTGATCAACATCTCCGCACCCGCCATCGTCTCGACCGCCGAGGTTCGCGATATTCTCATGAGCGAGACGTTGATCGAAGGACAATTTCAGACATTAGCGAGGGCAACGAAAGCTCTCTTCGGCATCTCCTCACTACGCCCGAACTCGACCATCCATACCAGCGGTTTTTTTGAGTCCGTGTCCCTCAAGGACTATCTAACGAGAAACGCAGTCGGCGTCGTTGCCGGTCGTTTCATCGATGGGCACGGTCGCCCTATTTCCGGTCCACTGGATGACCGGACAATTGGCATTTCACTGGAGATGCTGAAGAATATCGATTTGCGCATTGCCGTTGCCGGTGGCTTCGACAAAGTTCCTGCAATCCTCGCCGCTCTTCGCGGTAGCTACGTCAACGTGCTTGTCACCGACGCAGCAACAGCACGCGGAATTCTCAAAGCTGATGGCGCTCCCGACATTGATCAGAAGGTGTCACATCGCGCGAAGACAGACAGTACCCTACTCCCGGCACCCGCGAACCAACGGATATACACCAAGAAATTTTTGAACAATCCCGACAGTGCCGTGGAGGAGATGCTGGATGGCATCACCAAGGCACATGCACGCTATCTCCACGCAATTGATAAATCACGGCGCGCCCTCGTCGCCTGCCATGGGCCAAGACCCGGCAAAGTCGGCCTCGTTATTGGCGGTGGCGCGGGCCATGAACCGGGTTTTTACGGCTATGTCGGCAAGGGACTAGCCGATGCAGTTGCAATCGGAAACGTCTTTTCGTCACCCCCACCCGGTCCTATTTTAAGATGCACGGAAGCAGCATCGGGTGGAGAGGGCGTGCTGTTCGTATATGGCAATTATGCGGGTGACGTCATGAATTTCGAAATGGCCGCCGAGATGGCAGAAGCCAAGGGAATTCCGGTACGGACGGTGTTGACAACAGACGATATCGCTTCGTCACCGATAGAGGACCGTGAGGGTCGCCGTGGAGTGGCCGGTAACCTGTTCATCTTCAAAATAGCGGGTGCTGCCTGCGACTTGGGTTTTCCCCTTGCGCGCTGCGAGGCAATTACCCGTAAGGCCAATGATCGCACTTACACGGTCGGAGTCGCATTGGAACCTTGCTCGATGCCCCAGACACGTCGCTATAACTTCGGCATAGGGCCTGAAGATATAGAGTTCGGAATGGGCATTCATGGCGAACCCGGTGTCGCCCGCGAGAAAATGAGCACCGCCGATACCATCGTCGACAAGGTCCTCAACCGTATTTTTTCAGAGATGAAGCCTGCGGCGGGAGGCCGAGTTGCTGTCTTGGTCAACTCCTTTGGCAGCACGCCGATGATGGAACTGTACATTCTGTTCAGGCGTGTCGAACAACGGTTGTCTGCAAAAGGCATTATCATCACTGCTAGCTGGGTTGGACACTATTGCACTTCCCTCGACATGGTCGGCGCTTCGATATCGATCTTGGATCTCGATGATGAATTAAGCTCGCTTCTGGCGCACCCGTGCGACAGTCTGCTGTTGAAGGTTACTTAAGTATCTATGATTGGCGACTACGTTCGACCGATCGACGGAGGATATGATGTCTGTGTCTACCGCTCGAGTTCTTACCCATATGTTCAGCGAAATTTCGAAAGCAATCGACGCCGAGAAAGATCGCCTGACGGCTTTGGATGGAGCGATAGGTGACGCCGATCACGGTATCACTATGTCTTTAGGATTTAATGCAGTTACGACCCAACTTTCCAGCACAGACCTGGATACGGTGACGGCCTCAGAAGTGTTTACGATTGCAGCAACCACTTTTCTCAATGCTGTTGGCGCTTCCACTGGCCCGCTTTACGCAAGTGCTTTTCTAAACGTTGCTCAAGTATTTAAAAAACACCGCACTCTATCTATCGCCTGCCAAGTAGAAATGATTGAAGCGATAGCAGCAGGCATTCGGGCACGCGGAAAAGGAGAGCTCGGTGACAAGACAATGCTCGACGCATGGATTCCTGCCGCAGAAGCCGCAAAGCAAGCACAACTCCAAGGCGCAAACGCCGCCGACTTATGGACACGCATGACAGAGGCAGCGGACCGTGGAGCATATGCAACGCGTTCAATGGTTGCCGCGCGAGGAAGAGCGTTGAGGCTTGGGGAAAGAGCGCTAGGTCATATCGATCCAGGGGCAGCCTCAGCGGTGATTATTCTACGAGCGATGATGGAAAGCCTTTCTTGGACCGCTTTCGCTAGTGAATGAACGGTATTGCTTTTACGGCATGGATTCAACAAAGTCTTATACCGACTATGCAAAGGGACGATGTCGTCATCCTCGACAATCTGGGAAGCCATAAGAGAAAGCTCGCACGCAATACAATCCGCAATGCCGCGGCTCATCTCTTCTTCTTACCGCCTTATAAACCGGACCTTAATCCCATTAAAATGGTGTTTGCAAAGCTCAAGACACTCGTCAGAAAGTCTGACGAGCGAACCGTCGAAACACATGGAGTCGTACTGGAAAGCTTCTAAAAGCTTTGAGCCCGCAGGAGTGCCCAAACTATCCCAGACACAGGGTGTGGTTGAGTGAAAATCTCACAGATTCTGGGGTCATGGCAGGGAGTGCCTGCTACTGGATGACAGCAGTACCGGTGTGCGGCAGGGTGATGATGGCCTGAAACTCATCCGTCCAGGTAATGCCGACTAGCCGGGTGTTCCGGCCTTCGGAGCGAGCTCGAATGGGCGGCACATTGCCGCCATGGCGGAAAGACCATTCCAGCGTATGGTTGAAGTGGCTTTGCCTGATGGCGCGATCCGGAGAGTCGATGATGGATTTCAAGGCAACGCCCACATCGGCAAATGTCTTTTCCAGATAGCCCAATTGAGCCGCCAGACCAACGGGCGTGGGAACGGGGCAGCGCGTGTACCAGATTTCGGAAAGTGGCGTTGTCATCACATGTCCTCGATTTCGAGTACAAAAGGGAAGCACGATAGGCGTTGGAAAATTCAGGCCAAGGCGACCCACCGCCCTGAAGACAGTGGGTCTTTTGGGAGATGGGTCAGGACGTGGCGATATGGGCAAAGGCAAGACTGCCAGCCGCCCCTTCTGCACCAACGGTGTGATCCGCCAATCGCTTGTTGGAGATGGTGATCTCAGGCGCGCTGACGATGTCAATCGCGGGGACATCCTCAACAAGGATTTGCTGGATTTCCTTCCACTGCGCAAACCGCTTTTCAGGATCGATCTCCACTGCGGCAGCTTCGAACAGCGCATCCACTTTCGGGTTGCTGTAAGCCGCGCCATTTGAGAAAGGCACACCCTTCTTGAAGTTCTTGCTCCAGTAGAGACGCTGAACGCCGACGGTCGGATCGAACAAATTGCTCATGCCTTCATAGGCAAAATCGAAATCACGGTCGGTGTAGATGCGCTTGGTATAGGTTGCAAAATCCTGCGTTCGGACGTTGACTTCCACGCCGACTTTCGCCAAGGCCTGCCGGATGTAATCCGCGCCACGCGGATAGCCTTCGCCGGGAACGTAATCCAGATTGATGCGCAAACGCACGCCGTCCGCGCCGCGCTTATAACCGGCTTCATCCAAGAGTGCTTCCGCGGCTTTCAAATCGATAGGGTAGGTTTTGAGGTCGCCAACATACCATTTGCTCAGCTTCGCGCTGATCGGACCTGGGATGGGTGCTCCATATCCATAATTGACCGTATTGAAGATGACGTTGCGGTCGATGACATGCGCGAAGGCACGTCGTACCCTCACATCCTTGAAGAACTCTTTCTCCATGTTGAACTCAACACGGCTAACGCTGTTGATATATTGATAGCCCCGCGTGTCGAAGACCAGATCCGGCAAAGCCTTGAGACGATCCAGATCGCTGTAGGGAACGGGCGTACCGGGTGCCAGATCGATCTCGCCGGACTCTATGGCAATGCTACGCGCTGCGGAGTCCGTGATGAAACGCACGATGAGCTGATCGAGATATGGACGCGGCTTATCCCAGTAATCCGGGTTGCGCACATAAACAATGTGGCTGCCGCGCACCCACTCTTTGAACTTGAAGGGTCCGGTACCGACGGGTGCATAATTGGCCGGGTTTTCCTGAACCTTCGTGCCCTCATAAAGATGCTTCGGCACGATGGGCGTCTCGCCAGCGGCAAGTGCTGTAATAAGGTATGGCGCGGGTTTGGAAAGAACCAGAACGACCGTCAGCTCGTCAGGCGTTTCGACATCTGACAGATTGAGGAAGGTGTTGCGTCCGCGTGGGTGGACTTCCTTGATGGTCTTGATCGAGAAAGCCACGTCGGCGGAGGTGAAGGGCTTGCCATCATGCCATTTCACACCGGGCCGCAGCTTGAAGGTATAACGCAAGCCATCCGGGCTGATCTGCCACTCCGTTGCCAGAAGCGGTTTTGGATTGAGATCGAAGTCATAGGTCAGCAAACCTTCCGTCACTTTGGGCGAGACGTAGAAGGAGTTGGCCGCTGTGTGCGCGATGGTGGTCAGTACCGGCGGCTCCGTGGCCAGCAGGAAGGTTGCCGTGCCACCGCGCGCGGGCTCGACAGCCCACGCCCCAACACCTGAAAGCGAAACCGCACCTAGGGCAACGGAAGCAAGCAGAAACCCGCGCCGTGTCGTTTGATGAAAATCAGTCATGTTATGTTCCTCTCTGCGCCGGCATCGACCGGCGAAACTTGTCCCGGTGGAAAAATCGTTTCTGACAAAGACGGATACGGGCATATGCGCCTAATAATTGTCTTTATAAGAAATTATCTTTCCTTAATTTGGTTTTTGCTGCCGTTTCTAAGAAAATAATTCCGATATCTCTTTGACAAATTCCATAATTTTAGTCAACTAATAGCCTATTCAAGTCGGGCAACGCTGACGGCCTGGGACAAAATGGATGGGAAGCGATGTCGAATTCGAAGCGGATTTTATCCCAGGCGCGCCGCGTCGCCTTGTCGGCCATACCCACCGTGCTTGGCATCATCATCTTGAACTTCTTCCTGCTTCAGCTCGCGCCGGGTGATGCCGCCGATGTGCTTGCCGCGGAAGCGGGCTCTGCGACTGTAGAAACGATGGCGGAGATGCGCTCTCGCTTCGGTCTTGATCTGCCGATACTGCATCAGTTGATGAACTACCTTGGCAATCTCGCACACTTCAGCCTAGGGTTTTCCCCACGATACGGAATGCCAGTCGCCGAACTGATCGGGCAAAGACTGCCCGGCACACTGGCCCTGATGGGTGCAGCGCTGGGCATCGCCATCTTCGTAGGTGTCTTCCTCGGCTCAATCATGGCGCTTTTTTCCGGCAGATTACCGGATCGGATCATCTCCATCGGATCGTTGATTTTCTATTCGGTTCCCGGCTTCTGGATTGGCCTGATGTTGATCCTGACCTTTTCCGTCAAGCTCGGCTGGCTGCCATCAGGCGGTGACAGCACCATCGGCAGCAGCTTGACCGGCCTCGATGCCTTCCTGGACCGCATCCGCTATATCATTCTGCCTGCACTTTCTCTCGCCCTCTATTTTCTGGCCATCTATGCGCGACTTACCCGTGCAGCGATGCTGGAGGTGAAGTCGCAGGACTATGTGCGCACTGCGCGCGCCAAGGGCGTCTCCCCCTTCAAATTGACCACGCGCCACATCCTTCGCAACGCGCTCATTCCCATTACCACCATGGCTGGAATGCACATTGGCGGACTTCTGGGGGGCGCGGTCGTCGTCGAGACGGTCTTCAGCTGGCCGGGATTGGGGCGCCTAGCATTCGAAGCCGTGATGGCCCGGGATTTCAGCGTGCTTCTCGGCATCCTGCTTCTGTCTTCTTTCGTCGTCATCGTCGTCAACGCAGCCGTGGACCTGCTGCAGGCATGGCTCGACCCTCGCATCGGAGAAAGCCGATGAGCTCTTCAAACACCACCGCACTTTTGCAAACCTCCGATATCGGCACGCAATCGAAAGCCGAAACATCTGGCGCCCCAGTTAAAGAGCAGAAAGGGGACCAGAAACCCTGGCCTTACCTGCATGCTCCCGATGCGCTTTCCGCCCGCACGATCTCGGTGCCCAGAAAGGGTTTGCGGCGGGAACTGAAAATCTTCCTGACAAATCCCAATGCCATTGTCGGGCTGCTTTTTCTGGCAACCGTGATCGTCACGGCGTTGCTGGCACCCATTCTATACCCCGGCGATCCGCTGGAAATGGTGGCGCGTCCGTTCCTGTGGCCCGGACAGAATGCCGCCTACCCGCTTGGTACCGATTCCATGGGACGTGACGTGATGGCGGGTATCGTGCATGGCGCACGCATTTCGCTGACTGTGGGCGTCGTGGCGACGCTGATCGGACTGACCATCGGCATCACCATCGGCGCATTTGCCGGGTATTTCGGTGGACTGGTAGACGATATTCTCGTGAAGCTCATCGAAATCTTCCAGACTCTGCCGAACTTCGTCTTGCTGGTCGTTCTCGTTGCCATTGCCCAGCCGTCCGTAACGACGGTTACATCGGCAATCGGCATCATTACATGGCCGATGGTGGCGCGGCTGACGCGCGCCGAATTCCGCGCCATTCGCGAGAAGGATTATGTTCTGGCAGCGCGCAGTCTGGGTTATGGTCATTCGCGCATCGTATTCAAGGAAATCCTGCCGAATGCTTTACCGCCCATTATCGTGACATCGTCGGTCATGGTCGCCGGTGCGATCCTGATGGAAGCGGCGCTTTCCTTCATGGGTCTCGGGGATCCCAACCGCGTGTCATGGGGTTCGATGATCGGCTCAGGGCGCGATGTCATCCGCACCGCATGGTACCTGACGGCCCTCCCCGGCCTTGCTATCGTCTTCACAGTGATTTCGCTCAACCTGATCAGTGATGGCCTCAACGACGCGCTAAATCCGCGCTTTTCGGAGGAACGCCGATGACCAAGCTGATCGACGTGCAGGATTTTTCCGTAGGTTTCGGCGACGCTCAGCCCGTCAAGGGCGTCAGCTTCTGCGTATCGGCTGGCGAGATGCTGGCAATTGTCGGCGAAAGCGGATCTGGCAAATCCCTGACTGCACTGGGTTTGATCGGGCTCTTGCCGTCACATGCCAAGGTGGGTGGCAAGATTTCGCTGGAAGGGCGCAATCTTCTGTCGCTTTCAGAACGACAATGGCGCGGTATTCGCGGCAGCGATATCGGTATGATCTTTCAGGAGCCGATGACCTCGCTCAACCCGGTTCTGACCATTGGTGAGCAGATCGTCGAGGTGCTTCGCATCCACGAAAAGATCGACAAGCGTCAGGCTCGAAAACGCGCTATCGAACTGCTGGAACTCGTCAATATTCCAGAGGCCGGACGACGCGTGGATGATTATCCGCACCAGCTTTCCGGCGGCATGCGCCAGCGCGTGATGATCGCCATCGGCGTTGCCTGCAACCCGAAGCTACTGATCGCCGACGAGGCAACGACGGCGCTCGACGTAACTATCCAGGCTCAAATTCTCCAGCTCCTCGACAATCTCCGTCGTGATCTCAACATGGCCGTCATTTTGATTACCCACGATCTCGGCATCGTGGCACAATGGGCGGATCGGGTGATGGTCATGTATGCGGGCCGGAAAGTCGAGGAAGGTTTGCCGGAACCGGTGTTTCGCAGCCCCTATCATCCCTACACGCGCGGACTTCTTGCCGCGTCGCCACGCGCGGAAGCCGGCCAGCACTACCGCGATGGACCGCTACTTGAAATTCCCGGCTCCATCGTTTCGGCTACTGGAGAAAAGGGCTGTTCGTTCAAGCCACGCTGTCCCAATGCCCGTGGTTTTTGCGGCCAATTCGTACCGCCGCTGAGGATAATTTCCGAGGGCCGACAGGCGGCTTGCCCTTTCGTCGACACAACAACTACGGAGGTCTCCCATGGCGCTTTTGTCAGTGCATAGACTTTCCACCGAATATGTGGGCGGTCGCGGCACGGTTCGTGCCGTGGATGATGTATCGCTGGAGATCGAGGCCGGTGAAACGGTGGCGCTGGTGGGGGAATCCGGTTGCGGGAAATCGTCTCTGGGCAAATCCCTGATGCGCCTCGTCGAACCATCCTCCGGCAAGGTCACGTTCAAGGGTACCGACGTGACTGCAATGTCATCATCGCAATTGCGGGGCATTCGCCGTCGCATCCAGATGATCTTTCAAGACCCTTTTGCGTCGCTCAATCCTCGCCAGACGGTCCGCACAATCCTAATCGCACCGCTGAAGGTGCATGGAATTGGGGACGGGAGGCGGCAGCGCGAGATTGTAGAAGCCATCATCGCCCAGGTTGGATTGCCGCCTGACGCCCTCGATCGTTATCCGCACGAGTTTTCCGGCGGGCAACGCCAACGTATCGGTATCGCCCGCGCATTGATTTTGGAACCGGAACTGGTCGTTTGCGATGAACCCGTCTCGGCGCTCGATCTGTCCATTCAGGCACAAATCCTCAATCTCCTTGTGGAGATGAAAAACCGCCTGTCGCTGTCCTATCTCTTCGTTTCGCATGACCTGTCCGTCGTCCGGTATTTTTCGGATCGCGTGCTGGTCATGTATCTCGGCAAGATCGTTGAGAGCGCTCCCACCGCGCAGCTTTGGGCATCGCCCAAACACCCTTACACACGGGCGCTACTGGCTGCCGTCCCGGACCCGGCGCGGCGCAAGCAGGCGGCCCCCATTTCGGGCGATCTCCCAAGCCCGCACAATCCGCCCCCGGGCTGTCGCTTTCACACACGCTGCCCGCTGGCAACAGATATCTGTCGCGAAAAAGCGCCGGAACACGAGCTTTTCGGTGAGAGCCACGCCGTGGCCTGCCACTATGCCCAATGACAATCCAAGGAGTACATAACATGGTCGATTATCGATATCTCGGACGCAGCGCCCTGAAAGTCTCTCCGCTGAGCCTCGGCACCATGATGTTCGGTGGCCCGACGCCTGATGACGTCGCCTTCCGCATCATCGACAAGGCACGCGAACAGGGCATCAACTTCATCGACACCGCCGATGTCTATCATGATGGCAAATCGGAGGAAGTCGTCGGTCGCGGCATTAAGGATCACCGTGACCATTGGGTTCTGGCGACCAAATTCGTCAACTCGCACAAGAAAGGTCCAAATCTCGGCGGCCATTCGCGCAAATGGGTCATTGAAACCGTCGAAAACTCCCTGCGCCGTCTGAACACAGACTATATCGATATTCTCTACTTCCACCGCGCGGTGTTCGATTCGCCACTGGAAGAACCGTTGCGCGCTATTGCTGACCTTATTCGGGCTGGCAAGCTGCGCTACTTCGGCGTGTCTAATTTCCGCGGCTGGCGGATCGCTGAAATCTCTCATCTAGCAGACCAGCTTGGCATTGACCGCCCTGTGGCAAGCCAGCCGCTCTACAACATCGTCAACCGTACGGCAGAGGCCGAGCAGCTTCCCGCCGCCAATCATTACGGCCTCGGTGTTGTTTCCTATTCGCCGCTGGCGCGGGGCGTGTTGACCGGCAAGTACCAGCCGGGCCAGCAACCGGGCGCGGATACCCGTGTGGGTCGTGGCGACAAGCGTGTACTGGAAACGGAATGGCGCCCAGAGTCGGTGGAAATTGCGCAGAAGGTCGCCGCTCATGCCGCGGCCAAGGGCGTCTCGGCTGCGGATTTCGCACTGGCCTGGGTTCTGAACAACAAGTTCGTGACCGCTGCAATCACCGGCCCGCGCACCGAGGAGCACTGGAACGGCTATGTCAAAGCGCTCGACGTGACTATCGACGCCGACGACGAAGCATTGATCGACAGTCTCGTGACGACAGGTCATCCCTCGACACCGGGCTTCAACGACCCAAGCCACCCGGTGGAAGGTCGTGTTCCACGCAATGTCGAACCTGCTCCACGTGCGTCGATCCAGACCCGCGCGGTTGCCTGATTATCATAGAGACAAAGCCAGCGGTGGAAAACACTGCCGCAGGCCACCCGATCCGCTCAAGGACCCAATGTGATGTCGAACGCCAACACCGCCAACGTAGAAACCAACAACCTGTCCGACGTTCCCAGCCGTGACGAAATCCTGTCGCGCGCCAAAGACATCGCAGCGTTCGCCGCAAAGGATGCTGCTCGTCGCGAACGCGAGCGGGAATTGCCTTTCGACGTTTTCGGTCGCATCAAGGAAGCCAAACTCGGCACCTTGCGCATTCCCAAATCGAAGGGCGGGCCGGGCGGCTCCATTACAGATTACATCGAAATGTTGATGATTCTTGGTGAAGCCGACAGCAATATTCCACATGCGCTGCGCAGCCATTTCAATTTCACTGAACACCTTGCGCTTGGTCCTATCGAGCTGGAAGATCGCAGGCATCTGGAGAACGTGCTGTCCGGCAAGCTATTTGCCGGTGCGAGTACGGAGCAGGGCACGAAACGTCCCGGCGAAATCACCACTCGTCTGAGCGCCGATGGTGACCGTTATCGATTGAACGGTCGTAAATGGTACGCCACGGGCACTGCCTTTGCGGATTTTGGGTCTTTCAGCGCGGTCGGCGACGACGAGCAACCCATTGGCGTTCTTATTCCGCTGGATCGCAAGGGCATTACCATATTGGACGACTGGGACAGTATGGGCCAGCGCATGACGGCCAGCGGCGGTGTACTTCTCGACAATGTCGAGGTCTTGCCGCATGAACTGACGACACGGCGGCTGACCACCCAGATCGGGCGTCATTGTTCCGCCATGCGTCAACTGCATCTGGCCGCATCTGCCACAGGCGCGGTGCAGGCGGCCGTGAGAGACGGTATCGAATACGTGCTGAAGCAGGCGCGTACCACTCTCCATAGCGCCGCCGAAACAGCCAATCAGGACCCTTTCGTACAAAAGACAATCGGAGAACTCAGCGCCGGTGCTTTCGCGGTCAAGACGCTGATCCGCGAGGCGTCACGTACGCTGGACGTAACGGCTTTGACCTTTCAGACGGGTGACGAAGCAGCGATAGAAGCCGCCCTTATCGATGGCTCACTTGCCACTGCCCGCACACAGATCATCGCCTCTCAGCTTTCCTTGAACGTGGCGACCGCCATTTACGAGTTGGGAGGCGGTTCGGCCACGTTGAGCGAACGAAATTTCGACCGGCACTGGCGCAATATTCGCACCGTCTACAACCACAATCCGCTACAGCACAAAGCGCGGGTCATCGGTGATTACTATTTGAATGGCACCACCACGCACCTTGCCGAAGGCCGGGTCTTCTGATGATGAGAGTGAGACCGTCATGAGAGCAGAGTTCCTATCTCCGCCCAAAACCTCCTCACCCCTACGATTGCCGACGCTCTCGCGCCTGCCACCGCTCACGGCCCTGCGTGCTTTCGTCGTGGCTGCGCGACACGCAAGTTTCTCTCGCGCAGCGGATGAACTGCATGTCTCCACCGCAGCCATTGGCCAGCAAGTTCGCATTCTCGAGACCCATCTCGGCCAGCCCCTCTTCAGCCGCCAGCGCGGTGAATTGGCACTAACGGATGCGGGTGCTGCCCTTTATCCCGGCATGGCGGAAGCATTTGAGACAATGGTGGGTAGTCTGTCGGACCTTTTGCGCTCCGGCTCGAGACCCAGGCTCAGCATCCTGGCATGTCCGTCATTCGCTGCCCGCTGGCTCGGGCCACGACTTGGACGCATCAGTCACGTCCTCGGCGATGTGGAACTTTCCATCGAAACACTGGATGAGGGTCCGCTAGACCGGCTCCAGCTTGATGACGCCGATTGCGCCATTGTCGCATCCAGCGAACGGATCGCGGGCTACGTCTCTGAGCCGTTGTTCGACGACGCGGTAATTGCGGTCTGCGCACCGGATTTCGCAGTGCGCCACCGGCTGACCGGCCATCCGGAACGCCTGCGCGATCTCTCGGGGGAAATCTTGCGGGGCAGTGGCAGCGATGGCGCTTTCGAGTGGGCCAACTGGCTGCGGTCCTGCGGCGTCAACATCAGGCTTGCAACTCTCGGACCGCGCTTTTCCCATCAGCCAGTGCTAATCGAGGCGGCACTTGCCGGCCACGGCATCGCGCTAGTGCGACAGTCACTGGTGTCGGAAGAGTTGAAAAACGGCAGGCTCGTCTCGCCCATCGGGTCACCACAGCCAACAGCCTGCCGCTACCATCTCCTCGCGAGCCAGGAAAGACGGCGACAGCCGGAAATCGCATCGCTCATCGCATTGCTGCGTGATGATGTGCCATCCATGAACGCTGCCGCCGCCTGAATCATCCTTCAAGCGCTTTCTCTGACAGCTGTCGGCACGGTGTAAATATTCTCGGGCCGCGGTAAGCCATAATGATCGCGCAGCGTGTCGCCCTCGTAATCGAGCCGGAACAGGCCGCGCTTTTGAAGAAGCGGCACGACTTCATTGATGAAAATATCGAAACCGCCCGTCAGCCATGGCGGCATGATGTTGAACCCATCCGCAGCACCCTCCCGGAACCAGCTTTCGATCCAGTCCGACACCTGTTCCGGCGTGCCGGCAATGACCTTGTGGCCGCGCCCGCCAGCAAGCCTGTGCAGTAGCTGCCGGATGGTCGGATTTTCCCGGTCGATGACATCGAGCACGAGTTGGTGACGGCTGCTGTTAGCCTGGGCGCGGGTTGCCTCAACGGCTTCTCGTGGCAAAGGCTTGTCGAGATCGGCGGAATCGAGATCGATGCCGGTGATGCGGTTCAGTTGCGCCAGAGAAAAGGCTGGCTGGACGAGGTCGTTGAATTCTGCCTCCAGCTTGCGAGCTTCCGTTTCCGTCGAGGCGATAAAGGGACTGATGCCAGGCAGAATTTTGACGTGAGCAGGTTTGCGACCCGCAGCGGCCACACGCCTCTTGATATCGGAATAGAAGCTTTTGGCGCTTTCGAGCGTCTGGTGAGCGGTAAAAATTGCTTCGGCATAGTGCGCGGCAAAACCGCGACCATCCTCCGAGGATCCAGCCTGCACATAGACGGGACGGCCCTGCGGCGAACGCGGCAGGTTCAGCGCGCCGCGAACCTGATAGAAATCACCCTTATGATTGGCCGGATGGATACGGTCCGTATCGGCAAACAGACCGCTCTCCTTGTCGGCAACGACGGCGTCATCTTCCCAGCTGTCCCAAAGCTTTGTAACCACATCGACAAACTCGGTCGCCTGGCGATATCGGTCGGCATGGGGCGGATGCTTTTCGAGGTTGAAGTTGGCGGCTGCCGCATCCGCCGATGTCGTGACGATGTTCCAACCGACACGACCGCCACTGATATGATCGACGGAAGCAAACAGCCTCGCCAGATTATAGGGCTCGTAATAGGTGGTGGAAGCGGTGGCAATGAAGCCAATTTTCTCCGTTACCGCCGCAAGTGCGGTGAGCATGGTTATCGGCTCCAGCCTATGGCGGGCGGCATAACGAATGTTGCTATCCAGCACCGGAGCATCGGCAAAGAAGATCGCGTCAAGTTTGGCCGCCTCGGCCCGCCGCGCAATCTCCTGATAAAGCTTGATATCCGTCACGCGATGCGGTTCTGACTGCGGATGCCGCCAGGCTGCTTCATGATGGCCGCCAGGGTAGATGAATGCGTTGAGAACGAGTTTTTCAGATTTTCTGCTCATGATCGTTCCGATCCTGTTCGTATGTCTTGAGATGATCGGCGCTTCCAAGGCGCGCCGTTCGCGTCAGGCCTCTTTTGCCAGCCAGGTGTGCGCCAGATTGCCGCTCAGACCTTCCGCGCCCACGGCATAATCCTTGACCTTGATATTGCCGACGACCGGCTGAATGGGTGAGACGAGATTGATGACGGGCAGGTCCTTGGCGATGATGACCTGGAACTCCTTGAAGAGCTTGGCGCGCTTCTCAATATCCGGTTCCACCGCCGCCGCTTCCAGCAAGCGGTCAACTTCAGGGTTCTCGTAGTGGCTGGCATTGGAGAAAGGCAGGCCGATCTTGAAGTTCTTGCTCCAGTACACCCGCTGCACACCGGCCGTCGGATCGAACGTATTGGAGAGCGATTCCACCGACAGGTCCCATGCGCGGTCGGTATAGACGACTTTCACATAGGTCCCAAAATCGAACTTCTGAATATCCGGCTCGATACCGATCTTGATCAAAGCCTGCGCGATAAAATCGGAATAGGTCTGCGGATTGAACGGGTTGGTCGTCACCCTCAGCTTGAAGCGTTTGCCATCACCCTTGCGAGGGAAGCCTGCCTCATCCAGCAGCTTTTCCGAAAGCGAGGTGTCGAACTTGGCAAAGCCGATATCCGGATTGTGAAATTTCGGCAGGCCGGGACTAATGGGCGTGGGAGACGGAACGGCATAACCGTAAAGCACGATATCGATAAGAGAGGGAACGTTGATGGCGTGGGCAATGGCCTGCCTCACCTTCAGGTTCTTGAGATATTCGTTTTCGAGATTGATTACGAGCTGGTTTTGCTGGCCTGCATAGGCATAAATCTGGTCATCTACCTTCAGCGAGGGCACGGCTTTCAAGCGTTCCAGATCAGACAGTGCTACCGGATTATGGCCGATATCGCCCTCCCCGGTTTCAAGCGCTGCCGCCCGCGCGCCCGCATCGTTGATCAGCCGAATGATGACCCGGTCGAGATGCGGGCGCGGCTGGTCCCAGTAATCGGCGTTCTTTTCCAAGAGAATGTGACTGCCCGGCGTCCACTCTTTCAGAACGAACGGTCCGCTGCCGATGATCTGGTCCGTTTTGGGATTTTCGGTCGGCTTGAACGTCTCGAAAATATGCTTCGGCACGATAGGCGATTCCGACGCCGCAAGCGCCGTAATCAGCCCCGGCGAGGGCTTGGCAAGCTTGAGTTTCGCAACGAGCGGATCGGATGTATCGACACTCTCGACCTGCGAGAATGTAGCGCGACCGCGCGGATGGGCTTCCTTCAGGCGCAGAACAGAGAAGGCCACATCTTCCGAGGTGACGGGTTTGCCATCGTGAAATTTCGCGTTCGGCTGTAGGTGGAACACATATTCGAGCCCATCGGCAGAAACCGACCACTCCTTCGCCAGACTTGGCTTGGGAGTAAGATCATAATCATAGGTCAGAAGACCGTCATAAATCTTGGAACCGATGAATTGGGGGCCACCGGCACTGGTGTTGATGGCGACGAGTTGGGTCGGTTCCGGGAAATAGACGATCTTCAGCGTGCCACCGGACACAGGCTCTTCCGCTGCCGCGAAGGAGCCTCCGGGAAGAGCGACAAATGCCCCTGCTGCAAGCGCGATTTTGTGAAACTGGCGTCTGGAAAAATTCATCTCTGTCTCCGGCGTAAAGCGAATGGACCGATATCAATGAAGCTGCGGAAAACCGTGGCGTTCGGCCAGCAGTGAAAGAATGCGTTTCGTGTCCTGAATGAAGCGCTTGTCGCTATGAACCGTCGCATCTTCGGGCGCATCGCCTGCAAAGATCAGCAGCGGCAGCGATTGGTTATGCTCTCCAACCTGCGCGATCACCGCCTCCCGCGGGCGAGTAAAGCCGACGCGGTGAATGTCGAGGCGTTCAGCCAGATCAGGAAAAGCTGCAAGCAGACCCTCTATCTGATTGCAGTGCGGGCAAACGAACGTCACCCCCGGATGTTTCGGGTCTTCAAAACCGGGAGCGATCAGAAAAAGTGTGTCCTTGGCCATTGGCATCCATCTATTGACTGTTGGTGTAAGCCGACACTGACGCTGGATGAATGATGGGTCCAGAAACGTATTTTTGCTGATCCTCGAAGAATAAATTTGCCGAAAAAAAGCAATGAAATAGCGTTCTTTGGAAGATTACGCTCCGGGCATTTCCTTTTTCCGGAAGGGGCAAAAGGACAATGGCATTCGCTGATTACGCGTCCACGCAAACGTTCGAAAAATGGACAGACTGGAGCGACGCGCAATAAAAAACCCGACGCATGCGCCGGGTCCAGAGGGCAGAAGAGACATGCGTCAGCTTTGCGGTTGCTTCCATGCGGTGGCGAGATCGCTATAGGCGACATCGATGGTCGTCACGAGAGACTGCAGATTGGCGTTTCTTAGAATGACAGTCGGCAGCGCAACGATTGAGAAATTCGGCAACTCATCGCCGGTGATCTTTTGAATTTCCTTGAACTGCGCCGCACGCTTTGTCTCATCACTCTCTATGGCAGCGGCGCGGAAAAGGTCATCCACCTTCGGATTGTTGTAATGCGCCGCGTTGACATAGGGTGCCGGGTTCTTGATGCCATCCGACCAGTAAAGCCGCTGCACACCCGCAGTCGGGTCGAACAGACGGCTGATACCGTTTACGGTCAGATCGAAGCCGCGTTCGGTGTAGACACGCTTGATGAAGGTGGCGAGATCACCGTCGAGCGTTTCAACCTTTACCCCCAGCTTGCCAAATGACGAGCGCAGATATTCAGAGGTTTTGCGAAAAACGTCCGACGGCAGAAAGGCGAGCCGCAGCGAAAAACGCGTCCCATCCGCCGCTTTCGGATAGCCAGCCTCGTCGAGTAACGCGTTGGCCTTGGCAAGATCGAAAGGATACTTGAACGGCGTTTCGTCATTATAGTCGGTAAAGACCGACGGAATGTTCGACCCGGCGGGCTTTGCCGTACCATAAAAAATGGCGTCGTTGATAAAGTCTCGGTCGATGGCGTGGGCCAGTGCGTGACGAACCTCTTTCTTGGCGAGTATGGGGTTTTCAAGATTGAACTCGAAGACGGCTGCGTTGTTCAGATAGGCATCCGTATAGACATCGACAGCCAGTTTCGGATCTTGCCGCAGGCGTTCCAGATCGCCGTAGGATACGTCGGTCGCGTAGTCTGCCTCACCCGTTTCCACTGCGATTGTCGCTGACCCAGCATCAGCAACAAAACGTGCGATGAAGCCATCGAGATGCGGCAAACCAGCCTGCCAGTAATTCGGGTTCCGCTTCAGCTTCACATAGCTGCCACGCTTCCACTCTTCGAAGATGAAAGGGCCGGTACCGATAGGCGCGTTGCCGTTCTGGCTTTCGCTGTAATTCTCCGACGGATACGCATGCGCTGGCAGGATCGGCGTTTCCCCGCCGACGAGCGCCCGCAGCAAATAAGGTGCCGGTTTGGATAGAACCACAATGGCGGTCAACGGATCGGGTGTTTCGATATCGGCAATGCTGGCAAATGTGATGCGCCCACGCGGTCCCACCTTCTTGAAGGCCAGCAGAGAGAATTTAACATCCGCCGAGGTCAGGTTTTTGCCATCGTGCCATTTTACACCTTGGCGTAGCCTGAAGGTGTAGCGCAGACCATCGCTGGACACATCCCAGCTTTCAGCCAGAACGGGATGCGGCTTGAACTCGCTGTCGAACCGCACCAGTCCTTCGAGAATTTTCGTTGAAATTGCGCGCGTGCGCGTATTGCTGTCCGACAGCGGTACAAGCGTCGTAGGCTCGCCCAACCCTGCAAACGTAACGATGCCGCCCTTGCTCGGTGTCTGTGTTTCGGCAAAGGACAGCGATGGCAGAAGTACTGCACCGCCGAACGCCGCACCCAAAAGTAATGTCTTACGCCTCGTCAGATCCATGATTGTTTCCTCGTCGTTTTGGTTACGAAATGGAGGGCTGCATCAGACCGGTTTGAGACGGCTTTCCACCAGACGCGCAAACAGTGTTGCGCCGACCGGAAGGATCGCATCATCAACGATGAAGCCGGGATTGTGGGCTGGTACGGTGCCCGAATGGCCGAGTGTGAAAAACGCACCGGGCGCATGTTTCAAAAGATCGGCAAAGTCTTCGCTGCCCATGAAGCGGCTGGGCTCCGTAGATACGCGAGCCTCACCCAAGACCTGACGTGCCACATCGGCAACGATTTCTACCGAAGCGTCGTCATTGGTTAGAACCGAGAAGATGTCGCGAATATCGACCTCTGCCGAAAGGCCGTGAGCCTGAGCTATATGGTCCGAGATCGTTTGGATGCGCGAGCGGATGATTTCGCGTACCGTATCTGAGAAGGCACGCACCGTTCCGGCAATCGACGCTGTCTCTGGAATGACATTGTAGGCCGAACCGGCCTCGATGCGCGTGATCGACAAGACCGCCGGTTCGGTGGGCGAGACATTGCGGCTGACAATCGTCTGCAAGGCGGTGATGAGTTCACCGATTGCTGGCACGGGATCGTTCGCTACATTCGGATGGGCCGCATGCGCGCCCTTGCCCTTCAGCCTGATATCGAAAAAATCGGCCCCCGCCAGGATGGTTCCCGGTGATACTTTGAGGTGATTGGGCGCGGCATGTGACGAATTGTGCAGCCCGTACAACTCATCGACCGGGAAATCCTTGAACAGCCCGTCGGCGATCATCGCGCGTGCACCGCCAAGCCCCTCTTCGGCGGGCTGGAAGATGAAGACCACCGAACCTGCAAAGTCACGGGTCTCCGCGAGATAGCGGGCCGCTCCCAGCAGTATCGTGGTGTGAACGTCATGCCCACATCCATGGAATTTACCGGGATAGATGGAAGCGTAAGGCAAGCCGGTTTCTTCCGGCATCGGCAGAGCGTCCATATCGGCGCGCAGACCGATGACGCGGTTACCCGCATGTTTGCCGCGAAGCACACCGACGAGGCCAGTCTTGCCATAACCGCGATGAACCTTGATACCCCAAGAGGCCAGCTTTTCCGCGACGATGCCGGAGGTTCGGACTTCTTCGAAACCAATTTCCGGGTGGCGGTGCAGATCGTGCCTGATATCAACCAGTTCCGGAACATAGGTCGCAATCAGGTCGATAATCTCAGGTGCTGGCGCTTTGACGGGATCTACGGCAATATTCACGGGTGGTCCTCACTGCGATTGGGAAGAAATTGCATCGCCAAAGTTCATGATGATGCAGGATCAGGGAGATCGAAGAAGCATCAGAGCCTCAGCCCTGCCTCCTTCATGAGCGGCAGGACACGGTCACCGAAATATTCCAAATCTTCTCGGAAATCGTAGAAATTAAGCTGCACACCATCGATGCCGACATCCTTCAGCGCGACGAGCTGCTCGACCACCTGTTCCGGCGAACCGATGATCTCGATGTTGCCGCCGAGATTGCGCCCCTGCTTGTGACGAGGGTCGCCGCGTCCGCGCCAGGCATGGGCATCGCTTTCATAATTGTTGGCGGCGAATGCACGCGCACCGCCCGGCTGCGGCTTGCCAGCCTCGATGGCGTCGGCATAGGCAGTGGCCTCGGCTTCCGTATCGCGGCTGACGATGATCGGATTGATGATCGTCTTCACCTGCCGGCCATAGGACTTTGCCCGGTTCTTGATGGTCGCTATGTGGTCGGGAAGCGTCTCCAGGGCGCTGTCGATATGCGCACCGCCGGGCGATGTGACGAACACCAGATCAGAATGGCGCGCCGCAAAATCGATGCCTGCCGGAGACCCGGTGGCCGTGACGAGGTTCGGTCGGCCGAAGACAGGCTTCGGTGTGATCCACCCGTTGCTGATGGCCCATGGATTGAGTTTTCCCTCATGAGAGAAATTCTCGGTTTCTCCCCAAAGCCGATGCAACACGTCGAAAAGCTCGCTTGCCATGTCATAGCGCTTGTCGTGTTCGATGCGCTGCCAGCCGAACATTTCATGCTCGATGGCGCGATGACCGGTGACGATGTTGATGCCCCATCGCCCCTTGGCGATGTGATCGAGCGTTGCGCCGTATTTGGCCAGATGCAGCGGATGGAGCGGACCATAGAGAACATGGATGGTCGAAATCAGCAAAATGCTTTTCGTCACCGCTGCCATCGCACCCAGGGCAACAAAGCTGTCGAGTGAGGAATCCCCGTCATAACCACCCTTCGGCAGCCATTGGGTACGGCTGAAAGCCAGCTCGAACCCCAATTCCTCCGCTCGCTTCACCAGTTCGACATTATAGTCAAAGGTCCAGCTGTTGCTGGTCGGCAGGCTTGAGAAATTGATGTCCTGAAGATTGAGAAACAATCCCAGCATCAAAGGCTGTCGTGCAGCACGGCTGAGTGGACTGTCCGTAAAGTCCAACGGCCCTTTAAGCTCCAGGTCTCCGGTGATCGGCGCAGTCAGTGCCATGTCTGTTCTCCCTTGGAACTGTGTGTTTGGGTTTGGATGGAACCCAGATGGCTGCGCAAAAAATCCTCCACGGTGCGTGGCGGCTTTCCGGTGATGCGCGATACCGACTGCGTTACCGGTGCAGCCAGCCCGGCACCGATCAATTCGATGAACTCGCCGATTGCACGTTGTTCGAATGCATCGAGATGTGGTGGCAAAGCAGCGGATGAAGCATCTGATATGCCAATCGGTCGCTGGAATATTCGGGCTGCGATACGTGCCACCTCAAGTGAAGTCAGTGCTTCACCACCCGTGAGAACCAATGGGACGGACGAGATCAAGTCATCGAGCAACGCCTGAATTGCGACATCGGCGATATCCTGCGCATCAATGTAGGATACGGCAGCGTTCCCGTACCTGCTTGGCAAATCCTCGCCTTTACTGGCAGCCGCGATGACAGGAGCAAGAGACACCTGCATCCAGGCATTAGGTCGCAGGATGGCATGCGCAATACCGCTGGCGGCAAGATGGGCCTCTACCGCCGCATGGGCCCCACCGGCTATTGAGCGGTCGGTATTTTGCAGGGTCCAGTCAGAGCCGGATATCTTGACGATGCGAGTGACGCCTGCGGCTTTCGCGGCATCAATGGCGGCGATTTGATGTGCAGCCAGCGTCTCGCTGATCGGCGAAAGCAGGAAAAGTTTCTGAGCGTTTCGAGCTGCTTCTTTTACAGTGGCAGGGTCAGCAAAATCTCCCCGTGCGACCTCGACCCTGTCTCCCCAAAGATCAGTCGCCTCTTGCGGGCGCCGGGTCAGCACCCGTACCGTTTTACCCGCATCAATAAGCCTTGGCACGACAAGCTTTCCCAGCTTGCCCGTCGCGCCCGTTACCAAAACGTCAACCGCCATTATCACAGCCCTCACTTGACGAGCTGACGAGGAGACGCGGCCAGCGGGCGCGGGTCGAGCCAGTCTTGAACATTAAAATCGGCGGGAATGAACTTCCATTCGAGAAGAAAGTCCTTGAAGTGGCTGATGGCATCCACTTCGGCAGGATCGAGATCAAGTACAAGTTGGCGATGCACGCCTGGGCCGTTGGCAGCCAGAACGGCATCTTCGCTCACCCCGATTTCGCGAGCGATGAAGCGAACCGCATCTTCAGGATTTTCATTTGCCCATTGGGACACCCGCTGAACGACCGACACCAATTCGGCAACCAGATCGGGGCGCTCGTCGGCAAAGGTCGCATCGACAGTCAGTGGCCTTGGCGTGCCATTATTAATACGGATTTTCGGGTCTGGATGAAATCCAGTGGAGACGACGACCTGCGCGCCGATCAGGTTGGCAACCGTTACGCCTTCAGCACCCTTGACGAAGAAGGCATCGATTTCGCCACGGTGCAGAGCCGCGATTTCTTCACCGTAAGGAAAACGACGTTTGAGGCCTTGAAGCCTTTGGTCTGTGGGATTGAGCAGAACTGGCTCAGACGCGCCGATATCCACTAGTTCCACATCGTCCGACGAAAGGCCGGAAATCGTCAGAGCCGACACGATACCTTTCAGCGATGTTGCGCACTGAAAATCGATGATTTCGTTGGGTCGTTTCGGTAAGCCTATTCGCCGACCCTTCAGATCCGCGCCTCTGGTAACGCTACTTTCCGGCAAGGCGATAACTGCCTGAAACTCATCCGTCCGCGTCAGACCGATGAGCCGCGTCTGGCGACCTTTCGAGCGCGTCCAGATCGGCGGGATATTCCCACCTTGGCGGAAGGACCAATCCAGCCGATGATCGAAATGGCTTTGGCGAATGGCCGGATCGGTCGCATCACGAATGGAAGTAACGCCGATGCCATGAGCCGCAAAGCTGCCTTCGATCCACCCGAGCTGTGCAGCAATCGATAAAGGTGTGGGAGCCGGGCAGCGGGCATACCACACGGTGTCTGGTTGCGTTACCTTTCGACGAGCTGCGTCTGCCATGGCTATCATCCTTAAATACGACCTGTATCAGACAGGCTAAAAGGATATAGATATAATCTATAGATATTATATACTATTTATCATGGTATCGGTGAGATCGCTTTTCCAAAAGCGGGTTGCACGGTGCTTGCGCACACCGTGCAGTCAACCACTACTTGATCGGGAAGCCGAGTGTCCGCAAAGTTTTCGTCAACTCTGCCCTGCCCTTCAGGGCCGCTGCATTCTCGACGCGCTTTGAAATCGGCGCCGTCCAACCCGCCTGTGGCAGCTTTTGTTTGACCTGAAATGCTTTCAGCACATCGTCATAGGCACCCAGATCCGTCTCGGGCGTTCCAGCATATGTCTCATGAAACAGGACTGACGATTGTGGCAGACGTGGCTTCACGTCGGTAATGACGTTTGGATCGGGATATCCGACGGTAAGGCCAAAGACCGCGATGGTTTCAGGCGGCAATTGCAGTTCACGGGCAACATCGTTTGGCTGGTTGCGCACACCACCCACGTAGCATGAGCCGAGACCGAGGCTGTCGATTGCCGCCACGGCATTCTGGGCAGCAAGAGCCGCATCGATGGCACCGATCAAGAAGCTTTCCAGATAATCCAGCCCCTCTCCCTCATTGCCATGTTGCTGGGCAACGGTTCTGAGGCGCTTCAGATCGATAAGCCAGACAAGGAAAAGCGGTGCAGCCAGAATATGCGCGTTGCCGCCGGTATAGCCAGCAAGCCGTGCTTTTCGGTCCTTATCCTGTACTGCAACGACGCTCCACGCTTGAAGATTGGATGAGGTCGGCGCGGACTGGGCGGCTGCCACCAGAAGTTCCAGTGTACCCTTGGGCAATGGTTTCTGCAGATAGGCGCGCGCGGTGCGGTGGTTCAGCAAAGCATCGATGGTGCTGTTCCAGAACGGCAGCGCGAAATCCTGATCCACGCCATAGCGCGCGGCAAGGCGCTGATGTGGCACCTCGCCGTCAGTGATGGAGGAAGAATGTATCGTCATGGAAAACCCCTTGGGCGATCAAAAGACATTGGAAGCGCGCCTGAAGCCAGCGACTAGGCGACGGTCTTATAATTCATATGCTTCTAAATACAGACAGCCGAGAAAAGCTTTGCCAATCGACATACTCGCGTTGGAAGAACATTTCCGGCCTTAGACCGGGAACGCTGCAGTGTTCGATTTCAACCGTTCTGTCTTCACGCACAAGCCCGCAACGCGCGACTAAGCCTGCCAAATCCCACGGCATGCTTTTACGCTCCAGCGCGAATGGTTGGAATTCTATTTCCCAAGACATGATTTCTTGCACAGTTCCGAAAAAAATTATTCTTACGGAATACCGTTTCTGCCGACATGCTGGAGCCCTTCGTCACAAAGTTTTCTCAGGAAATGGGGACAGTGCAATGGCTATAGGACGTCGTAAATTCAACCAGTTATTACTTCTGGCAACCGCAGGCACTGCACTACCAGGCTCTGTCTTTGCAGCGGATGTCACCCGGCGTCCGGTGTCCGGCGGCACGCTCAATCTTCTGTATCGGGTCGATCCGGGCAATGCGCTCTTTGCCATCAACACCTCTTCGGGAACAGGGCAGGCCATTGGCCCGAAAATCGTTGAAGGACTGCTGACTTTCGATTTCGACCTCACGCCACAACCGCTTCTGGCAACAGAGTGGTCGGTTTCTGATGACCATCTTCGCTATACGTTCAAATTGCGTCCGAATGTCAAATGGCATGACGGGAAGGCTTTCACTTCGGACGACGTTGCCTTTTCAATTTTCCGGCTCAAGGAGGCTCACCCGCGCGGTCGTATCACTTACCAGAATGTAACCGCCGTCGAGACGCCCGACCCGCTGACCGCCATTATCGTGCTGTCCAAACCGGCACCGTTCCTGATTGCTGCGCAATCAAGTTCTGAATCACCCATCGTGCCGAAACATATTTTCGAAACGCTAAAGCCCGGCGATGGACAGACACTCAAGACCGCCATCGGCACCGGCCCGTTCCGGCTAACGGAATGGACACCGGGCAGCCACCTCATCTTAGAGCGCAACCCGGATTACTGGGATCCTGGCAAACCCTATCTCGACCGCATCGTGCTACGCATCATCACCGACCCGGCTGCGCGCGCGGTGGCGCTGGAAACCGGCGAGGTTGATATCGGCGACAACCCGGTGCCGCTGGCCGATCTGGAACGACTGAAGCAAAATCCTGATCTGGTGCTGGATACGACGACCTATGCTTATGCGGGGCCGCAGCAGCAGCTGTTCTTCAATTACGACAACGAAATCTTCGCCAAGAAGGATGTACGTCTTGCCATTGCCAAGGCGATCAATCTTGAAGAAATCGTCAATGTGGCACTGTTCGGTTATGGTCAGATTTCGCCAAGCCCCGTCAGCACTGCGCTGCCCAAATGGTACGATCCTACGGTCACGGCTTATCCGCATGATCCGAAAGAAGCCGAAAAGCTTCTGGATAGAGCGGGCTATCCACGCAAGGCGGATGGCAAACGTTTCAACGTGCGACTGACCTACAACTCCTATCTGACGCCAGGTTACGCGGATGTCATTCGCAACCAGCTCGAAAAGATCGGCGTCGCGGTCGAAATCCGCAAATACGATCTGCCGACCTATCTCAAGACCGTTTATACGGACCGCGCCTTCGATCTGGTGGTTGAATCTCTCTCCAACACTTTCGACCCTTCGCTTGGCATACAGCGCGCCTATTGGAGCAAAAACTTCAAACTCGGCCTGCCCTTTTCCAACGCCGCTCACTATGCGAACCCGCTAGCCGACGCCCTGCTCGAGGCAGCTGCCATCGAGCCGGATGAGGCGAAGCGGAAAGAGATATGGAGCGAGTTCCAGCATCTCATACACGACGATGTTGCCTCGGTGGATCTCGTGGCCGCTGGCAACCAGATCGTCGCCCACAAGAAGGTGAAGAATTACGTCACAGGCGCGCAGGGGCTCAACTGGAGCTTTGGTGACCTTTGGCTCGATCCGAATTCCTGACCATTTACCAAGGAGATCAGCATGTCAGAACAATCCATCAGTAAAAACACGCTCATCAATTGGCTGGAAGACGACCAGGAGCTTGCCGTGATCGATATACGGCCCACGGATGTCGTCGGCTATGCCTCGCCACTGTTTGCGACCAACCTGCCCGCAGACAGGCTGGATACCGAGCTTGATCGCTTCGTTCCGCGCCGATCCGTCCGCACAGTGCTGGTGGATGATGGCACAGACATTGGCCATCACGCGGCTGACCGGCTGAAAGCCAAGGGGTGGAGTAACATCCATTTTCTTGACGGCGGAATACCTGCGTGGATCGAAGGCGGTTCGGAAAACCTCCCAACTTTCGACATTCCCGGCGTGCCTTTTGTTCAGAAGGTGCGCGCGGAAAAGAACACGCCCGTTATCTTCGCCCGCGAACTCAAGGCGTGGAAGGACGCTGAAGAGAACGTTGTTGTTATCGACACCCGCACCACGCCTGAATATGAGAAGGCGCATGTTCCCGGCGCTATCAACGTACCGGGCGCGGAACTGCTGCTGCGTTTTGCAGACCTTGTTCCATCCGCAGAAACAAAGATCGTCGTGTCCTGCGCAGGGCTTCCACGCGCGATCCTCGGCGCACAGACCTTGATCGATGCAGGCATAGAAAACAGCGTCAGCTACCTGCACGATGGAACGCGCGGCTGGACAGACGATGGCTTTGAACTGGAGACGGGCCGGTCAGGCATCTACCCGCCTGCAACTTCGGCAGCAAAGCGATTTGCACAGGCTCGCCTGGAAACCTTCTCGGCCAAGGATGACCTCACCTTCATCGATCATGCCACCGTCGAGAGATGGTTGGCGGATGACGCGCGAACAACCTATTTCCTCGACGTTCGCACCCCAGATGAGTTCGCGGAGTCGCATCTGCCTGGCTCGATTTCATCGGAAGGCGGCCAACTGCTTGGCGTTGCCTATCGCACGATTGCTGTGCGTGGGGCACGGGTCATTCTCGTTGATGACCTCCTGGGAGCCCGTGCACGCGTCGTTGCGCACTGGCTGAAACGCCGCGGCTTCGAAATTGCGCTTCACCTCCATGATTTCGAGCAGAGTGCTCAGGCCGCGGCCTGAGCAAAGAAATCCCTTACAGTCTGAGCAAGTTTTTCTTTCTGACGGACCAAGGATTTTTAACTCGCAGCCGGAATCCCGGCTGCTACCATCATGGACATTGCCCGGATGCCTCCGCGCAAAGGATTCAAAGAATGACCGACACCCTGCACGCCTGGGGATCTCCACCCAGCAAACGCTATGATGCAATCGCAAACCGGGTCCGTCTGACTTTCGCGCAGATTGCCACCGATACGGTGACGCGCGATCTCGACAGGCAACTTCGCTTCGACGCGTATGAAGCATTGAAAGCAGCTGGCTTCTCCAAATTGCGCCTGCCGGAACAGCACGGTGGTCTCGGTTTGACCCTGCCTGAACTTTTCGGCCTGATCATCGAATTGGCTGAAGCCGATCCCAATCTTACCAATGCCTACCGCAGCCATTTCGGCTTTACCGAAGACCTGCTCAACGCCCCCTTAAGTGCATGGCGTGACATCTGGCTTGGCCGGCTCGGAGAAGGAGACACCATCGGCAGCGGCTTTTCAGAACTCGGTGACACGCGGCTTGGGACCTATTCGACACAGCTGATCCGTGACGGAAGTGGCTGGCGCCTGAATGGCGAAAAATACTACACTACCGGCTCGCTTTACGCCGACTGGATCACGCTGGGTGCTGTGGATGGAGATGGCCAGCCAATCGGTGCGCTTGTGCCGACGCGGGCACCCGGTGTTGACATCGTCAACGATTGGGATGGTTTCGGGCAGGCACTGACGGCAAGCGGCACGGCCCGCTTTACCGATGTCGCTATCGCAGATGAGCTGATCAAACCCAGCGCGCTTCGGTTCAGTTACTCCGGCGGATTTTTCCAGCTGGTTCATCTGGCATCGCTTGCCGGCATAGGCCGCGCTGCGGCTTCTGATCTGGCGCGTCTGGTGGCGGACCGCAAGCGTGTTTACCAGCGCAGCAATGCCGGGCGCTTTGCGGACGACCCGCAAATCCTTCAGGTCGTCGGTGAGGTTCGGGGTGCAGCCTATACCGCAGGCGCGATCGTGCTGAAGGCAGCGGAGGCGTTGCAAGCGGCCTATGATGCCAATCTTTCTGGCGACGAAGAGCAGATCGCCTTCACCAACCGCAACGCCGAAATCGAGGTCAGCCAATCCGTGACGGTTGTCAGCAAACTGATACTCGAAGCCTCAACCACGCTTTTTGACGCACTTGGTGCCTCTGCCGCCAAACGCAGCCACGGGCTTGATCGCCACTGGCGCAACGCACGCACCATTACCTCCCACAATCCGCGCATCTACCACGACCGGATCGTCGGCGATTTCGCCGTCAACGGTGTCGCTCCGCCCGCCAATGGCGGTGTCGGAATAGCAGTTCAACCTGACAAAGAAAAAACACACGCATGAGCAAACCAAAACGCCGGCTGAACCTGAACGTCGGTATCAACACAACCGGTTATCTTCCCAACGCCTGGAAATATCGCACCGGCACGCGCCACGATATCAACGATATCGATTATTATCGCCGCCTCACGGAAATCGCCCATAAGGGTCGGTTCGATGCGGTGTTTCTGTCGGATCATCCAGCACTTCTGACCGATCCGCTCAGCCGGCCCTTTCACACCATCGATCCGCTCATCCTGTCCACATCCCTTGCGGCTCAAGTGCCAGACATCGGTTTCGTTGCGACAATCTCGTCAACATACAATTCCCCTTACAATCTGGCGAGGCGGACGCAATCCATCGATATCGTCTCGGGCGGCCGCCTGATCATCAACGTCGTGTCTTCCTTCAATCCGAATGTCGCGGCCAATTTCGGCAACGCGCCACTGCCGCCGCGCAGTGAGCGTTACGCGAAGGCCACGGAGTTTCTGGATGTGGCCAAAAAACTGTGGTCCAGCTGGGATGAGCGCCGAGAACAAGACGTCCCCGAGGGCCGTTTCTGGGATGCGGCGAGCGCGCAAGCGATTGAGCACGAAGGAGACTTCTTCACCGTCAAAGGCCCCCTCAATGTGCCGCGCGGACCGCAGGGTCATCCCGTCATAGCTCAGGCAGGTGCATCTGAAGGCGGCATCGATCTTGCCGCCCGCCATGGCGAAATAATCTATTGTAACATTCTATCCCGGCCCGCCGGGCAGGCTTTTGGCAAGAAAGTGCGGGACCGCGCCGTCGCCTTCGGTCGCGATCCATCCGGCATCCGCATCGTTCCGGGCCTCGTCGTCATTCTGGGCAAAACCCGTGAAGAGGCATTGAGAAAACACGAGCTCTTCAGCGGTGCCGGTTCTGAAGACGGACTTCTCGCCCGCTTCATTAAAGAAAACGGCCTTGATCCCGACCGCTTCGATCCGGATGCTGTGTTGAATGCGGAACAATTCATACCGGACCAGAACCGCCAGTGGGCAGTCGGCATGGGACTTGGCCTGTCCGATCTCCTGACCCATGAGCGGCTGACGGCACGCCAAGTCGTGCGACGCTCCGAGGGACATCACCGCCTGCTACTCGGCACCCCCGAAGAGGTGGCAGATGGCATTATCGATCTATGGCAGGACGGTACCGTAGATGGCTACACCCTTCAGCCTCCAAGAGCGCCGGATGACATTATCGAATTCGTAGATCAGGTCGTGCCGATTTTGCAGGATCGAGGCGTCTATCCACGTGAATACAGTCCCGGTACAGTAAGAGATCGCTATGGTCTGCCTTACCCTGTCGAATAAAAGCAGCACAACCGGAACGACCAAGTGCAGCGCAATGCGGATGGCCGGAAAATATCACTTATGCGTCGCCGGAAAACCTATGGCTACAAGCTACTGTAACAAGGGAGAGCAACGCAGCGTCGATAGTCAGGTGTCGGTCAGGTCGAGTAGAGGGCAGCAACCACTCGGGGGCTATACCCTTAGTTATTGGGCCTGATTACGCTGAGGACCGCACAGACCAAAAATTGATGGCGGCTTTTCCCTTGCAAGAAAGTCCGTCCGTTTCGATATGGAATGTCCGGCCATCGTCGCACTCTGTCGGCGGCCAGTTTTCGTTTAACGGGAAATTCCCATGCCCAAGTCGCTTCATCTCACCGCCTTCATGCGCCCCGTCAGCCTTCACACCGGCGCTTGGCGCTATCCGGGCGCCTATGCGGATGCCAACTTCAATTTTAGTCATCTGAAATCATTCGCCCAGAAACTGGAACAGGCAAAGTTCGACGCCTTCTTCATGGCGGATCACTTGGCCGTCCTCAACATGCCGGTCGAGGCGCTGAGACGCAGTCACACGGTGACGTCTTTCGAGCCCTTCACCCTTCTGTCAGCTCTTGCCGCAGTCACCGACAGAATCGGTCTCGCCGCGACAGCTTCCACCACTTTTGACGAGCCTTATCATGTAGCGCGCCGTTTTGCCTCCCTCGATCATATAAGCGGCGGACGGGCCGCCTGGAACATCGTCACGACGTCAAACCCTGATGCCGCCCGCAACTTCGGGCTCGACGGGCACCTTGAGCATGGCGAACGCTACAAGCGGGCGCGCGAATTCTTCGATGTGGTGACAGGGCTGTGGGACAGCTTTGCAGACGATGCATTCATTCGCGATCAGGAAAGCGGAATCTTCTTCAATCCGGACAAGATGCATGTGCTGGACCATAAGGGCGAGGATTTCAGTGTTCGCGGGCCGCTGAATATTGCCCGTCCGATCCAAGGCTGGCCAGTCATCGTGCAGGCAGGACAATCAGAACCCGGCAAGCAACTGGCAGCCGAAACTGCCGAAGTCGTTTTTGCCGCCCCGCGCGATCTTGACACGGCGAAAACGCTGTATGCCGATATCAAGGGACGCATGGCACCGGTGGGTCGCGATCCCGCACATCTGAAGATCCTGCCTGCAGCGATGATCGTGATCGGTGATACACCAGAGGATGCCAGGGCCAAGCGCGCAAAGCTGGATAGCCTCGTGCACTACGATAGCGCCATCGCCTCACTTTCCATTGCGCTTGGCCATGATGCCTCCGGCTTCGATCCTGGTGCGCCCCTGCCAGACATCCCGGAAACAAACGCCAGCAAGAGTGGAAGGGCGCAGGTGCTGCGACTGGCCGAGCAGGAAAAACTGACAGTGCGTCAACTCGCCCAGCGCTATGGCGGCTATGCTGGTCTTGCCTTTATCGGCACGCCCGAAACCATCGCAGACGATATGGAAACCTGGCTGAATGAAGAGGCCTCAGATGGCTTCACCTGCGTCTTCCCCTTCCTGCCGCAAGGGCTGGACGACGTCACGGAGAAGCTGGTTCCAGAACTGCAGCGGCGCGGTCTGTTCCGCAAGGACTATGAGGGGTCGACTTTGCGCGATCATCTTGGCCTTCCCCGCCCCGCAAACCGGTTCTTCCTTTGAAGACACAGCGGTATCCGCCTTCAAAACGAAGACCAAACACGAGCCGAGACATCATACAGACGCTGAGCGCTCTTTTTCGAGTAGCTGACGCTATGCGAACTTGGTAACAACCGTTCGTAGGCTGGGACCTTCGAAGTGGAGACGGAGCGTTAATCGGAGAGCGCAATTTGGCGCTCCTATTCCGCCTGCTCTTTGAGTTTTTATTCCGAATCCGATATCCTCAAATAACATGCGCGACCTGAAGGGCAGTCAGAACTTCACTTTTTAACTCTGCCAAGCGCAAAGCGCGGCGGTCTCTCGGGCGGGCAACATCGACGTCGATATCTTTCTGGATACCGCCATTTCTGGCGCCCATCATGTAAATCCTGTCACCGAGATAAAGCGCTTCGTCAATGTCGTGGGTGACCAGTAGAAACGATATGCCGCGCTGTTCCACGAGCTTGAGGATCAGGTCCTGCAGCTTCATGCGTGTGAACGCATCCACTGCGCTGAATGGTTCATCCAGCAGCAATATTCGGGGTTCCGTGTAAAGCGCGCGCGCAATCGCAACGCGCTGAGCCATCCCTCCGGAAAGCGCCTTCGGCAAGGTGGCCGCATGCCCATCCAAGCCCACATCTTCGATCAGCCTGTTGACCTTGGTAACATCGAAGCCGCGACCATCTGCGTAGCCGATGTTCTGAGCCACCGTCAGCCAGGGCATCAACCGCGGCTCCTGAAACACAAACGCGACGGGCGGGAACGACGATTTGCCGTGATGCCGCTCCACGTTGACCGAGACCTCCCCGGCAAAGCGCTGGTCAAGCCCGGCGGCTATGCGCAGAAGCGTACTCTTGCCGCAGCCACTGGGCCCAAGCAACACGGCTGCTTTGCCATCTTCAAGCTGAAGATGAATATCATTCAATACGACGGTATTCCCGAAGGATTTTTCGCGCACGTCTATGTCGAGAAGGCTCATGCGGCTTTCCCTCCAATCGAGGTGGAATATGTGTCCCGCCAGGACAGGCAGCGATCTTCAATAAGTTTGAAGGCGCTATCGGAAATCTTGCCAAGCACGGCCAGACAGATGATCGCGATCAGGACGAGATCTGGTCTCGACAGCTCTCGTCCGTCCGAAAGCATGTAACCGATGCCTTCCGATGCTGCCAGTAGCTCAGCCGCAACGACACTCAGCCAGGCGAGCGACAAGCCGTAACGCAGCCCCGTAAAGAGATGCGGCAGCGAGGCTGGAATGAGGATGCGCAAGACGAGCGTGGGTAGGGATTGGCCGTACATCTCCCCCACCTCGACCAATTTGCGATCAACATTTCGAATGCCGGAGAAGAGGCTTAGATACACCGGAAAGAAAGCGCTTTTGGCAATCAGCACGATCTTGGATGTTTCGCCTATCCCGAACCAGATCATCAAAAGCGGCACCCAGGCAAGGCTTGGTACGGCCCGCAACGCCTGAAAGCTAGGCTCGAGATAGCGCTCAGCCGAGTACCACAGACCAACGATCGACCCGACGATGATGGCAAGCAGCGAACCGGCCACGAAGCCGAAGAACACCCGCAAGCTGCTGGCTGCGATATTCGTCCAGAGCGGTCCCTCAGCCAGATAGAGGAATGTGCTGTAGAGATCGGATGGCGGGGGCAGCACATAAGGGCTGACCCACCCTAGACGAACAAAGATTTCCAGCATCAACAGAGCACCAACCGGTACGATGGCGCCACGCAGATCGATCGACAGCAGCTTTCGTCCAAAACCGGAAACCACGCTTGGGACGCTGGCGTCCTCCCTCCTCGAACGGCCATTATGCCGAACCTCTTCGCTGGAAAGCGTCATGCCCCCACAGCCCTTTTGGCGGGCGCCGGATCGATGAGTTGGGAGAGAACGTCATCGACATTCACGCCCGGGCGCAACACCTCCGGTCCGAGAAGCGGAGTAGCGGTTTTGATGGAGGCCAGCAGCTCCTCGCCAGGAACGGGGTCCGTCCAGCTGCGCCGCGCAATCGTGCGGCGGGTGACCTCGGCGTCGCCGCCCGCCTGCGCGGTGACGAATGAGACGAACTCATCGTTGTTTTCGCGTATCCATTTCTGCGTCTGCACCCAGACGCCGAGCAGGCGCTCGACAGCTTTCGGATGCTTTTCGAGAAATGCTTCCGAGACGCTGAACACACTGCCCTCACGCCAGCTCGGATCACTGAAGATTGCGCGATTACCAGCAATTTCGGCCTGTGCGGTCTGTGGATCGATACCGACCCAGGCATCCACCTGCCCCTGCTGAAGCGCCGTAAAGCCTTCCGGGTGCTGCAGGTTGACGACTTTGAGGTCGTTGATCGTCAGATCGCTTTTGGCCAGAGCACGAACCAGCGTAAAGTATGGCGCTGTTCCTTTCGTCACCGCAATCGTCTTGCCTTTCAAATCAGCAACAGACTTCAAAGGAGAATCTGCCTTGACCTGAATGATGGACGAGCCACCCCAACTGGCTACGTAAACAACTTTCAGTGGAACGCCATTTGCTCGCGAAAGAAATGCGGAGAGCGCAGCGGACCCGGCAAAATCGGTAGAGCCCACCTTCAGGAACTCAAGCGAATTGTTGCTTCCGCGCGATTGCACCCAGGAAATCTTCGTTCCCACATCCTTGAATGCGTCTTCCAGCCATCCCTTGTTTTTAATCAAAAGCGTGTGGGAGGAATAGTAGCCCCAGTCCAGCCGAAGCTCGGCAGGATAATCCGGCGTCTGCGAAAACGCACTCGTCGAAATAAACGGCGAAGACAGAGCGACGCCGACAGCGCCCAGTTTGAGAGCGCGACGGCGCGTGATGTTCGAGATCATTATCCACCCAATCTATTAATTCAGTGGATTAATTTATGCCGCTAGATAACGCTTCGTCGCGCAAAGCTTTCTCATATTAGAAGTGAAAAAAGAAAATTTCTTTCAGGAGGGGGTCGAAGCGGGAGCGGATCAACCCCCATCCCCGGAGAGATCACGTAGTACTCGCGGCAGTTTGTTCATGCATTCCGCTCCGCCACGCGTGACTAGAAACTGGTCCTCGATCATAAGCGCACCGAAGTTCTGACCATAAAACGGAGCCTCGAGTGCAACCACCATGTCTGCTTCGATGAGTTCTGGATTGTTAGCGGAGAAGAATGGCCACTCCTCGATACCTACATTGCCGCCGACCGAATGGCCGAAATGCCCGCGGTAATATTCGCCGAAGCCATCGCGTCTCATGGAGCGGAGCATTGCATCGTGGACAGCACCGAAAGCATTTCCTGGCTTGATCTGTTCAAGGCCTGCGTCAAAAGCTGCCTCCAATGCCTTGAAGATATCCTGCCCCAATTGCGACGTGGGGCCATATGTAAATGTGCGGGCACCGTCAGAGGAATAACCTTCAACAAGGGTCCCGACATCCGCTTTGATGAGCGCACCTGGGGTAACCCTGGCGGCACCGTCTGAAAGATTGGGGCCGACGGAAATGAAATCCCAATGCCCGCTCAGCGCAAAGCCGCCAACCTGTGCCGCATCCTGCGCACCCGCTTTCCAAGCCGTAGACAGTTCAGCCACCGGGACGTCGAGACGAACAGCCTGCATCATACTCTCAAGCCCGCCCTCCGCGGCATGTGCCGCGCGCCTCAACCTATCGATTTCCATGGGGGTCTTGATGGCTCGCAGGCGTCGCAGCACCAGCGAGCCGTCAACCCATTGAATTCCAGGAATCGATACCTTCAACGCCTCAAAATCAGCCGCTGGCATGCATTCGAGATCGACGCCGATCCTGCCCCCCATGAGACCTTTGTCCTTCAGCATATCGGACAAGAGGTCGAAACAGGCTGCGCGATCGAAGGTCTCCGGCCTCTGACCCGATACACCGGTACGTCGATAGGCCTCGTCAATTCCTGCGACCGATTCAACGCCCAAGAGATCGACCGTGTCGATCCATATGCGATGCGTCCTCAGATCGACATCTACTGCCTTATGTCGCATGACAGCCGCAGCATGGTCACTGACGATTGCCCCCAGTGGCAAATGAGCATCTGTGGGCACAAGAGCAATTGCAGCTCCCGCCCTGCCCCACATTGTCGCCACGCCCGCCGGAGCACCGATGGCGTACTGAAAGGCTTCCGGCTGAAAAAGAACCAGCGCGTCAAGTCCGGCCTCTCTCATCAGCCGCTCTGCACGCGTTCTATCGATACCACTCACGGCTACTCTCCATGCCAAACATGTCAATGGCTTAGCCGACGCTGGAAGAAAGCGCCAGCCGGAATAAATTTCCACTACTTGCTCGTTTAATCGAATGACATTTCCTAAACGTCGAGTCCCAGATCGTTGCCGATCTGGCTTCTCGCTTCAGCTCGGATATTGTGCAGACCTAAAGCAACGGCTGTAGCGGCCCGTCTATGAGGACATGAAATGAGCGGCTTGACGACCCAACCGGGGGTAACCTTGAAGACTACCCGTTCCCGAAAGTTTGCGCTGACTGCACTCGCACTGCTGATCAGCACTCTCCCTGCTGGCCCGCTCATGGCAGAGGATTTCGACGCGGATGCAACGGTCAACATCGGATCGCTATACGAGCCCCAGAACCTGGATAATACTGCCGGTGCTGGACAGGGTATCAACGAGGCATTCAACGGTAATGTCTATGAAGCCCTTTTCCGACTGACCGATGCAGGTGAGGTCGAGCCTGTTCTTGCCAAGGACTATACGGTCAGCGAAGACGGCCTTACCTATACATTCAAGCTACAGCCCGGCGTTACATTTCACTCGGGCGATCCCCTGACATCCAAGGATGTCAAATTTTCCATTGAACGCGTGACGGCGGCGGAATCCAAAAGCTCCCGAAAAAATAGTCTCAAAACCATTGCGACCATTGAAACACCTGACGATGCAACCGTTGTCGTCAAGCTCACATCCCGCTCGATCTCTCTCCCCTACAATCTGAGCTACGTCTGGATCGTCAATGACAAGGTGACAAATCTGACGGCGGCGGAAGATGGTACGGGGCCGTACAGCCTGACCGAGTGGCGTCGTGGTTCGTCGCTCGCAATTGGGCGGTTCGAGAAATATTGGGGCGCAAAGCCCAGCAATGCCGACGTCGTGTTTCACTATTTCACCGAAGCAACGGCGCTCAACAATGCACTTCTCACCGGCTCGGTAGATATCATCACCTCGGTTCAAAGCCCGGATTCACTCCGCCAGTTCTCCGATAATGCAGATTTCACCGTGGCCGAAGGCAAATCCACCACGAAGCTTCTGCTTGCATACAATGATCGCGTTGCGCCTTTTGACAACGTGAAGGTCCGCAAGGCGCTTGCTCGTGCAGTGGACGACGCAAAGCTTCTCAAAGCGGTATGGGGTGATCACGGCTCCCTGATCGGCTCCATGGTTCCCCCTACCGATCCGTGGTATGTCGATTTGACCTCAACGGATGCCTACGATCCACAAAGCGCCAAGGCGCTCGTGAAGGAAGCCGGTTATCCCGATGGCTTTACCTTCACCATCGACACGCCGAATTACGATCCACACCCGATCGCTGCACAATTTATCCAATCCGAGTTGGCTAAGATCGGCGTCAAGGTGAATATCAATATCATCACGGCCAATGAATGGTACACGAAGGTCTACAAAGCGCATGATTTCCAGGCGACCCTGCAGGAGCATGTGAACCACCGCGATGTCGTGTTTTACGGAAACCCCGACTTCTATTGGGGTTACAACAATCCCAAGGTGGTAGATCTCGTCAAGCAGGCCGAAGCCAGTGCAACGACCGATGAGCAGACGGAAAAACTGAAAGAAGCCAACGTGATCATCGCAGAGGATGCGGCCAGCAACTGGTTATACCTCTATCCACAGATCGTCGTCTCCTCAAAGTCCGTGACAGGATACCCGGTCAACGGCCTGAACTCGCAGTTCTTCGTTGCCGGAATTAAAAAGGCAGATTGAACTCGCTCGGGCTCTCCCGCGCACCGTATCTTCGTTATACAGTCCACCGCCTGACTTTCGTCGGGCGGTTTTCCTGCTTGAAGGGTCACAGAAATTCTCTCCTATCTGCTCCGCCGCACCGTGATATTGATCGGCTCTATTCTCATAGCCGCGATGGTGCTATTCATTTTTCTCCGCCTTCTGCCGGGCGATCCTGCAAACGCTCTTTTATCGGTTGGCGCCGACCCGGAGCAGATCGAGGCTGCCCGACAGCAGGTCGGTTCGAACCAGCCGCTGTCAGAGCAGTTTCTTCATTTCGTCAAAAGTATCTGCCGCTTTGATTTTGGAAACTCCTTCATCAGCCAGTCACCGGTCATGCCGGAGATTGTGCGCAGACTTTCGATAACTTTGCCTCTGACTGCCATTTCATTTTTGATTGCCGTCGCCATCGCCCTGCCGCTAGGCATTCTGTCTGCGGTCAAATCAAAACGCTGGTACGGCTCGGCGATAAGCGTTGTCTCTCAGCTTGGCATCGCCGTGCCCGTCTTCTGGATCGGCGTTCTTCTCGTCACGATTTTCGCCGTTAACCTCAGACTGCTGCCCTCTGGTGGGTTTCCTGCAAGGGGATGGCAGAGACTCGATTCCGCGTTGACCGCATTCGTTTTGCCGGTAGCAACGATTGCTATCGTTATGTCGGCATCTTTGATCCGATATGTCCGCTCGGCAGCGCAGGATGTTCTGGGAAGCGACTATCTACGCACCGCCCGCGCGCTCGGCGCTACCTTTTCCGAAGCGCTTGTCAGGCACGGAATTCGCAATGGCTCTGTTCCCGTCATATCGATTATGGGTATCGAGTTGGCGTCTACTCTGCTCGGAGCAGTCGTCGTGGAGCGCGTTTTCAATCTTCCGGGCCTTGGCTCCATGCTGCTTCTTGGCATTGAGCAGCGAGACTATCCTTCCGTGCAGGGCGTGCTGGTGATTTCGACCCTGCTGGTTCTCATCGTCGGCTTCATTGCCGATATCTCGCAAAGGCTGATCGATCCCCGACTTCGCTCCAGCATGCAAGGAAGACAGGGATGACAGACATTCAATTGGCCGATGACAGCATCATCAGTCGCCGCCGCTTTTCCCGGATATTTCTGATCGGCATCGGCATCGTTGCTCTTCACATTCTGATCGCCTTGCTGACACTCGTCTGGACACCCTACGATCCGAATGCAATGGCCGGTGGTCGGCTGGAGCCCCCTTCTATCCTTCATCTGATTGGCACTGACAGGCTGGGGCGCGATTTCCTGACGCTGATAATGATTGGGTCCCGCATTGCGCTGACTGTTGGTATCGGGGCAGTCATCATCGGCGGCGTGATCGGCATAGTATTGGGGTTGCTCTGTGGCTTCGCATCGAAAACGCTGGATGATGCGCTGGCGGCAACACTCGATATCATGATTGCTTTTCCGACCCTGCTCCTCGCCATGCTCATCGTCACCGCGTCGGATGGAGCCAGTCTGTGGACAGCAATCGTCGCAATCGGGATCGCCAATTCCGCGATTGTTGCCCGCCTGACACGTATTCTGACAAAACGCGTCCTGAACATGGACTTCATTACCGCATCGCGCGTTTCCGGCACCTCATGGGCAGGGGTTATCGTCCACCACATCCTGCCGAACATCTGGCCTACCCTGCTCGTCAATCTCGCCTTACAGTTCGGTTTGGCGATCATTACGGAAGCGTCGCTTTCCTATCTCGGTCTCGGTGCCCCGCCTCCCAATGCCTCATGGGGGCGCTTGCTTCAGGAAGCGCAGGGCACGGTCTACACCGCGCCGCTCGGTGCAGTCGCGCCGGGTATTGCTCTGGTCAGTCTGGTGATCGCCATCAATATCGTGGCAGACGAGCTGCGCGATCTGGCGGACCCCATAAGGAGGCGCCGTTCATGAACCCTATTCTCAACGTTGAAAATCTGTCGATCAATGCAGGCCCAAAGACACTCGTTTCGAATGTTTCTTTCAAGATCGACAAAGGCGAGAGACTTGGCCTTATAGGTGAATCCGGATCCGGCAAGTCTCTGACTTCACTGGCGGCAATAGGACTTTTACCGGAGGGCCTGTATGCAAGCGGCTCTATTCTTCTCGCTGGAAAACAGGTCATCGGAAGTCACGACAAGGATTTGGCGCCTCTTCGCGGAACGGCATCTGCTGTGATCTTTCAGGAGCCGCTGACAGCGCTGGACCCCTTGATGAAGCTTGGCAGACAGGTGCGGGAAGTGGTGCTCCGTCGCGCAAAACGGGATGGCCGCTCGCTGGACAGACAGACCGCCGACGGAGAAGTTCTGAGCCTGCTTCGGCAGGTTGCCCTTCCCGATCCAGATCGCATCGCGCAATCATGGCCGCATCAGATATCCGGCGGCCAGCGCCAGAGAGTTGCCATTGCAATGGCACTAGCATGCCGTCCGCAATTACTGATCGCAGATGAGCCGACCACGGCGCTCGATGTCACGACCCAAGTCGAGATTCTTGATTTGCTGCTCTCCCTCGTTAGACAACGCGGCATGTCTCTCCTTTTCGTCAGCCACGATCTCCCGGTCGTCGCAAGCGTCGTCGAAAGGGTCGTCGTTATGCGTAACGGACATGTGGCAGAGCAAGGAGCAATCAATGACGTCTTTCGCCATCCGAGAGATAGTTATACGCAAAGCCTCGTAGCAGCTGCGCGAGCCTTCGACGATGCACTGGGAATGAATTGATGAGCTTGATAGATGTCCGCAATGTTTCGTTCGGCTACAATCGGCAGCAGGCGACGCTTCAAGATGTGAGCCTGACTTTGCAGAAAGGACGAAACATCGGCATTGTTGGAGAATCGGGATCAGGAAAAACAACCCTTCTGCGGCTGATGCTCGGCCTCAACAGACCGCAGAGTGGCGAAATCCATATCGAAGGGAAACCTCTGGACACCGGAAGCCGAGAATTCATGCGTGGATTTCGGAAGAGAGTGCAGGCGGTTTTTCAGGATCCATATTCCTCTTTGGACCCTCGCCAGAAAGTCAAGGACATCGTTGCCGAACCGCTCCGATCTCTCAAAATCGCCGGTGACCGTAAGGAAGCCGTTGCGGAAGCGCTGAAGTCCGTGGGACTGACTGCGGATGATCTGATGGACCGCTACCCCCATGAGTTCTCCGGAGGGCAGCGTCAGCGGATAGCAATCGCGCGTGCGATAATCTCCCGGCCCGAGGTCATATTTGCCGACGAAGTCGTCAGCGCCCTGGACTTGTCTACCCGCATTCGGATTGTCGAACTGCTGAAGAAATTGTCCGAGACTGTGACGTTCGTCGTCGTGTCACACGACATCGGTCTGGTTGCTTCGCTTTGCCAGGACACCATCATCTTGGAAAAGGGCAGGATCGTTGAAAACGGTCCCACCCAAAGCATTCTCACCGCCCCGCGTCACGAATACACTCGCAAACTTCTTGCGAGCATTCCTCGCATGCCAGCGTAGAGGCCGTCACACGTCGCGAACCTCTGCGGCATATGATGACGGTCATCCTGGAAGAGCGTCAGGCAAACCAATCTGCGCGCTGAGAACAGATGCCGAGATTTTTCATCTACCAATCACCATTGCGCAGAGAACAGAAATACCGAATTCATGGATTACTCGCATCAAGATACCCTATGGATTTTGTAGAGTATTGTTAAACTAAGAGGAATTCCAACCTGCCAGCTGCGCGCATTATTGCGGGCTGAAAACGGAGCAAATTCCTTGTATCGTAGAATTTTCTTGCGCACGTCTGCTGCTGGTTTACTTTCGGCTCTTGTCTTGGTTGCTCCCTCAGCGGAAGCGGCCGAACCTGCAGCCAAGCTCATCGTTGCCGATCAGGCTGAACTAGTGCGCAATCTGCTGGAAGCCAGTGGAGAGCAGAAAACCCTCGGATTTGATGTTGAATACCCTAACTTTGCCGGCGGACCAGCCATCCTTGAGGCTATCAGGGCGGGCGCTCTGGACATAGCCTATGTCGGCGATACTCCACCTATTCAGGCTCGCGCATCCGGAACGCTTCTGCCGATTGTCGGAACGTTCACGCGTGAAGTCGCTCAGTATCGCCTGACGAGCCGCCCAGGTCTCAAGATCGACAAGCTGTCCGAGCTCAAGGGCAAGAAGCTCAGCTATGTCGAAGGATCGGGCCGCCAGGTATTCCTGATCGAGGCATTGAACAGGGCGGGCCTGAAACTTGCGGACGTCACGCTCGTCAATCTCCGCGTGGCTGACCTTCCTGATGCGCTGCGGTCCGGAGCAGTCGACGTCGCCGTTTTGCAGGAGCCCTTCGTCACGAGGCTCACCAAACAGGTAGGGGCAAGTCCTGTACTCGACCCTGAGGAGCGGCGGTTGTTGCCGAGCACCTCCTATTTTTATGCCCGCCCCGAAGCTCTAGCAGATCCTGCAAAGAGTGAGGCTATCAGGCAGTTTCTGGCAGCTTTCGTGAAAGCGGGAAACTGGAGCAACGAACACGACAAAGACTGGGCGAAGTTCTACTATACCGACTTCCAACGCGTTTCCCCGGATGACACCTCAGCAATCTTGGCCGGGCAGTCTCCGCTCGTCTTCCAAACTTCCGTCGAGGCGATACCCCACCATCAAAAACTGATCGACATCCTCTACCAGTCCGGATCGCTTAAGGAGCGGTTCGACGCCAAGGGATCATTTGTCGATACGTTCGATACCGTCATCAAGCAGTCTCGCTGATATCGGAGGTCGTATGACGGACATATCATCAGGCAGAATTACAAAAAGGCAAACAGTTCGGCACTTCGATCTTGCTGTCCGCAAGAGCTCGACGCAACTCGTTCCCGCCAAGCTGCCACCAGGATCGCGACTGGTTGGCCCAGTCATAGTTCTAATCGTATGGGAAGCCGCGTCCCGTCTGGGCCTGCTGTCTCCGAGCACGCTCGCCGCGCCCTCGACGGCAATCGCGACAGGCTATGACATGGTGCTGGACGGCAGCCTGCTGCCGCATCTTGCAGCGTCGGCAGCCCGCGCGTACTCCGGGCTTTTTCTGGGTGTGACCGTCGGCGTGATCCTTGCTCTTCTGTCAGGATTGACGCGAACCGGTGAGGCGCTCATCGACGGCCTCGTCCAGATCAAGCGGGCTGTACCTACACTCGCTCTTATCCCGCTGGTCATTATCTGGCTTGGCATCGGCGAGGCGATGAAAATATTCCTTATTTTTACCGCAGTCCTTATTCCGGTCTATATCAATACTCATGCGGCGCTACGTAGTATTGATATCGGCCATGTCGAACTTGCCCGCACTCTCGGGCTAACCCGCGCCGAGTTCATCCGGCATGTCGCCCTACCAGGAGCTCTACCCGGCTTCTTCGTCTCACTACGGCTCGCGGTCGCCCTCTGCTGGACGGCCTTAGTCGTTCTCGAGCTTGTCAACACGCAAACGGGTATCGGTTACCTGATGAACCGAGCTCGAGACTGGGGTCAGACGGATATTATCGTTGTGGGCATCATAATCTACGCTCTGCTCGGCCTCCTGTCAGATGCGGTCGTGCGGTATGTCGAAGACAAAGTACTTTCCTACAGACGGGCTCTTGGCTCATGAACGCACATGTTACTAACGCTGTAGTTCTTCGTGACCTTTCTCGCAGCTTCGAGGGCAAGCCTGTCCTCGACCGTATTTCGTTGGAGATCCCGGCCGGACAGTTTGTCGCCCTGCTCGGTGAGTCCGGTTCGGGGAAGACGACGCTGCTACGGGCGCTCGCAGGTCTTGACGACGACGCCGAAACCAAGGGACACTTCAGCGCGCCGGAGAGCTTCTCTGTTCTTTTCCAAGATTCCCGCCTTCTCCCGTGGAAAACGGTCATTGACAACCTGACGCTCGGTCTGCGCCGACCTGAGCCTGAAACGTCAGCGCTTTCCATGCTTGAGGATGTAGGGCTCGCTGACAAGGCCAATGTGTGGCCCTCCACACTGTCTGGCGGCCAGAAGCAGCGTGCGTCGCTGGCGAGATCCCTTCTCCGCACGCCGGACCTTTTGCTTGCCGATGAGCCTTTCGGTGCACTCGATGCGCTCACCCGCCTGAAGATGCAGGCTCTGCTGATGCGCCTCGTGGAGCGCAAACGACCGACGATTATTCTGGTTACGCACGACGTGGACGAGGCCCTGCTTCTGGCCGACCGTATCCTTGTTCTGAAGGATGGCAGCATCGCCGAAGATCATGCGATTTCGCTTCCGCATCCTCGCCACGAACACCAAGCCGAAGTCGCCTACCTCCGAAAGAAATTGCTTAAGAGCCTCGGCGTCGAAGCCGACAGCATTTGAAAGGCATCCCGATGTCGCGCAATCTACACCTGAACCTTTTCCTTATGTCCCGCGGCCACCATGAGGGCGCATGGCGGCACCCAAAAGCGAACCACAAGGCACTTACTGACCTCGCGCTCTATGTCGAGGCGGCGACGATTGCTGAAAGGGCGAAGTTCGATGCAGTGTTCCTCGCCGACACACTGGCCGCTGGCAATAGCAGCGGTCTTGCATCGTCGGGATCCCTCGAGCCAATCGTTCTTCTCTCGTTGCTTGCAGCCCATACGAAGAAGATTGGCCTCATCGGGACGGCCTCCACCACCTACAGTCTGCCCTACACGTTGTCGCGACAGTTCGCGACACTGGATCACCTATCCAACGGCCGCGCTGGATGGAATATCGTGACGTCTTGGGCTCCTGAGGCAGGGGCAAACTACGGGCTGCAGAAGAATGTCAATCACGGCGATCGCTACAAGTTGGCAGAGGAGTTCTTGGAGGCGGTCGATGCTCTTTGGAAAAGCTTCCCGGCAGATGCGGTCCTCGATGATCGCGAGGGTGGACGATATCTTGATCGTGATCGGATGACACCAGCGAACTATGCCGGCGAGCACTACCGGACAAAAGGACCGCTCAACGTTCCAGAGAGCCCTCAGTCTCGCCCTGTCTACATCCAGGCCGGACAATCCGATGCAGGCCGCGGCTTTGCTGCAAGGTGGGCCGAGGCCATCTTCACCGCCCACATGACGAAGGATTCTGCCAAGGCGTTCTACACCGATGTGAAAAGCAGGGCAGCCGCTTTCGGTCGCAGTCCGGAAGACATCGTTGTCCTACCCGGCATCAGCGCGGCCATCGGTTCCACCGCCAGAGAAGCTGAGCAAATCTGGGAGGAATTGGACGACCTCACCAGCACGGATGTCGGCTTGACGCGTCTCTCAGCACGGTTCGGTGGCCACGACTTTAGCCGCCTGCCACTTGACCGCACACTGACCGAGGACGACTTCCCCGACCCGAATGGGGTAGAAGCATCGAGGAGCCGGGTGGTCGGCTACATCGACATGGTGCTCAAAGAAAATCTAACGCTCAGGCAGTTACTTCGCAAACTCGCAGGCGCTCGCGGGCATTTTGTGGCGACGGGCACACCGGAGCAGGTCGCCGATATCATCGAAGACTGGTTCAGGACGGGCGCCGCCGACGGCTTCAACGTGATGCCGCCGATCATCAACAGTCAGCTTGCAGTCTTTGCTGACGAGGTGGTTCCAATTCTGCAAAGGCGCGGCCTGTTCCGGCATGAATATGAGGGCAGCACGCTACGCTCGCATTTTGGGCTGAGCGACGCGGCTTGGCCAAATGCGCTGGCCCGATCAGCTTGATGATGAACCAGCTGACGGCTCGGATACCCATAGATGGCAAAGTTCGTCAAACCGATGAAGTAGGTACGATTGCAGTTCTTAGGGGACCAAACTACCTGCACTAAACTTGGGAAATGGCTATCTATCGGCAAGATCAATGGAAAAATCGGATCTCACTCGTGGGTTGCCAAGTCGCACGGACCCAGTCAAATTGCGAAAATCTGTCTGGGTTCATGGAAAATCGTCTACAGATGATGAGTGTCCACTGCGACATCCGACGTTTCGCAAGACTGGCTATCGAGGTTGCTTGTTCCCCTGCGCACGGTGAGAAGCATCGCAAGCAAACCCATTGCAGCAGCCAGCGCGCCAGCCAGCGCCACGGAAGGATACCCCAGCCCCGTCGCGATCACTCCGCCGCCTAGCACAGCTCCGATCGCATTGCCCAAGTTGAACGCGCCGATGTTCATCGCGGACGCGAGGTTTGGCGCATCCGAAGCTGCGTTCATGATCCGCACCTGAAGCGGCGGCACTAGCGCAAAACTCGCGACGCCCCATAAGAAAATTAGGACAGCGGTCGGGACCTTGAAGGACATTAACAGGGCAAACATGGTGAGTATCACGGCAAGCGACGCCAGGGTAACGATCAGCGTGCGATCAACAGAGCGATCAGCATAACGCCCGCCCAGCCAGTTCCCTGCGGTCAAACCGACGCCATAAGTGACTAGCATCGCTGTGACGAAACCAAGCGAAGCTTGAGTTACGTCTTTCAGGATCGGTGTGATGTAGGTAAAAACGGTAAACATCGCGCTCGCCCCAAGAACGGTTAGACCCAAAGCGCCAAGGACTTCTCCGCGCCTCATGACGCGCATTTCCGCCATCGCATTTCCATTGGGCTCTGCCGGTAGCGCGGGCAATGTCAGTCGAAGCGCAGCCATCGTCGCTACACCCAACGCTGCGATGCCCCAAAACGAAGCGCGCCAGCCGAAATAATCGCCGGCCCAGGTCGCAATCGGAACGCCGACCACATTCGCGATTGTCAGTCCCATGAACATCGCCGCCACCGCCCCGGCGCGACGGTCCGCAGGAACGAGGCTGGTCGCCACGATCGCACCGACACCGAAGAATGCACCGTGGTTCAACGAGGTAAGGATGCGGGCTCCCAGCAGCACGCCGTAACTGTTCGAGATCGCCGCCAGTAGGTTGCCCAATGTGAAGATACCAGCAAGCAGGATAAGGAGCGTCCGCCTTGGCACGCGTGCTGTCGTCAACGTCATCAACGGTGCCCCGATCACCACACCGAGGGCATAGGCGCTGATGAGCAGCCCGGCAGTTGGTATCGACACGCCCAGATCTCCAGCTATGACGGGGAGCAGCCCCATCGGCGCGAATTCAGTTACGCCAATGCCGAAAGCGCCGACCGACAACGCCAGAAGGCCAAAATTGAATTTCATCGACCGACTCCTCAAACCAGCGCCGGATGCAGGCGGGCGAACCCTTCCTGTTGGCGGTATGGCGTGTGAGGATAGGGAGGTAACACAGTGCTCGCCGCGTCGAGCACCTTGATCTGGTCATCCGATAAGGCCCAACCAACTGCACCGAGATTGTCGCGCAACTGCGCTTCATTGCGCGCGCCGATAATGACAGAGGCGACGGTAGGTCGACGGAGCAACCAGTTGATCGCGACCTGCGGCACGCTTCGTTCGGTCTCGGCGGCGATGGTCTCCAATGCGTCGATCACGCGGTAGAGATACTCGCCGTCGACCGGCGGCGCGAACTGCTCGGTCTCATGGAGACGGCTTCCCTCGGGAATTGGCCGGTCGCGCCCGATTTTTCCCGTCAGTCGGCCCCAGCCAAGCGGGCTCCAAACGAGCGCACCAATACCCTGATCTGCTGCCAAAGGCATCAGATCCGCCTCGTAGGCACGCCCGATCAGCGAGTAATAGACCTGATGTGCGACTAGGCGCGGCCAGCCGTTGCGGTCAGCAAGCGCTTGCGCTTTCATCAGCTGCCAGCCCGGATAATTGGAAACACCGGTGTAACGAACCTTGCCTGCTGCAACAAGCATATCGAGTGTGGCCATCAACTCCTCTGTCGGAGTGGAAACATCGAAAGCGTGGAGTTGAAGCAGGTCGATGTAATCGGTGCCGAGCCGACGCAGCGCGTCTTCCACCACGCGGATGAGCCGGGCGCGCGATGCGCCCCATTCCTGTGGGCCATCCCCCATCGGCAGACCGGTCTTGGTCGAGATCAGCACCTTGTCGCGACGTCCCTTGATCGCCGCGCCAAGCACCGTTTCTGACGCACCGTTGGAATAAACGTCGGCAGTGTCGAATAGGTTGACGCCGGCCTCAAGGCAGATATCGACCATCCGCCGAGCTTCTGTCTCGTCGCTCCGGCCCCACGCACCAAAAAGCGGTCCAGTACCGCCAAAAGTCCCGGTGCCGAAGCTAAGCACCGGTATGCGCAATCCTGATGAACCCAGTTGACGATATTCCATGTCTCTTCACTCCAATTGCTATATGAGTTCATAAATAATCGGTCAAAGGATGCCGCAGTAGCCGTTACCAACGCGAAGGATTTTTGATTTGGATGCAAAGGTGATCATTGGCGGTGACAGGGCAAGGTCACTTGAGGTTTTCGCAACGGTGATGCGGGAGGGCAGTTTTTCCGCTGCCGGACGTGCCCTTGGTCTGACACCATCGGCAGTCGCGCGGTCAATCGACCGGATAGAGGCCAGGCTTGGTGTCAGGCTGCTACTGCGCTCGACCCGCGCCCTGATATTGACAGCTGAAGGCCAGGCCTATCTGCAGACCGCACGTCGCATCCTCGCCGATCTCGACGACGCCGAGCAGCAAATCGCCGATCAGGGCGCACCCCGCGGGCGGCTGAGGATCAGCGCCGCGCTGTCGCATGGGCGACTATGCGTGGTGCCGCTTCTCGATGAATTCGCTGCGCTCTACCCACATATCCTAATCGATATTGCACTGACCGACGCAGTCATTGATGTCGCGGCTGGGCAGGCGGACGTAGCGATACGATTTGGCCCACTCACCGACAGTTTGCTGACCGCACGCAAGCTTGGCGAAAATCGACGCATAATCGTGGCAGCGCCGCAGTATCTTGATCGCCACGGTATGCCGACGGCACCTGATGATCTGTACCGGCACAATTGCCTTAATTTCAACTTTCGGCGCGCTGAGCCGATCTGGCCCTTCCGCTTCGAGGGACAAGACATCACGCTATCGGTGAAAGGCAGCATCGAGGCGAACAATGGCGAGACGCTTGGTCAGCTTGCAGCCGCTGGCGTAGGGATCGCTCGGGTCGGCGCCTTCAGCGTCGCCGAGGACATTGCCACTGGGAGGCTTGTGCCGATACTAGAAGAGTTCAATCCTGGCGATGTCGAGTTGATTCACGCGGTGTTTGTCGGCGGAGCGAATACACCCGCGCGCGTACGAGTGTTTATTGACTTCATCGCATCACGCCTCAACCAATGACATCCGACTAGTTTCGACGGTATCTGTCGTCAATCCGAACAGAATACTTGGTCTGGTGCAATCTCTGCAACTCTCTTCACCACCCGCTGCCAAAAGCCGGATCACGGCATCGATCGAAATAGGGTCAAATTTTGATAAGCATTAAACCGGCAGAGGACCGACGTCTCACGATCATGACAACTTATGTTCGTCCGTCACCAGCGTCACGGACTCAGAGAGGCTCTAGCACTCGGCGACTATGCACATATCAACATGCTGAACGGATTAGCGCTTTATACAGTTTTTCAAACGCATGGTTGCACGCGCGCAACACCTGCAGATATCGTGACCGGACAAACAGCTTTGGGAGCGGGGAGGAACTCGACCGCGAAACCTAAGTGTGACCAGATCAGAATCACAATATGGTTTCTCCGAAAGGTCTTCAAATGAATCGATATCTAAAATTTTTTAGCCTTTTGGGGCTACTGGCGTCAACGACGCATGCCGCCGACATGCTCACTCCAGATGAACCCGTCGTGGCATCCAACCCCGGCGGCTTCTACCTCGGTACGCTCAGCAGCCTAACCTTCCTCGATGACACGGACTTCACGTCTGGTGCTGCGAGCATTAGCACTGATTACGACCTCGGCTTTTATAGCGCGCTACGAACCGGTTACAGCTTTGGTGGCTACGGGATCGTTTCGCCGCGTCTAGAACTAGAAATTGGCTACGGGACGGCCGACGTTAATGAACATACGGTTAGTGGGGTGAATTTCGGGAACGCCTCGTTCGGAGAAGCGCGTGCGATCCAGGGCTACGTCAACGGCTATCTCGATATCGCGACGTCAACGGCTTTAACGCCCTATCTCGGTGGCGGTGTAGGTGCGATGAATTTGGAACTTCACCGTCAAGGCGTGGCCGGCATTGCCATCGATGACGACGACACCAAATTCGCCTACCACCTCGATGCGGGTGTCGGTATAAAGCTAGATACGATTTCGTTTTTCAGAGAGAGCGCGCTCTTCAGCAACACGACATTCGACATCGGCTACCGCTACACGGCAGCCGACAACTTTAACTTTACGGCTACCGATGGCAGTAGTTCGAGCACAGACTTCAGCAGCCATGCGGTAACCGCAGGTTTCCGACGCCAGTTCTGAAACTTTTATCGAGTGTATACGGGCTGCTTGGACGCCTGCAACACCATCAACAATCGGAGATATGGGATAGCAGTCATGCTGCTTCCTATATCTTAATTATACGCTAGCACGTCGCCGAGCAGAGGCGCCTACCCCATCCGCTCGTGCGTAACGCCCTACGATCCTGCCATCGAACGGTCGCGAGGTGGCACTGTTACATTTTCGCGAGCCTATGGACAATTGGCGCCTCGTCAGTAGTGACGTCTAGCGACAGCTGCGTTCTGTCCTTGCGAGCTTCAAGCCATCACCCTCGATGACACAAGCGATACGGTAGCAATTTCAATAAAAGTGAAACAGCAGTCGGAAACCGTCTAGTGAGCTTACCTGCAAACCGGATACGAGATCGACCTGCAAAAGGCGAAGTTTCCTGGTGTGGGTGCCAAGAGAGGTCGCTAAAGCGGATTCAAAGGAGCTCTTTCCGCCTAGCGATTACACTTTCTCGCCGCCTACAAGACTCTCATACAATTGACCCAAGCCAAAAAATGGAAGCGCGTCGTTCGGTGATCAAGTTGCAGAAACACAAAGCGGCGTCATTCTTCGAAATCCATCCAACCCGCGTGCAGTGCCTAAACAAAAAAGGCCGGGGCGAAACCGCACCGACCTTCCTGTCGCTTGTCATCCTCTGCCAGTACATCCGTGGACAGTGCGCAAGCTACTTGGCTGTAGTAATGCACCAATGCGGGTTTGGTTCCGCCTTCGCGCCGTCCTATTTTCGGTAAGCAAGGCCACCCCACACGCGACCTTCGTCGCGGTGACGTCCACCATGTACACCGCCGATATATGCTGCTACTGCCGCAACAAGCGACGACGCTGCCAATAGGAACGCTGTAAGAATGCCAGTGATACGCGCCTTTTCGGCCGCGTCTGCTGCTGCATTTTTAGCATCCTGCATCGTCTTTTCGGCCTGCGCTTTCAGCTCATCGATTTTCTTTTGAGCTTCATCGACTTGCTGCTGCGCCGTAGCACGTACCGACTGAACACGTTCTACAGCCTGATTAACCCGGTTCTGCGCATCTGCCTGAGGAATACCTGTGCGTGCGGCAACTTGGTTAGCCATCCATGCCTTATCAGCATCTGAGATTTCACCTGTGGACAGCAAGTTGCTTAGTATGCCGCCAGCCTGACGCTGGAAATCACCACTATTGGGATCGGAATTGAGTGCAGGAGTGTCGGTTCGCAACAAGGTGTCTGTGAAGTATTCAATGGGATTTGCTTTTAGACCCTGCGGCAAGGATTGCTCAAGGCTAGGAGCAGCAGCTTGTCCCGCGCCCTGCGCAATACCACCGACGGCGTTACCTGCGCCAGAAACAACGCCACCGGCTAGCTGACCGGCGCCTTGCACCGCACCACCGACAGCTGAACCTGTTGCCTCAACGGCCGTTTGAGCAACGCTCCCGACGGCCTTCGCGCCACCAGAGACGACGCCGAGCGCGAGAAACGCTGAAACGACGGTTCCGATGCCCCATACAACAAGACCATTTACACCGTCTCGGGTTGTCCGTTCGTCACGTGTCGTAGTCTCCGAGGCCGGGCGCCTCATACGGCCCGCGATGTAACCGCCAAGCATGTAAGATGCGACCATCGAGATGACTACGAACAGGCCGGTTATAATAAGCCACGTAGTGCTGATCTCACCGCCGTTGTCGGCTGAAATTGCATTCAACCCTAACCCACCAGCGAACGCAGTGAACACGGCCATGGTACCAGATGCGATTGCAGTTCCGGCAAAAATGGCTGGCCAGTCAACGAAACTGCGGTTCGGGTTTTCGACCAATGTTGGCTCTACCATCAGCGTAGCCCCAGCAGTGAGAGAATGAATAGAACTACGACGACTAGTCCCACTAGATAGATGATGGAATTCATAAAGGGTCTCCCTGACGAGCCGACGTTGAGAGCAGTCGGTTCAAATGTAAAAATCCGAGCACAACCGCGCTCGGATCGATAACCATCGGTGTGGTAAAAAGTTCATTCGCAAATGCGAATAACGGAGAATTGGCGCCACCTTAACTTACAGGCGTTAGTCCAGCAGTTCGGCCGGAACCTTGCCACCATTCTCAGACAGCTTCTTGAGAAGCGCCTTGTGAAGCCACGTGTTCATCGCCGCCGAACCGTCTGCCTCGCCAGTGTATCCTAGCTCGTGCGCCAGTTCCTTACGTTCAGCCAGGCTGGCATCCATCCCGAGAGCCTTCATCAAATCCACGATTGAGTGCTTCCAGTCGAGCTTCTGGCCGCTGTTCTTCACTGCGGCGTCAAGCTGTGAGGCAACGTCAACGTTCTGGTTTGCACCTGCCGTTGTTGGCGCAGATGGAACTGGTGCAGACGCGCCGGAGGTCCCCGGTACGCCCTGCCCCGTCCCGCCAACGGGTGGCGCGGTCGTTGCGGCTGGTTCCGGAATGGAGGATGGAGCTGGAGTTGGCTCAGCAGCTGATGGCGACGCCTGTTCTGCGTGGGCTGCACCGCCAAAGATGGCGTCTTTGATCTTGCCGAATATGCTCACTAACTCTCTCCCTTTGTGTAAAGTTGCGGAAGGAGAACGAATTGCGCACTATTGCGTTCCTGAGCAGAAACTAAAAAAGCCACCTAATGCCGAGCGTACGGCTTAAACTTCATGCCGCTAGTGTCTGCTTAACTGCGCAGCCATCATGATCACGATCATGCCTTCTGGTGCTCTTGACTCACAGAGCGGATAGAACATAATAAGAACAAATGCCAGCGGCGGCCTTCCATTTGCTGACGGTGGAGACCAACAGGGAGTTAAAACGCATGCGCGTGAGACCAGACGAGTCCGATGTCGCCGACTATATCCTTGATTGCCACGACGGAGATGCCAAAGCGGCAGTTCAGGCGATGCAAGAGGAGATCGAGCACTTGCAGCATCAACTAAACATTGCGGTGGCGGCAATGGGTCATGGCTTCACACGCGGTTGGGCGCCGAGCGATGACCGTGTAATTCAGGGCTGTTCTATTTCTGACCACGTAAGCCCAGGCAAAAGTCATAATCACTTGTAATGCAGTGCCCCTCACCGGATTTTATTTGTGTTGCCGGGTCACTTTGATGATCGAAGACATGGCCAATACCCTATCGCACATGTCAAAATGTTTTAAACGCGAGAAGTTGCTGAACAGCTATGCAGTGAGAAGCACACTCCCCCTTTGAACAAGACGGAAGCATATTCAACGAGGCCGGTAAAGGCTGCCGACATCCGTTCTAGGAAATCGTCGTGGCAAAGCGTTCTTCTTTTTGGGAAACCCGATGGTCACCACAACGCTTAGGCAGGCTTGGAAGCAAGGCGGAAACCCAAGCTTTAGTGAGAAAGGCAACATGGAGCTAGCGTGGCGCCGGTGCGAGCGGTAGAGGAAATGCGAGCGAAAGTTTTTGATAAAGAAGTTCGGGGGCTCATGATTCTAAAAATGCCTCGCAGATGCTCGCGGTAGGGTGTAACGAGGATCGCCCCGGCGAACGCGAAGGGCACTTCCGTTGTAGGTGACGATTTCAAGTTTTGACCGAAATAAAGCTAGCAAGCGACGACGTTCATTGCGAAACTTTCAGACCGACATTGGTGAAAGCGATGTAGCTGCAGGTCACGACATTTCGGTTGGGGCAATCAATCGTTATCCACACGGCGATGTGCAACCTCCTGAGCCTCTGCAACAAATTTGTAAGCATCTCACAGAAAAGTCGGAAGGCTTTAGAAAGACTTATCATCACGCGCCAAACTCGTGTTCAACTTCAATTCAATCGGTTGGCGCTTGCGCCCTCGGAAGAGGATTTTTTTAAAAAGGAATGATAGTTTGCCTATGTATTGCTTCAGGCTCCGACGTGGGGAGAGTGAAATGATAGAAGAGCACGGCGCCGAATTTGCCGATGACAGAACCGCGTGCGTCGAGGCTATGAGAACAGCCAAAGAGATTGCTTTGGATAGAGCCGTCAACGGTGCTGATTTGGCTCTCATAAACTTCCAGATCGCCCATCCTAACGGTTGGGTGCTTGACACAATCCCCCTGGAATCACTCGTGAGGACAAACTGAGAGGTTCGCAATGTCGCTTCGGGGCGACTGCGACGGTAAGATGCTAACGCGCTTATGAATATGCCAATGGCTGTCTCGGCAGCACCGACACATCATGTTATCTTGGCATTCAGTCGGACTAGGATTGTTGCTGGCATTTTGTGGCCGGGCACAACTACAGCAATCCAGTACGTAGATTGGCTGTAAAGTATTCAGCTGTTTTTAGGTCTGCGCTCTGTGGGAATTTGTTTTTACAACGATGCTGTGGGCAGCAACTGACGTTGCGGAACCAGAAAATTCTGCGTCTGCCCTACAAGCAGGCCTGGATTGTAGGTGCGAAAAGGACGGCGGAGACAATCCGGGTTCAGGCCTTGTTTGATGTTAGCTGATCGTCCGGTCGATTTGCGCAGTTCGGAGCTGCATTACGTGCCATCAAACGTCGACATTCAACTTATCGTATCTATTTTCGTATTTCTAGCTCATGGCTCGTTCTGTCACCATTGCCATCGAAGACATGCAACTTGTCTTTCGGCAGACCAACAAAGATTGAAGCCCCCGGCTGTAACAGGCTACGGTCCGTTGAAAAGAGTTTGAACGGGATTCCGTGAACCTTCAGGTGCAAGATAATGCCGAGGCCGGTTGGTTCGACGAGTTCGACCTGCGCCTCCACGCCGCCCTTCTCTGCACCCACGATGACGTGTTCGGGGCGGATTCCCAGCGTCATCGCTTCGCCTTCTTGCATAGAAAGTTTGCGACCGAGCGGAAGCTCGCTTCCATCTTTCAGCGCCATCGCGCTTCCGTCCGGCTTTTGCACGCAGCGCCCTTCGAGAAAATTCATTCCCGGCGAACCGATAAATCCAGCAACGAAGAGGTTCGCGGGGCGATCGTAGAGATCAAGCGGTGCGCCGATCTGCTGGACGTAACCCGCATTCATCGCAACGATGCGTGAAGCGAGCGTCATCGCTTCGATCTGGTCGTGGGTTACATAGACGGACGTTGCACCGAGGTCCGCATGCATGCGCTTTATCTCGGCACGCATCTGCTCGCGAAGCCGGGCATCGAGGTTCGATAGCGGCTCATCGAAGAGAAAGGCTTTCGGCTGGCGTACGATGGCGCGGCCCATAGCGACGCGTTGGCGCTGGCCACCGGAAAGCGCCTTTGGTCGGCGTGCGAGATAGGGATCAAGCCCAAGTTTGCTGGATGCGGACGAGACGGCGGCGGCGATCGCTTCCTTGGGGCTGCGGCGCAGACGCAGACTGTAGCTCATATTGTCGGCGACGCTCATATGTGGATAGAGGGCGTAAGACTGGAATACCATGGCGATGTCGCGGTCCTTCGGTTTCAGATCGTTGACGAGTTGGCCGTCGATGGAAAGCTTACCCGACGTGATCTCCTCCAGACCCGCTATCATGCGTAGCAGTGTGGATTTGCCACAGCCGGATGGACCAACCAGAACGACGAATTCGCCATCAGCGATGGAGAGATCCACACCGTGAAGGACAGGATGATCGCCATAGGACTTGACGACGCGGTTAAGCTCAATGGAGGCCATGGTTTATCCTTTTACGGCACCGGCCGTCAGGCCTTGCACGAGGTATCGTTGGATCAGCAGGAAGAAGAGGCAGGCCGGAATGAGCGCAAGTACGCCCGCCGCCATCATCTGTCCGAAGTCTACGGAGAACTTCGAAACGAATGTCAGCAGCCCGACAGGGAAGGTTGCGCTGTCATTGCCGGAAATCAACATGAGCGCAAAAAGCAGTTCGCTCCACGCAGCGGTAAAGACGAAGCCGAGCGTTGCGGCAATTCCCGGTAATGTCAGAGGCAGGATGATCTGGCGGAAAGCGGTAAAGCGGCTGGCACCATCGATCATCGCGGCTTCCTCCAGATCCTTGGGAATTCCGTCGAAGAAGGACTGCATCAGAAACGTCGCGAAAGGCACGTTGAACGCCGTGTAAACGATGACGAGACCGGTGAGGCTGTTCGTCAATCCAAGCGGCGAAAGCATCTTGAAAATCGGGGCGACCAGCATGACCAGCGGGAACATCTGGGTGATCAGCATCAGCGCGATGATCCAATATTTCCCGCGAAAGCGGAAGCGCGAAAGGGCATAACCCGAGAGCGACGATAAGATGGTGACGGCAAACGCAGTCGATCCGGCCACGATGACGCTATTCTTGAAGAAGGTTGGAAAGGCGCTGTTTTGGATAACAAACCGGTAGTGATCGAACGTCGCGTGCGACGGCCAGAGCCGAACGCCCTCGCTGTAAAGCAGATCATTGGGCGTGACCGATACCTTCAGCAGCCAGAACAGAGGAAAAAGCGCAAAAGCAATGTAAGCTAGGATCGCCAAGCGATGCGCGAGGGTGAGAAGAATTCTGCCGGTCACGGATCAATCCTTCTCAATAAGACGCTGGCGCATGATGACGATCAGCATTGAATAGGCAAGCAGCAGCACAAGCAGGACCAAAGCGATTGCCGAGGCATAACCGAAGTCGAGGCGTTTGAAGGCCTGGGTGAAGATGTAGCTGGCAACGATCTGCGTGCGATCTGCAGGGCCGCCATTCGTCATGACGATGATGAGATCGGCGAAGTTGGCGATCCAAACCGTGCGCAGCAACACGGTAATTGCAATTGTCGGCGCAAGAAACGGCAGTGTGATCGACATGAAGCGCTGTAAAGGGCTGGCACCGTCTATGGAGGCAGCCTCGTAGAGATCGCGCGGGATGGCCTGCAATGCGGCCAGAAGCGTGATCGCAAAGAACGGAATGCCCCACCAGACATTGGCGATGATCGGTCCCCACATGGCCAGTTGCGGATCGGCCAGGATATTGTTGGGCGCAGACAGCATGCCGAGCGATGTCATCCAGTGCGGCAGCGGGCCGATGACGGGATTGAACAGCCAGGCCCAGTTAAGCCCGGCCAGAAAGGTGGGCACCGCCCATGGCAGAAAGACCAGCGCCTGCGCAATGCCACGCCCGGCAAAAGGCTTGTCCAGAAGCAATGCCAGGATGAGCCCAAAAAAGAATTGCAGAAACACGGATACGCCGGTCCACCAGAGTGTATTCTTGAGTGCGCGATAAAAGGCCGTGTCCTGCGATAATGCCTTCAGGTGTTCGAGGCCAATAAAGCCCCCCGAAAAGGGATTGAGCAGTTGAACGTCGCGAAAAGCGTAAGACAGGCCAAGCAACAGCGGCACCATCATCACGGTTATGATGAGTACGAGGACAGGCGCGCTGTAGAGCCATGGCTCAGCGGCGACGGCCAGTCTGCGCAAGGCGGGCTTGCGCGGCGCCAGAGGCCCGACACGTTGGGTAAACGACATCAAATGCTCCTCAACGGTCAGCGTTCACAGCCGTAAAGCCGTGCGCTGATCTCAGTTGTTCCAGTATCGTCTTGGGATCAGGCGGTGCGCTGACAACACGCACCGCCTGTTGCCATCACTTGGATTTCAGGAACTTCTCTTGAGCCTTCGTCATGTAATCAGCCCACTGCTTGGCAAGGTCTTCAGGGGTGATATCGCCCAAAAGAGCTTCTTGTGAGGTTTTGATGACGAGGGAGTCCTTGAAGAAAGCGAACTCTTCAAGATAGGTCGGCATGGTTGTCGGTACGGCGTTCTTGTCCGCCAATTCTTCGAACCAGCCTTTGAACTGCTCGCTGGCGTAGAACGGGTCTTTTTCGGCAGAAGTATGAACCGGCAGCGCGCCGGTCTTCTTGTTCCACTCGATGTTGCCTTCCGGGCCTTCCAGCGTTTCGATGAGTTTCCACGACAAATCCTTGTCCTTCGAGGATGCCATCATCGACCAGCCTGCGAAGCCGATGGTCGGGAAGGTCTTGCCGTCCGGCCCCTTGGGCATGGTCATCACGCCGAAGTCTTCCGACTTCATACGCTGCGCGATGGCGATCAGCGCATCCGGGTCCTGATCGAGGAAGGCGCAGGTGCCGGAATAGAAACCCGCAACGATTTCATTGAAACCCCAATTGACGCTGTCTTTGGGGGCGTAGCCATTCTTGTAAAGATCGACCACATAGGCGAGGCCCTTGGTCCAGCCGGGGCTGTCGAAAGTGGATTTGCCTTCCTTGGTGAAAAACTCATTCGAACCGGCCATGGAGGCACCGAACATCACCCAGCCATTGAGCCCGCCTGGGCCACCGCGAAGGCAATAACCGTATTTACCCAGAATAGCGGAAATCTTCTTCGAGGCTTCAGTAAATTCATCCAGCGTCTTTGGCAGTTCCTTAACGCCCGCCTGCTCCAGAAGCTTCTTGTTGTAAAACATGACGCGAAGATAAAAGCCGTAGGGCAACATATAGGCAGTGTTCTTGACATCGCGGCCCAGTTCAAGCGCGCGCGTACTCAAACCCTTGGTATGCTCCCACTTGGCAAGGTACGGCTCAAGGCTTTCGAGCATGCCGTTATTGGCATAAAGCGAGAGCCAGGTATCGGGCATTTCCATGACATCCGGAACATCACCTGCCGACACCATGGTTGCGAACTTCTGGAAGGCTTCGCTCCAGGGAAGCGAGATGATCTCGACCTTTGTACCGGGATTTGCAGCCTCGAACTTGGAGACGAGACTCTTCAAGGTCTCTGTGCGCTCGGGGCTGGTGATGACTTCCACGAGCTTCAGCGTCGTATCTGCAAGCGCCGTCCCAGCCATCATGGCTGTAAAAAATGCTGCTGCTACCAGTTTTTTCATGTCGTTCTCCCATTTTTGTTATCGTCGATCGTCATAAGTTTCAGGCGGCTGCGGATGCCTCCCTGATTGCGGGCTCAAGATCGTTCCAGAGAGCATCCGTGCCCTCCAGACCGACATGCAGGCGCACGGAGCGCGCGCTAATGCCAAAGGTGTGCGCGGAGTTCGGCTGCGCCTTCTGCTCAAGCACCACCTCACCGGGTACGATCAGGCTTTCATGCCCGCCCCATGAAACGCCAAGTTTGAAAAGCTGAAGCCTGTCGGCAAAAGCCCGAACATCCACCCCTTCTCGGAAGATGAACGAGAACAGGCCGGATGTGCCGTTGAGGCCGGGCGGCAGGCGGTTTGCCAGCCCCGGATGGCAGACGGTTTCCACCACATCCAGCGCCTGCAGCCGGGAGGCAATTGCCAAGGCGGATTCCTGATGCGCCTTCATCCTGATCGGTAACGTGCGCAGACCGCGGATCAACAGCCACGCATCGAAGGGAGACATTTTTCCTCCGAGATAGGGGTAGGCCTCGGCGCGGATGCGGTCGATCATGGACTTTGCACCGGCCACGACGCCCGACACCACATCACTGTGACCACCCAGGTATTTCGATGCGGAATGCAGCACCAGATCAACGCCAAGAGACAGCGGCTTCTGAAAGATCGGGCTCGCCCAGGAATTATCGATGACCGAAATTGCGCCGTGGCGCTTGGCAATTGCTGCCAGCGCGCCGACATCATGTGCTTCCATTACCCAGCTCGTCGGGCTTTCCATGTAGAACAGCTTGGCACCCGGCATCGCCTTTTCGACAGCGGCTTCATCGCGTCCATCGACATAGGTCACTTCGATGTTCATGCGTTTCAGCATCGTGCCGAATAGACGGAACGCATCCGGATAGACGTGGCGGACGGCGACGATGCGATCTCCCGGCGAAACAAAAGACAGAACGGTAGAAGAGATGGCCGACATACCGCTTGCAAAGCCGAGTGCATCTTCCGCACCTTCCAGCTTGGCCAGCATTTCTTCGAACATGCGCACCGTTGGGTTCAGCCCTCGCGTATAGACGGGTCGGCTCTTCTCGCCGCGATAGGTCGCCACCATCTCGTCATAGCTCGAGAAGGTGAAGAGCGATGTCTGCACGATGGGCGGCACCACGGCTTCGAATGCATGAGTGCCATCATGTGCGACGATCAGAGAGGCGGGATCGAAGAGTTCGGAGCCATCGCTCATTTGGACATATCCCTGATATCTTCCTCGACGATTGCGAGGATTTTCAATGTTTCCGCGCGCGCCGCCTGAACATCCCCGGCAACAATCGCGTCGAATAAGGTTCTGTGAAACGGGAAGGAGCGAGACGCGAAATCCGGCCTGTCGAACGGCTTCGACCAGAAGCGCTCGAAGCCCTCACGCATCTGCTCCAGCAGCTGTTTGAACAGGGAATTATGCGTGGCATCATAGATGGAAAGGTGAAACGCCAAGTCGGCCTTGCCGGACGTTCCTTCGGCCAGATGCACACGCTCCATCTCATCGAGCCGGAGACGCATTGTTTCGATATCTGCATCCGTCCTTCGCCTTGCCGCAGCCATCGATGCCTCGACCTCGATCCCGCGACGAACTTCAAGCGTCATCAATAGCGCATCACGTAGGCTTTCGGCCTCAATGGAAATCGGCATGTGGACGGTGGCACCGGAAATAGGCTTGATCAGGTAATTGCCACTGCCTTTGCGACTATCGATGACACCAAGCGCCTGAAACTTCCGAATAACCTCGCGAATGGTAGACCGCCCGACCCCCAGCGCCAGCATCAACTCGCGCTCCGCAGGCAACCTGCTGCCAGCCTTGAGACCAGCACGCTCCACGAAGTCGACCAACGCAGCCTCAACCTGTCTAACGCGATCAAGCGCGGGCAGAGGTTTGATCGATGACGTTTCGACCGCATGCTCCAACAAAATCTCCCGCACTCAAGTAAATTGGTCTGACATCTTACCGATTAACATATTTGCGTCATTTATCAAGTGATCATTAAACGTCGCAGTCTCTTCGGACAGCTTGGATACCAGAGAAATATCAGGCAGAGCCGGGCGAGTGCGCTGATGGCGCAGCCGAGAAACTGTGATTACCAGGGAAACGTAGCGCGGATTTCGTCAGAGCTGCGAACTCAAATTCCGGGCCTTTTATTCACAGATTCTAATTCCAAAAGGGCGAGTAAATCAGAGCGTCAATCTACTCGCCCGTATCCACATCGGTTATTGCGATGCAGAATGAACCTCAACCAAATCTTCGTAACACGACGTATTGCTGGCGAGGACCGGCTGGCCTTCGAACAGCCTCTCGCCTTCCAGCGAAAATGGCATGAAGCGACCGCCCGATTCTTTTACGAGGCAGAAACCTGCCATGCAGTCCCAGGCGCGCATGTGGGGTTCGTAGTAGCCGACGAGGCGACCGGCGGCGACGTAGGCGAGCATGAGTGCCCCGGAGCCGTTGCGGATGAAATTGCCGCCTCGGCCCATGACGTCGCTGACGATGCGTCCGACGCGTTCCGGTGTGACGTAGTTGTTGCAGCCGATACCGGTCAGGGCGTTTTGCAGGTTGCGCGCAGGATCGAGCGTCAGGCGTTTACCGTTCAAGGTTGCTCCTAGGCCCTCGGCAGAGGCATAGGTTTCCTCAGAGCAGGGAACCTTGATGACGCCGATGACCGGCAGGCCGTTCCTGACCACGGCAATCGATACGCACCAGCTCGGCATGCCGTTGACAAAAGGAGCGGTGCCATCAATCGGGTCCACGACCCAGGTATATCCGGAAGAGCCATCATTGTAGCCGTGTTCCTCTCCCAGAAAGCCATCGTCGGAAAAGGCTTCCGCAACACGCTCCCGCAGCATGGTCTCGACATTGCGGTCCGCAATGGAGACGACGTCCTGCAAGTCCCGCTTAGTTTCGATCACGAGGCTTTCTCGCTTGTCGAAATAATCGAGCGCCATTACTCCGGCCTCTTCGGCAAGCGCTTTTGCCAATGCGAAGCGCTGTTCGAGGCCGTCATTCAATGCTGTCATTTCTAATATCCTTAATTTTAAGACGCTTTGATCAGGCGTCGATGAGTGCTATGCCACGATTTTTGAAACTGAGTGTGACGTCACTGATTTCACTCGCGGTCCTGTTCATTTCGTGATCCACGATGAAAAGTGTGCCGACTTCCGTTTCGACTTCATACTCGATGTGACCGCCGAGATAGGCGGTGTGGAGCACACGGCCCGGCATTCCGCCCTCGCCCGGCGCGCCGATTATTATCGATCCGGGCCTGACTGCGAGTTTCGCTGCACCGGATCGCGGCTGGCGGCTTGGAATGCGGTGCTCGGTGGTGCCGATGCGCACCAGCGCCTCATCACCAGCCTGAGAAACGACTTCGCAGGGCACGACATTCGCCTCGCCCATGAAATCTGCAATGAAGGACGACGCGGGAGCTTCGTAGAGTTCGCGCGGCGCGCCCGACTGGGCAATCTCGCCATCCTTCATGACGATGATGCGATCGGAGACCGCAAGCGCCTCATCCTGATCATGCGTCACGTAGACGGCGGTAAAGCCGATCCTTTGCTGGAGTTCGCGAATATCCGTGCGCACGCGGCGGCGTAGCCTTGCATCCAGGTTCGACAGAGGTTCATCGAGGAGAAGTACTTGCGGTTCCAGAACCAGCGCGCGTGCCACGGCAACGCGCTGCTGCTGGCCGCCGGAAAGTTCTGCGGGAAGACGATGGCCCATTCCTGCGAGCCCGACAAGCCGCAATCCCTCTTCCGCCTTGTCCCTCGCTTCCTTCTTCTTCAGCCCCGAAGACTGAAGGCCGTAGGCGACGTTATCTAGCGCACTCATATGAGGAAACAACGCATAGGACTGAAAGACCATTGAAACATCACGCTCATTGGCGGGCAGCATTGTCACATCTTTGCCGCCAATCAAGATCCGGCCGGAATTCGGGTGCTCCAGACCCGCCAGCATGCGAAGCGTCGTGGTCTTGCCGCAGCCGGACGGGCCAAGCAGCGTTACAAGCGTGCCGGGCTCGATGGTGAGGGATAGATCGGGAATGGCGGTGAATGCGCCGAAGCTTTTGCGGACATTCTGGAAGGCAACGGAACCGGGTTTGACGGTAATCATGCGGCTTTCTCCTGAGAGCGAGAAATGGAATTGGCTTTATCGAGACCTGCGACGCGATTTTCGCGGCGCAGCCTTCTTTCACCGACCGCGAGCTGGAAGCCTCCGATCACCGTAATCATGACGACGATAAGCATCGAGGAATAGGCGATGGCCACACCGTATTCGCCGTTTTCAACGAGGCCGACGATATAGGAGGTCGCCATGTTGTACTGCGCACTGACAAGAAAGATGACGGCACTGATGGAGGTGATGGCTCTGACGAAGGAGTAAACCAGTGCTGCGCGGATGGCTGGTCGCAGGAGGGGCAGTACCACGAGCCGGATGGTGCGGAAACTGTTGGCTCTAAGCGTCAGCGAAGCTTCGTCCAGGCTCTTGTCCAACTGGCTCATGGCGGCAATACCCCCACGAACGCCAACCGGCATATTTCTGAATACGAAGCAGGCAATCAGGATAAGCGCCGATCCTGTCATTTCGAGCGGCGGCAGGTTGAACGCCATTATATAGCTGACACCGATGACCGTACCGGGGATGGCGAAGCTCATCATCAGCGCGAACTCGAACAGGTTCCGCCCGGCGAATTTCTGCCTGACGATGATGTAGGCGGTCAGCAGACCGACTGCTGCCGTCAGCGGCGCGGAAATCAGGGCGATTTCCATTGTTGTCCAGAAGGAGTTCCAGGCAACGCCCGTCCAGGCGATGGAACCATTGCTGATGCTGATGGAGAAGGCGCGGACATAGTGATCGATGGTCAGCGTGTTATCCAGCCCCCACGTCCTGACGAAACCGCCGACGAGGATCATTCCGTAGACAACAACCGTGAAGACCATCCACGGGACGACGAGCGCGTGGACGGCAATGGAGATCGATTTCGGCAAAGCGATATGCGCGCCGCTATCACCCTTGCCGGTCACCGTCGCGAAATTCTTGCCCGAGAGCCAGAAGCGCTGCGCGAGGAAGGCCGAGAGCGTGAAGCAAAGCAGGACGATCGCAAGAACTGCCGCACGCGAGGGATCGTTCTGGGAACCGACGACCGCGAAGAATATCTCAGTGGAAAGCACGCCATGGCTGCCGCCGAGAACCAGCGGATTGCCAAAATCCGCCATGCTTTCGATGAAGCCGATGAGGAAGGCGTTCGCAAGGCCGGGTTTCATCAGCGGAAGCGAAACGCGCCAGAATGTGCGCCAGCGATCGGCACGCAACGTTTGCGAAGCCTCTTCCATTGATGGGCTGACGCCTTCTACCACGCCGATGAGGACGAGGAACGATATTGGAGTAAAGGACAGGACCTGAGCGATCCAGATACCCGTAAGGCCATAAAGCCACCTGCCCGGCTCCACGCCGAAAACGCTCGACATGAATTCGGTGACAACACCGGCACGACCGAAGAGCAGGGTCAGCGCAAGACCTATTACGAAAGGCGGCGTAATGATCGGCAGGATCGTCAACAGCCGCAGACCCTTCTTGAAGGGAAAGCCCGTGCGCGTGGCGACAAGAGCGAAAGCCAGACCAAGGACGGTCGAACCTGCCGCCGTCATTATCGCCAGAAAAAGTGTTCGCCACGCCACGCCGCATCTTCCAGCACCAATGACGCAATCGAGGCTCCAGATACCCGGATCACGCATGTTGCGAATGAAGCCATCCGGGTTGAAGGAACCGTCGAAATCCTGAACGGCACCCACCATCATGCTGCCGATAGGATAAAAGACGAAGACGCAGACGAGGAAGATCAGGAGTGTGATGGAGGATACGACAAAGGCATCGCCCTTCATGAAACCACGCTCGGCCAGACCGAAGGAGATGAACAGAACGAAGACGAAAGACATCATCACGGCGCCTGCGCCCATGGAAGGTTGACCATCCGACAGCGCGCCGAAGAGATTTTCGCTCAGCATCCATGTCCAGCCGGAAAAGCCGATTGCCAGCCCCTGAAGCACGAGCAAGGCAAGCCCGAGACTGCCGGATGCAACGAGTAGTTTGCCCCTTTGGTCAGGGTCTGAAAGGCCGCGCGCCGCAACACCGCCGACGAACAACAGCAAGATGCCGAGCAACCAGATACGACCTTCGGCAAACATCTGAAGGATGCCCGGAGCAACCTGCGCCGACAGAGGGAATTCCGATAGCCAGCCAAGGCCGAAAAAGCCGCTTTCGATGCGATACCAGGGCACGAGCACAAGAGCCGCGACGCCCAAGGCCAGAACAATATCCAGCCTGCGATTGCCATGGGTCATGGTCAACCTCACAAATTCGAGTGTGTCAGAAAAGGGCTGCCATCAAACGTAAAGGCGATAACAGCCCGGTAACGCGATCAGTTGGCGACTGCGCCGACTTCCTTGTCCCAACGTTCCAGCAGAGCTTTGCGTTTTTCAGGCTCGCCATAGGTCTTGAAGTCGTAATTGATCAGCTTGATATCCTCGAAGCGTGGCGCTTCCTTAGGAATTTCCGCCATCTTGTTGGAGGGAAGCTGGAAGGACTTGGCATCCTTCATGCGCGACTGGACATCCGGCTGGAGCGCCCAATCATACCAGATCTTGGCGTTTTCCATGTTGCGCGCGCCCTTGACGATGGACATGGAGCCAATTTCGTACCCGGTGCCTTCACATGGCGCTATCGTCTTGACGGGAAAGCCTTCCGCCGTCTGAGCGACCGCATCATGCATGAAGACGATGCCGAGTGCGGTCTCGCCGCGGGCAGCCGCTTTAACCGGGGCGGAGCCAGACTTGGTATATTGCGAGATGTTGGCGTTCAGCTTCTTCAGATAATCGAAGGCCTGATCCTCGCCCATGATCTGCACCAGAGAGGCAAGCGCGGTGTAGGCCGTGCCTGAGGAGTTGGGGTTGGCAATCTGGATTTCTCCCTTCAGTTCGGGTGCCAGAAGGTCCGCCCAGCATTTCGGCTCTTTGTAGCCTTTCTTCTTGAAGATGTCGGTGTTGTAACCCCAGCCCAACGCACCGGCATAGACGCCAACGGTCTTGTAACCGGCACTTTCCGCCTGGTTCTTTGCCCAGTCCTGCAACTGGTCGAGCATCTTGGATTTATATTCGAGCGTCAGGTTTTCCGACGCTGCCTGAAGATGGGGATCGCCCGTCCCTGCCCACCAGACATCCGTTTTGGGGTTGCGCGCTTCGGCGCGGATTTTAGCGTAGGCTTCGCCGGAAGACATGCGAACCATGTTGACCTTGATGTCGTGACTTTTTTCGAAATCGCCCTTCATCTGCTCGCAGATCACCACATCCGCTGCGCAGATAAGGTTGAGATCGCCTGTGGCATGCGCCGAGACACCGGTAAGTGTGGTGCCGGCAAAAAGCAGGCTGGATAGAATAGTCAGTCGCATCGTTTCCTCCATCATTTGCGTCTGAATGCAGTTTTCGGACATGGCTTCGCTATCGGCTGCCAAAGGCTGCCGCTCCTCTGTCCGTTTCAATTCTTGCTGTTAATGGCTGGGCGGATGGATCTCCGTGTCGAACCGCCCAAGCAGCCGACGTCGCTCTTCCGGTGTCCCGAAAGTGGCGAAGTCGTAATCGACCATCTTGATCAGGGAGAGGTCCGGCGCTCCCGCCGGTAGCTTCGCCCTGACATTCGACGGCACCTGATTTTGCCCTGCCGCAGCACCAGTAGCCTGGCCTTCCGGGCTCAGCGCAAAATCCACGAAACGACAGGCTTCGTCGCGGTTTTTCGTGCCCCGAACAATGCTCACCGCGCCGATTTCGTAACCTGTCCCCTCACAGGGCGCGACAATGACGAGTGGCGCTCCCGCTTCCTTCTGCGTCACGGCATCATGCATGAAAGATATCCCGATAACGGTCTCGCCCTTCGCCGCCGCCTTCACAGGTGCCGATCCGGCTGACGTGTAGTCCGAGATATTCCGGTCCAGCGTCTTCATGTAGCTGAAGGCTTCCTCTTCTCCAAAAAGCTGAACGAGCGTCGCCAGCATTGTGAAGGCCGTGCCGGAAGAGTTTGGATTGCCCGTCATGATCCTGCCCTGAAAGCTTTCGCCAATCAGGTCTTTCCAGCAACTCGGAACGGGAAGTCCTTCTTTCTTCAGCAAATCGCTATTGTAGGCGAAGCCGAGCGCACCGGCGTAAATCCCAGCCGACTGCCCGCCGGACATGGTGAAGAAGTTCTGCGCCCAGGGTAGCAGTTCGGTTTCACGGTCCGACGCATAGGCCTCCAGAAGCTTTTCGGATGCGGCCTGCAAATGCGTGTCGCCGGTGCCGCCCCACCACACATCGACGGTCGGCGCATCCTTTTCCCGCCTGATCTGGTCGAGGATTTCGCCGGTGCTCTTGCGAACCATCGTCGTTTGGGTGCCGCTTCGCTGCTCGTAAGCCTTCTGCATTGCGGCGCACCAGGCATCATCTGCCGCACAGAGAATGTTCAATCTCTGGGTAGGCTGTGCCGATGCCGCGCCATAAGCCCACAGGGCAACACCGGCGCAAAAAGCCGCAAGCAATGCTTTCACCTGATCCTCCCCTTGGAACCTCCCCGTTCCAATTTCGATGCCAAGCATGCCAGAAGCGCGAATTTGCGCAATCCGCAGAATGGTTACCGATCTTTCAACGGAAACTTCAGGAAGAAAAACTCTGTTACAAATATTACAAATGTATCACGCACAGTCATCATCAACCTTTTGAATATTTCCCCGCGCATGCCTATGATCCCAGCGGGAGGACTACAACGTGCAGAACCAGAGGATCGGGATTCTGATCGTCGAGGACGATCCGGATATGGCAGAACTGATTGCAGACCTTGTCGAGGCGGAGGGATGGTCTCCACTCGTCGTTCATTCGGCGGAGGATGCGGCCAAAGCGCTTGCGCGCGCTCATGTTCACATCGTCCTGCTCGACCACAATCTACCCGGAATTTCCGGTCGCACCTTTGCACAGCGTATCCGCATGGAACTTGGCCTGAATGTCGGCATCGTGATGGTAACTGCGGCGGGCAGCGCAACAGAACGTGTTTTGGGCCTTGAGACAGCAGCGGACGACTATGTGGTCAAGCCCTTCGAGCCGATAGAACTGACAGCGCGAATAAAGGCGGTGCTTCGTCGCATCGCCCCGTCTCTCAAGGTCGAGAAAGAGCCGGAGCGCGCCCATTCCGCAAGCTCCCTCATCCTCGGAGACTGGGCCGTCGATTTATCGGCCCGGCGCGCGGTCTGTCTTGCGGATCAAAGCAGGACACTGACCACAGCCGAATTTGCGCTTCTGGAAGTGCTGGCCGAAACCCCGAACAGGCCGGTGAGCCGCTCCCACATTCTTGACCGGCTAGGAGCAGAGAGCGACCGCTTCATAGATCGCAACGTGGATGTTCTGGTGCTTCGTCTTCGTCGCAAGATCGAGCGCAACCCCGACCTGCCGCAGCACATCAAGACGCGGCGGGGAAAGGGATATGTGCTCCACACCGAAACCTTAGAGCCGCAATCGTGATCAACCGGCGCTTCCTCCAGTCCATCGCCTTTCGCTTGCCATTTGCCATTGTCTTTATCTGCTCGTCCGTTTTCATCCTTTCGGCGGTTGCCATTTATGGCTTGCAAAAAGCCAAGACCGAAATGGCGACCTATAGCCTGCAAGCTTTTTCAAGCCTTGCACGGGCCTCGCTGGTTTCGCGGCAGGTTGCCGATCTGGTTTCCAGCGCGCCTCTTCTCATGAATGCGACGTCGCCTTATCGTGTTTCAAGCGAAAGCCGCGCCGTCGTGACGCAGGTGGACAGCCTTCTGCAAACCATCGGTCAATATAAGAGCGCAGAAAAGCGCGATGCGCTGCCAAATGACGATATTGTCGACCTGCTGCATGCGATCCGCCAACAGACCCTGTCGCTCGCAGCGGATGCCGATGCGGCTCAACAGCACAAGGCCGCAGCGGCAGCAGCTCTTGGTGAAATAGCGACGAGCCAGAACATACCTAATGCGGCAATCCGCCAGCGGCTCAATGCCGTGGTTCAGGCAGCAGCCAATTCCGCCAGCCTTTTTCAATTGGGTGAGCTACAGCGACGCTATGTCGAAGAAATGGACTCCATTCAAGCAGATGCGGCGCAAACCAATTTAGACAGAAGAGATGGTCTTAAGCCTTACTCTCGCGTCTTCGAGGCGCAAACACAGTATCTTCTGGAAATGTTTGCGATACAGACGGCTGTTTCGAAGCTCCACGCCGTCTCCCGCGATCTTTCACACGCCACCGAAACGCAAAGCGAGGCCGTTGCGCAGAGACTAAATGATGGGCTGGAGACTGCCTCGGCAGCACTGACGCGGCTCATGATCATGGTCGCGCTTGCGCTTATCGTCGTTCTCATTCTCTCAGCGCTTTCAATCCGGTCCGTCATGCGGGTTTCGACCGGCATAACCACGCTATCAGGAGGAATGAATGCGCTTGCAAATGGTGAGCAGGATGTCAGCCTGCCGATCTATCAGGGCTCCGAGACGGAGCTTGTCAGGCTTTCCGATGCGTTTCGGGCGTTCAAGGAGAGCGTCGACCGCGTGTCCCGTCTTCGACGCACGGCGGAAGCCGCTGCGCGAACCATCCGCTCCACCTTCCGGACGATGAATGAAGGCATCGCGCTCTTCGACGCATCCGGTCGCCCCATCACTATGAACCGACGCGTCATCGAGCTTGTCGGTCGCCGCGGAGGCTCGTCACGAAAGCTTGCTCTGCGCGGATTCATCGAAACAATACCTGAAATCGATCCGGCTCTTCTACCGCACGCAAACGATCCGGGCGATCTTGAAAGCAGGATTACGGTGCGGCATCGAACCGCTGATCAACAAGTTACCGAAGTGGCGATCTCCCGTCAGCCAGATGGCGGCATCGTGCTTCTTGCGCGCGATGTGACGGCGCTGGACCGCCAAGAAGCCGAAGCGGCGAAGGCGCAGCGGCTCGATGGCATCATGCGTATGACGCATCAGTTGAGCCACGAAGTCGGAAACATGATCGGCATCATCACCGGTAGCCTCGGCCTTCTGGAGCGGGAAACCGGTTTCACGGAGCGCCAGCAACGCAACATCAACCGCATCCGCAAAGCAGCAGACCGAGGCCGTCAATTGGCAAGCAGCATGCTTTCAATCGGTAGCCAGCAGGCGATCCACCCGGCATCCGTGGATGTTGGAACACTGCTCAACGGTATGACAGACATTCTTGAAATCGCCATCGGCACCGGCAATCGCATCCACCTCGAAATCGAGGATACCCTGCCCCGACTTGCACTCGACGCTGCCTTGTTCGAGCAATCCATCCTGAACCTCTGCCTGAACTCAGCCGCTGCGATGCCGGATGGCGGCACAATAAAAATCAGCGCCAGAACCTTTGCCGATCAACTGACCGTTACGGTTCGGGACACCGGCTGCGGCATGGACCAAAACGCCGTCGACAAGGCCTTCGAACCCTATTTCACTACACGCTCCCAACAAGGAGGATCTGGACTTGGCCTAGCAATGGTCTACGGCTTCATGCGCCAGAGTGGTGGGGATGCGAGGATTACCTCAACGGTGGGTGCGGGCACATCGATAATTCTGATTTTTCCTGTTAAATGCTAGCCCTCGGACTCATTAGAGCGTTTCATGTTTTGAAATAATCGGATGATTCCCTTTGAGGATTATTTGTGATTCAGAGGCGCTGGCTGGAAGGAGGCTAGGCTGTAGTGACAATTTAAGAAAATGGGATTCCGTTTTGTCGTTGAATCAGATTCAACACTGACTTTTGGAGGTTGGTGATGGATGGCGAGGTTTTGCGCGACGACCAGTGGGATCGGCTGAAATCGTTCGTTCCTGGTGGTCGCGCGGCCCGCGTAGTGACGGTCGCCGTTTTTTCGATGCGGTGTTGTGGCTGGCCCGCTCGGGTGCAAGGTGGCGCGATCTGCCGGAAGAACGTTTCGGGTCTTATCAGACGGTGAAGCGACGGTATTATCGGTGGATCGAGCAAGGTGTATTCGATCAGATTTTCGAAGCGATAGCCACCGATCCTGATCTGGAGTGGCTTTCGATCGATGCGACCGTGATCCGGGCACAGGCCCAAGCTGCTGGTGGCCGACGGAAAAGGGGGACCGAAAGCCCAGGCTCTCGGTCGCTCCCGCGGTGGATTTGGCAGTAAAATCCATGCGGTAGTTGACGTGTTGGGCCTTACCGGTTCGCTTCCATCTTGGGCCGGGACAGCAGAATGACATGGCCCCAGCTTGCGATCTTGTCAGAGGTATACCCGCAAAACAGGTGCTGGCAGACCGCGCCTATGATGCCGATAGCCTGCATGACATCATCCTCGAACAGGGCGGCGAGCCGGTCATCCCGCCGCGCCGCTATCGCAAGTATCAACACGCCTACGACCACATCGCATACAAGGCCCGATGGGGTATCGAAAGCTTCTTTGCAAAGCTCAAGCAGTGGCGGCGTATCGCAACCCGTTACGACAAAATCGCAGCAAACTTCATGGGCTTCATCAAAATCGCGAGCATAATGCTCTGGCTCAAATGATTAAATTGTCACTACAGCCTAGACCTGCCTTTTCAAGCGAGCCGATCTTTTCGGACTTGAGATAGGCAAGTTTTGCCTCATCAATGTCGATTTCAAATTCTTCAAGTGGTTGAGGATCTGGACTGATTGCGTTCAACGAAAACTCTGTGTCCACAGCAAATCCTTTGTAAACCGGACGTTCGATTTTGTATGAAAGCAATGTTCCGGTCAGATGTTCAGGTAGGCTTCGGCAAGTGTATCCATGTTCTTCAAACGGATAACCGCATGTGTTCACATCCTCCGCATTGGAACGGTCGTCTTCATGCCCTTGGATGATAATAGAGCGGTGTTTGAGAAAAACACTCGCAAGCATGGTGGAGAGGAGGATCTTAAAACGCGAGACGTACGTGGTATCTGATAATCCGACGTAGGCGTTCCAGTCTAGCAGCCCTTCATGAAACCTCTGCATCATCACATCCGTAAGATTATTGATGTAGACGATGAAGAATTGGGAACTGTAGGAATAGTCTACATCTCGGGTCAGCATCACTGACTCGGCCATAGCGTCGTACAAGACGTCCTGTAACTTGTTATCCCCGATGTAGTCTACTGCCAGAACTGAGTGGTTACTATTACGGTCGAAGAGAGGAATAAGTTTCTGAAAGACGGCCAGCCCGTACCAATTATTCGAAATGGCGTCCCGGTCGAAGACCAACGCCATTTCCCGGCGTTGACGGTCTGGAACAAGAGCTGTTTTCAGATCGGAGTATCTGATGCGCTTTGAAGCCAAAACAGTTTCAGCTTCCTGCCTCAAACGTTGGATTTCCCGAAACATCGCGGCTGGAGAGACCTTAAAATAATCTCGTGTGACCTCAAGCATGACATGGCCACGGGCGTTGAGGGTATGAATTGATTTCGTGTCAGACACTAAACCCTCCAAGCTTCAGCGGCATTTGCTACGATTCAGATGAAATATCGCTTCCTACATTCAAGCGATGGCCAAGTGTATCCTCAAGGTGATTCTGCGTTCAATAGACATGCTTTAGTACGAGACAGAAATCAGCCTCGTCGCATCAACAGTAAAATCTCAGTCGAGATGCATCGCAGACCCTTCTTTAAGTGACTCATAGAGATCGGGCCGAAACTGCACAAGAACCTTGTCCAGCATCTTTTGCACGACCGGGTTAACCCAATATTGACAATCATCAGGTGGCCGCTCGCCACATTCCATATAATCCATGTAGTCGCTTGACATTAGGTAGGAATCTTTACGTCCGTGTAATGGCCCCATAAATATCCGGACACGATCTCCCACTTAACAAGTGTGCGAGGTAATGTGCCCATTATGACCAGTCACAGTCCTAAGATAGAAGTCCTGTCCGGCCCAGAGCGCCGCCGTCGCTGGTCGACGACAGAGAAGCTTGCCATCATCCAGGAGACATATGAGCCGGACGCAACCGTCAGCATCGTCGCTCGGCGCTACGGTATCCAGCCGAACCAGTTATTCACTTGGCGTAAGCTTGCCACCCAAGGAGCTCTAACGGCAACTGCTGCCGAGGAAGATGTCGTTCCAGCATCCGAATATCGTGCCCTTCAAAACCAGGTCAAAGAACTACAGCGTCTGCTCGGCAAGAAGACGATGGAAGGCGAGATTCTCAAAGAGGCGCTTGAGATCGCCACCGGCCCAAAAAAACACCTGTTGCGCTCGCTGTCATTGCCGAAGGGAAGTTCCCGATGACGGCTGTGTGCAAGACTTTTGGTGTTGCCCGGTCAAACATGGTAGAGCGGGTGAGACAGCGTCCTTCCAAAGCCCGTGGTCGGCCGCCGTTCGCGGATGATGTTCTTGTCGATGAAATCAAAGCGATCATCTCCGAGATGCCAACCTATGGATACCGCCGGGTTCATGCGCTCTTACGCCGTAAAGCCCGTAGCGAAAGCCGCTCATGGCCGAACGTCAAGCGCGTTTATCGGGTGATGAAGGTGCATGGCCTGCTTCTCGAACGCCATACTGGAGCCATTGATAGCCGTCGCCATGATGGTCTTGTCGCTGTCGCTCAATCGAATTTGCGTTGGTGCTCGGACGGTTTCGAAATCGGCTGCGATAATAAAGAAAAGGTCCGCGTTGCCTTTGCACTCGACTGCTGTGACCGCGAGGCAATTGCCCATGTCGCCACTACTGAAGGCATCAAAAGCGAAGATGTTCAGGACCTTGTCATCACGGCCGTCGAAAACCGCTTCGGCCGCATCAATATCCTTCCTAAGCCCATCGAATGGCTGACTGACAATGGATCATGCTTCATTGCGTCAGACACGAGATCGCTGCTGCTGGACATCGGGATGGAGCCTCGCACGACCCCGGTCCGCAGCCCTCAGTCCAACGGAATGGCCGAAGCCTTCGTAAAGACGTTCAAGCGCGACTATGTCTCGGTCAATCCCATTCCGGACGCTAAAACCGTCATCGCCCAACTGCCATTGTGGTTCGAGCATTACAACACGCTTCACCCGCACAAAGCTTTGGGATATCGCTCACCGCGCGAGTTCTTAGACCGTCAAACAGAAATCTGATCATGTTCGGTTTTTATGGGGCAACTCCAGTCCGAAGATAAGGGCAAGATGATATATGACGATACAGCGCAGATCTTCGTTGAACGTATTGAGCCAAACCAGTCTGTCTTTTACGTAAAGCGCTCCGTCATTCAGTAAAGTGGTATGGAAGAAATTGTAATGTATCTGGTCATTACATCTCTTTCGTGCGCCCAACTCCCCTGAATTTTCAATATATTTAGTCATTTCCTCTATGCGAGGAAGCGGCTTTGTGGACTTGCCGTGGAGCCAGTCATTGACGAATGGAACGATAGATACTTCAGCGGTACAGTGGTGCTTAAGCCACAGGTTCACATAGACATTGATCGTTGCAACATCGTGATATTTCCTTAGCAAGGCAAAGGCGTCGTTAATCCGCCCCTTCTCTAAAAGATATGCCATCGATTCCACGGTGCCTTGGATCGATGAGAAGACATAACTATCTATATTGACGAATGCCGTCGTTCCGGTAGTCACTTGCTGAAATACACTCATAGAGAGCGAGTCGTAGAAATCGCCATATTGAGTGAGGTTTTCAAAGATTTCATGCTCTCTATAAGCGTTGTCTGTGATCTGTATCATCTGGGAAATAGAACATATTCAATGCCGACAAGCGAACCCGAAGTAAGTGGAAATAGAGGTAGACCCTGAAAGCGCATCCCGCTACGCGCCAATTGCGCAATGAATCCGATTCGGCAAGGGATGCCCTACAATCGCCCTTCCAAAACGTCATCGCGGATTTCCTGACCGCCATAGAACACGCCCAATACCATCACGTAATTGTCTTCAACGGCAAATGCGATGCTGACACTTCTCCGATAACCAATGATGCGCAATCCGGGGATTTTTCCTTCACGGACAGTACCACGCTTCGGAAAGGTCGAAAGTTCGCTTAGAAAAGAGCGGATACCGCTCACATAGTTCCACGCTACATCCGGCCCAGCCCTGTCATAACTGGCAAGGTCGCCATAGAGCTTCAACAACACCGCTTCCGCTTGGTCATGAAGAATGACGGTATAGCGTTTCATACCCTAGCGGACTTTTGCCATATTAGCTTTATGCTCGGCTTCTATACGCGCAAACGCATCGTCTAACGGCACACCCTTGGAAGGATCAGCCTTCAATTCGGCATAACGTGCCGGAATGTCATGGTTGAGCCAGCGTTCGCGAGCCGCGTCCTGATCTTCAAGCAAACGAAGACCCGCGCGAACAACCTCGCTCGCATTATTGTAGCGACCAGATTCAAGCTGCTTTCGAATGAAAGCCTCATAGTGATCGTTAAGTGCAATACTAGCCATGGTGTGTACCTCCTTCCTCTATTATAGGAAGAAAATCTAAAATTAACAACTATTGTTATCTATTAACATGCCCCAGCCATTTCAACGCACTGTCAAAATGGCCGGGAAAAGGGATTAATCCCTTATATTGGCCCGCCAAGCGGGCTGACAAATCGGCAAGCGATTTGTAGCGATACCCGTTCGGGTATCTTTACCGGGCCGCAGGGCCTCGGTTGTCGTGGAAGGGCGGCGCTGCCGCCGCCCTTGGCACCTTCCGTGCCCGCTTGGCCTTGCGGGAATTGATAACCGACGCATCAAGTGTCGTCTTGATGTGAGCGGCGTAGAATTTTTCAATCATTTCGACGCTGGTTCGGCGATTTTTGGCAATCGCATAAACATCAGCACCTTCCATGAGACGAATGCAGATATAGGTATGACGAAGACTGTAGGCTGTCCGAGGTTTGCCATCACGATCCAGCTTGAGATTTTGATCATCAAGAAGGTTATTAAACATCTTGAGATAATTACCGGGGAATAAGAGATCGGTCGCGGCAGGCTGACTGACCTTAATCTCTTCAACCCCCGCCCCCTTCCCTTTTCGAGCGGGCTTCAAGCGATCCCGCAAACGCTCATAAGGCTTGACCGCACCCGGCTTAGATTTGCACCAGCCAATCCCGCGCTTGCCGCGCACTTCGATTTCCAAAATGCGTTCCCGCGTATCGGGATAAACAACAATCGACACGTCACGATGCTGCAACTGCTTCGCTTCATCAGGCCGCAGGCCCGTATTTCCCATAAACAGCACGAAGTCATGAAGCTGCTCAGCTTCCCAACCAAAGTACGGGTTCTTCAGCTCCTTGGCATTGAGGCGGGTCGCTTCGTAAAGCTGCTTGTATTCGGCAGGGCTGAACCACGGTCGATGGCTGATCTTGCCTTGGGTCTTGTAGGGGGGCGAAAGGTCAGGCAAATGCGATAGCCACTTGTGACGGATCGCTGTCTTCAAGACCTCCCGTAAGGTTCCAACCTCGTCATGCAACGTGCTGCGCGACGGCGCTTTGCCATTCTTGGCCGTCGAGATGCGCTCGACCCGATAATCCTGAACGGTTCCGGCATTGATCTCCGAAAGCCCCATCTTTCCGAAGAATGGAATGAGGTGAAGGCGCAAGCGGATACTGTGCCCTTCCACCCATTTGGGGCTGCGCTCACCTTCGGTGATGATGGCGTATTCCTGTTCGAACTTCTTGGCAGCTTCGGCAAAGGTCGTTTCGGTCTTGATGAGACCCGCCGCCAGCTTGCCGCGCAAACCGAGATACCAATCCTCGGCAAAAGACTTGGCCTGTTCAAGCCCCGTTTCCTTGGTACTGGTGCGATACTGGCGGCCTTTGAGAGAGGCGGAGCAATGCCATGTCAGACCCCCGCGCCGGTGAGACGTTCCTGGCAATCGTAAAGGATCTGCTGGCAAACTAAGATCTTGCCTGTCTTTGCCCGCGCCTTGAAGGGCAGAAAGCCTACAGCCCCGTCATTGCCGAGGCTTACGAACCGCCCCAGCCCTCGATCAGCGGCCCTCAAGTTTTTCAGAGGGGGAGTCCCAATCCAAAGAGCGACGCTGTGTCGAGCATCTTTGCTGGCGTTATTTCCAGGACATAATGGGGATTTGGTTGCGGGGGCAGGATTTGAACCTGCGGCCTTCAGGTTATGAGCCTGACGAGCTACCGGGCTGCTCCACCCCGCGTTACCAGCGCAGCCCTTTCGTCGGGTGGCGCCATTTGAAGTTTGTGTAGTTTATAACACAAAAGGCCGCATTGTGAGCGGCCTTTGAATTGGCCTTGTGGCCTTTTTGTGATGAGAAGATATGTTGTATGTTTTGCGTTTTGCAGACCTGGCAGCGACCTACTCTCCCGCGTCTTAAGACGAAGTACCATTGGCGCTGGGGCGTTTCACGGCCGTGTTCGGAATGGGAACGGGTGCAGCCGCCCCGCAATAACCACCAGGTCGGCAAAGCGCAAAACATACGCTGTTTTCGAGAAGCTGGGTGGCTTGGCCACTTTCTATTTTTAACACGTCTTTCTCTGACCTATCCGTATGTTTCCCATACAGACCAGAGGTCGTCGCGCCTCGTGGCGCGGCCCGTCCGGAGCGTATTCCACGCGTCAGGACAGAAGAGGAATGCTCATCTTCGATGAGCATGAACAATGGGAACGAAGAAGTCGATCGAGCTATTAGTAACGGTAAGCTTCATGCATTGCTGCACTTCCACACCCGTCCTATCGACGTGGTCGTCTTCCACGGCTCTGATAGGGAACACTCGTTTTCAGGTTGGTTTCCCGCTTAGATGCCTTCAGCGGTTATCCATTCCGTATATAGCTACTCTGCTATGCCCTTGGCAGGACAACAGATCCACCAGAGATACGTCCATCCCGGTCCTCTCGTACTAGGGACAGATCCTGTCAATATTCCTACACCCACGGCAGATAGGGACCGAACTGTCTCACGACGTTCTGAACCCAACTCACGTACCGCTTTAAATGGCGAACAGCCATACCCTTGGGACCTGCTCCAGCCCCAGGATGCGATGAGTCGACATCGAGGTGCCAAACAACCCCGTCGATATGGACTCTTGGGGGTCATCAGCCTGTTATCCCCGGCGTACCTTTTATCCGTTGAGCGATGGCCCTTCCACACGGGACCACCGGATCACTATGACCGACTTTCGTCTCTGCTCGACTTGTCAGTCTCGCAGTCAGGCTAGCTTATGCCATTGCACTCGACGACCGATTTCCGACCGGTCTGAGCTAACCATCGCGCGCCTCCGTTACTCTTTCGGAGGCGACCGCCCCAGTCAAACTACCCACCATACACTGTCCCGGATCCGGATAACGGACCGCGGTTAGACATCCACGAAGATAAGGGTGGTATTTCAAGGATGGCTCCACGCAAACTGGCGTCCGCGCTTCAAAGCCTACCACCTATCCTACACATGCCTTGGCGAATGCCAGTGTAAAGCTATAGTAAAGGTGCACGGGGTCTTTCCGTCTGACCGCAGGAACCCCGCATCTTCACGGGGAATTCAATTTCACTGAGTCTATGTTGGAGACAGCGGGGAAGTCGTTACGCCATTCGTGCAGGTCGGAACTTACCCGACAAGGAATTTCGCTACCTTAGGACCGTTATAGTTACGGCCGCCGTTTACTGGGGCTTCAGTTCAAAGCTTGCACCTCTCCCTTTAACCTTCCAGCACCGGGCAGGCGTCAGACCCTATACGTCGTATTGCTACTTCGCAGAGCCCTGTGTTTTTGATAAACAGTCGCTACCCCCTGGTCTGTGCCACCCCATCATAGTTGCCTAAAATGGGGTCACGCTTCTTCCGAAGTTACGCGTGCAATTTGCCGAGTTCCTTCAACATAGTTCTCTCAAGCGCCTTGGTATACTCTACCTGACCACCTGTGTCGGTTTCGGGTACGGTCTATACGGTGGAGCTATTTCCTGGAACCTCTTCGCCGCACATCCAATCCAATAAGAATGCACAACACACAAGATCCGTCACTACCACCAGGCCCACGAATATTAACGTGGTTCCCATCGACTACGCGTGTCCGCCTCGTCTTAGGGGCCGGCTAACCCTGCTCAGATTAACTTTAAGCAGGAACCCTTGGTCTTTCGGCGAGGGAGTCTCTCACTCCCTTTATCGTTACTCATGTCAACATTCGCACTTCCGATATCTCCAGCAGCCCTCACGGGTCCGCCTTCACAGACTTACGGAACGCTCCGCTACCACTTGAGCATAAGCTCAAATCCTCAGCTTCGGTGCATGGCTTTAGCCCCGTTACATTTTCGGCGCAAAGACCCTTATTTAGACCAGTGAGCTGTTACGCTTTCTTTAAATGATGGCTGCTTCTAAGCCAACATCCTGGTTGTTTTGGGATCCTCACATCCTTTCCCACTTAGCCATGACTTGGGGACCTTAGCTGGAGGTCAGGGTTGTTGCCCTCTTCACGACGGACGTTAGCACCCGCCGTGTGTCTGCCGACTAGTACTCCTCGGTATTCGGAGTTTGGTTAGGATCAGTAAGACGGTGAGTCCCCATAGCCCATCCAGTGCTCTACCCCCGAGGGTATAAGGTCGACGCTCTACCTAAATAGATTTCGCGGAGAACCAGCTATTTCCGAGTTTGATTGGCCTTTCACCCCTAGCCACAAGTCATCCCGAACTATTGCAACAGTTATGGGTTCGGCCCTCCAGTTGGTGTTACCCAACCTTCAGCCTGCTCATGGCTAGATCACTCGGTTTCGGGTCTAATGCAACGAACTGAACGCCCTGTTCAGACTCGCTTTCGCTACGCCTACACCTACCGGCTTAAGCTTGCTCGTTACACTAAGTCGTTGACCCATTATACAAAAGGTACGCCGTCACCCAACCCACTAAAGGGCTCGGGCTCCGACTGTTTGTAGGCATCCGGTTTCAGGTTCTATTTCACTCCCCTCGTCGGGGTGCTTTTCACCTTTCCCTCACGGTACTTGTTCGCTATCGGTCATGCACGAGTACTTAGGCTTGGAGAGTGGTCTCCCCATGTTCAGACAGGATTTCACGTGTCCCGCCCTACTCAAGGACAATGCCTGTTCTACGTCTACGGGGCTATCACCCGCTATGGCCGACCTTTCCAGATCGTTCGACTTTATTCAGCATTGCCACTGGCCTGGTCCGCGTTCGCTCGCCACTACTTACGGAGTCTCGGTTGATGTCCTTTCCTGCAGGTACTTAGATGTTTCAGTTCCCTGCGTTCGCTTCTTACACCCTATGTATTCAAGTGTAGATACCTTATTACAATACCTAGAAACCATTCCGGTTGCTCTGTCCTACCCGGACGTGCCGGGTTTGTTTTGTCCTCACGGCCGAAGGCCTGCGGACGGCGCGCCAAACGATTGGCGACGGCCTCTGGCCTGTATTGCTGCCATACTCAACCTCGAGCAAGGCACCCATACAGGACGATAGTCCGTCGCTGCTCGTGCAGCGCACCCACGTAGCGCCAGCAGGCAAAGCCTGCGGTACGGCGCGTGAGTGCAAACAAAGATAGACAAATCATTCCAACAGGAATGATTTTCTAGGTATTTAAGGTGGGTTGCCCCATTCGGAGATCCATGGATCAAAGCTTATTCGCAGCTCCCCACGGCTTTTCGCAGCGTATCACGTCCTTCTTCGCCTGTGCATGCCAAGGCATCCACCAAATGCCCTTAATTCACTTCTTCGTTCTCATTGTCTATGCTCATCATCAAGTCGTCATTCCGAAGGAATGAACGACGGATCAGGTTACCTTTTACAACCAGATCAGGTCACGATGACAT